>JBAUBR010000425.1:0-18769 GCA_049676965.1 Occallatibacter sp.
CCCGATGACGGCGGCGGCGATTGCCGCCGAGGCCGGGGTTGATGATTTTCTCGCGCAGGCAACGCCGGAGGATAAATTGAAGCTCATTCGCGACGAGCAGGCCAAGGGCAAGCTGGTCGCGATGTGCGGCGACGGCACTAACGACGCGCCGGCGCTGGCGCAGGCCGACGTCGGCGTCGCCATGAACACCGGTACGCAGGCGGCGCGCGAGGCCGGCAACATGGTCGATCTCGATTCCAATCCGACCAAGCTGATCGAGATCGTGGAGATCGGCAAACAGCTACTCATGACGCGCGGCGCGCTGACCACGTTTTCCATCGCCAACGATGTGGCCAAATACTTCGCCATCATTCCGGCCATGTTTCTGGGTGTGTTTCCCGTGCTGGGCGCGCTCAACATCATGCACCTGCACTCGCCGCAGTCGGCGATTCTTTCCGCGGTAATTTTCAATGCGCTTATTATTGTTGCGCTGATTCCGCTGGCGCTGCGCGGCGTGAAGTACGAGCCCAAGCCTGCGGAAGCGTTGCTGCGGCGCAACCTGATCATCTATGGCGCGGGCGGCGTGATCGTGCCGTTTATCGGCATCAAGGCCATAGATATGTTTCTGGTGGCCGTGCATCTGGCTTGAGGAGATTTGCAGTGCACTCGGTTTGGAAGACTTCAATTCGCTACACGATCATCGTGACGATTCTCTTCGGCATCGGCTACCCGCTCGTGGTTACCGGCATCGCCAGACTTCTGTTTCCGCGCCAGGCTGCGGGCAGCCTGATTTTGAAGGATGGCCAGGTGATTGGCTCGGAGCTGCTGGCGCAGAGCTTCACTTCCGACCGCTACTTCCATCCGCGTCCTTCGGCCACGGCCTATTCCGACAGCGCCGATTTCAAGAGTGACTCCACGACTTCTCCGTCCGGTGGTTCGAATCTCGCACAATCCAACAAAGCGCTGGTGACGCGCATTCAGGGCGACATCGACAATCTCGCCAAAGAGAATCCGGGCAAACCGGTTCCCATCGATCTGGTCACTGAGTCCGGCTCCGGCCTGGACCCGGACATCACTCCGGATGCCGCGTACTATCAGGCTGCGCGCGTGGCGAAAGCCCGCAACCTCGCCGAAGATCGTGTTCGCGAGCTGATCGCGCAGCACCTAACGCCACGCCAGCTTGGAGTGCTCGGCGAGCCGCGCGTGAACGTGCTCGAACTCAACCTGGCTTTGGACGCGCTGGGGAAATAAGCGAACTCCGTTCCCCGCCCTTTTCGCGCTCGTTGCGAAAAAGGGTGGGATCCCGCAGCTTCGCGCACAAGATCGATTGAAGCCGGAGGCAAGAGAATCGGGGAGGGCCTGGCCCTCCCCGATTCTTTCTATCCTGCGATTGGTGCTACTTGCCCGTGCCGGTGAGTGGGATCACCTGCGGCGAGCCGTGCACGTTGTCTGCGATGGCCAGGGCAGAGGTGAGCTTCTTGGCCTGATGCGGCTTGAAGATTACGCCGATGGCGCAGCTCTTGCCAGGTGCCAGGCTCTTTCCGCAACTATTGGTTTCAACGAACGAGTAAACATTGCCGCCCGTAATATAGATCTTGCTCAAGCTGATCGCCTTGGTGCCGTCGCTCTTGAGGGTGACCGTCTTTTTGACCGATTCCTTGCCGACCTCGGTGGCAGGGAAGGTGAGGCCAGTGGCCGACAGGCTCATCCCCGGCCCGTTGCCCGTGCCGTGCAGGGTCACCTTTTGCGGCGAGGCTGGAGCGTCGTCGGCAATGGCGAGAGCTGCCGAGAGCGCGCCTCCTTGCTTGGGGACAAAGGTTACGGTGATGGTGCAGCTCCGGCCGGCAGCCAGGCTGGCGCCGCAGTTGTTCGACTCGACGAAAGACTTGGGATTGGCGCCGACGATGGTGATGCCCAGGCCGGTGCCTTTGAGGCTCAGAGCCGCGGAGCCGGTGTTGACCAGGTTGACCTGCGAAGCAGCCGAGCCGCCCACCGCCGTCCCAGGGAAGGTGAGGCTGATGGCCGAGAGTTTGACGCCGGGAATCGTGCCCTTCCCGCTGATGGCCACGGTTTGCGGCGATCCAAAGGCATTGTCGCCGATGGAGAGCGATGCGGTCAGTGCCCCGGCGGCTGCCGGTTTGAAGGTGACACCGATCAAGCAACTGGCGCCGACGGCCACGCTGGCGCCGCAGGTGTTGGTTTCCAGGAACGAACTCTTATCGGCGCCGGAGATCGTGATGCCGTGTCCGGTGCCGGTCAGCGCCAGGGCGGCGTGGCCGCTGTTCTTCAGGGTGATAGTCTTGGCGGCGCTCTTGGTTCCCTTCAGCGTTCCGGCAAAACCAAGGGTCGTTGCCGAAAGAGTAACCTCGGGAACGGTTTCGGCAGGCCATGCGTTGACAACATTGGCCACGTTCAGCGAGCCCAGGCCGGTGGCCAGGTCGAAGCCGGCAGTGGCAGCGTAGCCCTCGAGCGTGCCAACGCCGCCCTCGTCGCCGGAGTGAATCACCTGGCAATCCGGAAATGGCGGAGTCCCGCCCAAGGCTCCGTCGTCGCACACCTGAACATTCGATTGCGTATCGATATCGTTGAAGTAGCAACTGCTCGATGTTGTGACGGATTCGGCGCTGCAACCCGAATAGCCGCGCTTGGCGGCAAGTTTGTAGAGTTCGGCGTTGGGATTGCCCTGCGGAGCGCCGGCCCTTTGGTTGATCAAGGCCATCACGCCGGCCATTGCCGGCGACGCACCCGATGTTCCTCCGACCTCCTGCGCGCTGGGTTCTAATGTGTCGGTGTAGGTACAGGCGCCGTCGGCTGAAACGCAGATCAGGTACGCGCTTCCCAGAAATCCATTCGATGCGAAAAACGAGACGTCGGGCAGATCGCGGTGACCGTCGGAAGGAATGCCGGTGACGCCGGCCTGCCAACTCGGCTTGGCGTAGCCGTCCTTACAGCTCGATACGTCCTGGCCATCGTTGACCGTGCAATTGCTTTTCCCGCCGCCTCCGCCAACGGTGTCGATTAAACCGGCGAGATCCGGGCCCTCAGCCTCGGAAATTGTTTGAAACCAGTTCAGGTAAAAGTTGCACGCTTGTTCCGCGTCGGTCGGGGTATTGGGAAGATCGGGGACGCCACTCTGATAGAGTTGGTTGTCCCAGTATCCTGCCGCTTCAATTCCGATTTTGCTCACGCAGGTGGCGTTCCAGGGAACCTCGGGGATATAACCTTTGGCGTTGGACTTCTGCGCAGAATTGGTCGTGTTCCAGTAGGTCGCCGCCGTCGTGCAATTCGAGTCCTGGATAAAATCGCACCAGAAAAGATCCGTTCCCCCAACGGCCGTGTTGTACTGCGTGGAGGCAATGCCGCTCACCGAGAGCCCGTACTCGGCCGCATAGGGCACGTTAGCTCCACCCTCATCGCCGCCCTCATCGCAGGAGGCTGATCCCGAATCGCCGGTGGCGACAAAGACCGCGATTCCTTCAGTGAACGCGGTCTGCCAGAGCTGGTTATACGAAGCATTGCCAGCCGTGCCCTCGCCCAGTTCGCAGAGGCCGTAGCTGACGTTCAGAATCGGCGCCGTCTTGTGGTTGACCACGTACTGCGCGGAATCGAAGACCGTGTCAATCGTTCCCGCAGAGTTGTTTCCGGAATAGACAAGAATGATATTGGCGCCTTTCGCCACAGCGCCGGACCACTCCACGTCCAGGGAGTTCTCAATCAGGTCGCTGATGCCGCAGATGGCGTCCGAGGCGGTGCTCGTGCACACGCCCGGGTTGATGCCATTTCCCGACACCTGCGTGAACGAAGCGATCGGCAGCAGGCCAAACTGGCTGCGGAATTTCGCCACATCGCCGGGCTCGATCTGCGTCGTCCCGGCGATGGCGATCGTCTGCCCGGTCCCGTCGATGCCCGAGTTCCACGCGGGAAGCACGTTATAAATCGCCGCAAAGTCGTAAGGCGTAACATCTTCCAGCAGGCCTGCGTTGGGGTCATTGATGCCAAACTGCGGGCGCGCAACCGTCGATACGGCCGCCTTGACCTTGGCGCCGGAATCGTCGGCGACCCGCTGCCAGCGGCCTTTTTCGCGGTTGAACACCACCTTGCTGCCCAGCTTGTGCAGCGGATGCGGCCTGAAGTTGTGCAGCGCCTTGGGCCCCATCACCACCGGCGCGAGCGCGGCCGGGATCCGGGGATCGCTCATATTGGCGATGTGCTTGACGCCGTTGATGTCGAGATTGTGGATCTGCGTGTGAAATGCTTCCTCGACCTGGGCTGCCGTCCCGCTGAAGCGGATCGACATGCGATCGTTGGGAACGCCATCCACAGTGAACCCATGCCCGCGCAGCCAGCCTTCGATGGTATTGACGTCGGCCTCGGCCGGTCCAAACCGCTCGCCAACCTCTTCCGGCTCGAGCCAATGGTGATAGTTGGGCGAGCCTGGGTCGCTCTGGCTGGCGACGAACCGGTCGAAGTCTGCCTGTTGCTCGGGGCTGCGCTGCAAGACCAGGATGAGGCCATCCATGGACAGATCGGGGCTTACCCGGCCGCGATCGTACTGGGCGCGCGCCAGCGGGTGGGTGTTGCCCTTGAGGGTGACCAGGTTGTTCTCATCGATGCGCTGAACGATCCGCACCTGCGGAGCGGACTCCTGGGCGATCAATGCCGGTGAAAAAAGAAATATGCTGGCCGCCAGTGCAAGGGGAAACGAACGAAGGGGAAACATAGAGGCGCTTGGACCCTTTCTTCGGAGCTGGACCCCGAAATAAGCGATAAGTCGCTGTATATAGCAGTGGCGAAAGCGGTTAACCCGCTCAACCTGCGGATACCCTACCGCCATGGTCATCTCATCCAGGCTTCGCCGCGGCAAAGTTCATGAAACCGTTTGCGAGGCGACTTAATTTCGTGTTGTCGAACTGCTGCTTATCCTACGCGATGCAGATGATAAAACCAGGGCCGAACGGCCGCCATGACCGGAAAGCGCCACGGAATGAGACAGACAACGAAGGAACGGTCAATTCGGTTAGACGGCGGTTTCACAGTGTGGGTCACGGCTCCCTTCTGAAAAATAACCGGAATCGCCGCCGTCGAGCACCCACGCCGTCAAGCATCTTCTCTTAGAACCTGTCCAAGAACTTCATTTTGTTTGAAGGGTACGGGCTTTAGCCCGTACATCAGAGCCTGCAAATCATCGGGCTTTAGCCCCTGAGGGAAGATTTTTCAGGAGTTTGCATCCCCGCAGGGGCTAAAGCCGGAGACCAAAATCAGCTCTTAATGTACGGGCTGAAGCCCGTACCCTTCAAAACGCTCAGCTTCTGGACAAGTACTCAGAAGGATCGGAATCCAGATGCGATTATGGCTCCTTGACCGGCAATACGATCGCCTGGTCAAGCATGATTTTGCCTTCCAGTTGCGGATCGGCCGAGGACCGGTTCACATGCACAGTAAAGGAGCCGGCGTCGGCGTGCCAGGCGGCGGCTTTCTCGTCGTACCAGGTGAAGGAGCGCGCGTCGAGCGGCACGGTGACGCGGCGCGTCTCGCCGGGAGCCAACTCAACACGGGTAAACCCCTTCAGCTCCTGCGGGGGCCGGGGAACCGGGGGATGGTCTTCGCTGACGTAGACCTGCGCCACGTCCGCGCCGCGGCGCGATCCGGTATTGGTCACATTGAAACCGACTTCGTAGTCTCCCTGGCCGGAGCCGGGGACGATCTGCAATCCGGAGTATTTGAAAGTGGTATACGAGAGGCCGAAACCGAATGGGAACAGCGGCTTGGTCCCGTTGTGCTCGTAGCCGCGATAGCCCACGAAGATATCGTCCTTGTAAGGAATCTCCAGCGTGCCGGGCGTGGGGTAGTAATAGGCGTAGGAGGGGTTGTCGGTAAGTTTGCGCTCCCAGCTGATGGGCAAACGGCCCGAGGGGTTGACGTCGCCGAAGAGCACTTCGGCCAGCGCCGTTCCGCCCTCCTGGCCGGGATACCAGTTGTCGAGCAGCGCCGCAACCTTGTCGATCCAGCGCGAGGCGTCCACACTGCCGCCGGCGGTGACGGTGACGATGGTGTTGGGGTTGGCGGCGGTGATCTTTTCGATCAGCTCATCCTGCCCCGGAGGCAGTTGGAACTCGCGGTCGGCGCCCTCGGTCTCGATGTCGGCGTCATATCCCACGGCCACGATCACCGCGTCGGCCTGCTTGGCCATGTCGATGGCCGACTGGCTCACGAACGCGCCTTCCTGGACGATTCCGATCTTGATCACCGGCTCGCCGAACTGCGGCGCGCTCAGGTTTTCAAGCACGACTTTATGCGCGCCGGGAGTGAGCGCCAGGACGGTTTGCGCCAAGGCGGATTTGGGAATCTCGGCGTGGTCGATGGCCGGCTTGTCGTCGATGGTGAGCCGGTACTTGCCCTGGTTCTCGACTAAAACCACGAAGTTACCCGGCGCGCGGGCAAAATAGTAGCCCGTCCAGCGGTCGAAGTGCGGAGGACCACCGCCGTTCATGAGCGTCGGCAGCTGGTCGGCGGTAATGTCAATTAGCATTTCCATCTTGTCGGGGTCGCCCAGCAGGCTGGTGCCGACGTTGGCGGTCTTCTCCGTCCTGGTGGAGATCGGCTTGCCGGTGAATTCGGGGTTGTCGAATGTTTCCACCGTCAGGCCGGGGGTAGATTTGTCCGGCGTGAGCGAAAAGCCGGAGCGCATGGCCATGACGGCCAGCCTGGGAATGCCGCGGTCGTACAGCACGTTGTCCTTCACACCCAGCCGGTCGCTGATGCCCGTCAAAATGCTGACCTGGGAAAATGGAGGCACCATGCCGCTGCCGCCGGCGGTGGGTATGGCCGGAAAAGCGTCCGGCCCGATCACGGCGATAGTCCTCACCTTGGTCGGATCGAGCGGCAGCAGGTTGTTGGCATTCTTGAGCAGGACGATGCCCTCGCGCGCGCCCTCGAGCGCGGCCTGCCGGCCCTGCTGGTTGTAGCGCGGAATCGACTCATCCAGCGGATCGTGCTCCATCCAGCCAAAGCGATAACCCACGCGGAGTAGGCGGCGGATCTTGTCGTCGATGACGGCCTCTTTGACCTTCCCTTCCCTCACTGCCGGAACCAGCGTTTTCTCGTTCATGTAGTCGCCGAAGGGCATCTCCAGATCGAGTCCGCCGTTGGCCGCGGCAATGCCGTCGTGGGTCGCGGTCCAGTCGGACATCATGACGCCGTCGAACCCCCACTGCTGCTTGGCGATCTCGACGTTGAGATGGTAGTTGGCCGTGGTGTGCTCTCCGTTGAGCAGGTTGTAGGAATCCATGATGGATCCCACGTGCCCCTTGCGCACCGCGGCCTCAAAGGCGGGCAGATAGATCTCGCGGAGCGCGCGCTCGCTGACCTGTGAATCCGACGTGAAGCGGAAATATTCGGAGTTGTTGGCGGCGAAATGCTTGATGGTGGCGCTCACGTTCTCCGACTGCACGCCTCGTATGTAGGCGACGGCCGTTTCGCCGGCCAGAAACGGGTCTTCGCCGAAATACTCGAAGTTGCGGCCATTGAGCGGCACGCGGTAAATATTGACGCCCGGCCCGAGCAGAAAACTGGCGCCCCGCGAGCGGGCATCGCGGCCGATCTCGCCGCCGATGCGCGTAGCCAGCAGGCGATCCCACGAGGCGGCCAAGCCGATTCCCGCGGCGTAAGCCGTCGAGGGCGGCGGAACGTGCGCCCCGAACGGCCCATCGCTCATGCGAAAGGCGGGAATACCCAGCCGCGCCACCCCGGTCGAGGCCATCATGCTGGAGCCGGAAAGCATGCGGATTTTCTCTTCCAGCGTGAGCTTTTGGATGAGGGCGTCAATCTTCTTTTCGTTCGGACCTGCTTGCGCACGGCACTGGCGTCCGGCGAAAACCATGGAAACAACCAACAAGAGAAAGGCTGCCGGGCGCACGGCGCGCAGCCGTCTCCCATGCTTTTGGGCGAGCATGATGCCTCCTGAAATTGGAACCGGCCATTCTAGCTGATTGCGGGACCAAAGTGGTCAGCCGCTGGCCGCAGTCTGCTGGGATCGCTTTCAGCACCATGACCGCCGGGGCTAAACAGGCTGCCAGGGCAGCTCGCCTATTGGTAAAGAAGAAAGGTGCAGTCAAAACGGAGGGAGCAGGGGCCTTCAGGCCCCCTCAACCGGACCGGAATATCGAGCGGGCTTTAGCCCCGGGCCCGAAGGCCCCACCGATTTTGCACCCGATTTTCGTGGGGCTGAAGCCCCGCGCCCCCTCCATGAAGCCTCTGGCGAAGTTTTTCTACGCCATTGGCTGATACTGCACCTGCCTGGCCGGCGAAGCGGAGTGAGCAAAAAATCGTGATTGGAAATAGAAGGAAAATGTTTGTCGATTGCAATAGACAATTCGTATCTCTATCGAATACCATGGCAGTTCCGAATTTGCCGGACAAAGGAACCTTGACCTCAGCTATGCGCGCATCGCTTTTCATCACGTGTTACAACGATACGCTCTATCCGGAAACGGGCCGCGCGGCGGTGCGGCTGCTGGAGCGGCTGGGGGTCGAGGTCGAATTCAATCCTGGGCAGACCTGCTGCGGGCAAATGCATGCCAACACCGGCTTCCGTCGCGAGGCCTTTTCCCAGGCCAAAAGGCTGATCCGGCTCTACCGGGATGCGGAAAACGTTGTCATTCCCTCCTCGTCCTGCGTTGCCATGATCCGCGACCAGTACCCCGAACTTATCGAAGAACTGGGAACCGAGTCGCTGCGGCGTGAACTGGAGGCTCTGCTGCCGCGGGTTTACGAGCTCAGCGAGTTCCTGGTCGACCGGCTGGGCGTGGAGGACGTTGGCGCGTATTTCCCGCACCGGGTAACCTACCACGCCAGTTGCCATGGACTGCGCGCGCTGCAGCTGGGCGATCGTCCGCTTCGCCTGCTGGCCAAGGTGCGCGGCCTGGAGCAGCTGCCGCTCGCCAATCTCGACCGGTGCTGCGGCTTCGGCGGGACATTTTCACTGAAGAATGCCGAGGTCTCCTCGGCCATGATGGCCGCCAAGCTGCAGGACGTGGTTGCCACCGGCGCCGAGTACTGCACGGCTCTCGACAACAGTTGCCTGATGCACCTGGGCGGCGCCATGCACCGCGAATTCGTTGGTATGAAGACCATTCACATGGCGCAGATTCTGGCCAGCACGGAAAGCAGCCCGGCGGAGGCATTCGCATGAGCTACGCCGCCGCAGATCGAGCCGTGCTGGACCCGGTGCTGGCGCCGCCGTTCCCCAGTGCCGCCCTGCCGCTGCTGCGCAATCCGCAACTGCGCAAGAACGTTGCCCACGCCATTGACATCATTCAATCCAAGCGCGCCAAGCTCGTGGCCGAAAAGACCGACTGGCAGGAACTGCGTTCTTCTGCATCGGCCATTCGGGCGCACGCACTCGAGCATCTGGGCGAATACCTGGAGCAATTTGAAGCCAGCTGCACCGCCGCAGGCGGCAAGGTTCACTGGGCTGCGGACGCGGCCGAGGCGCGGCGGATCATTGCGGGACTGCTGCGCGATGACGGCGCCAGCGAGGTGATCAAGATCAAGTCGATGACCACCGCCGAGATTCAGCTCAATCCGGCTCTCGAAGCTGCCGGCGTGGGTGTATTCGAGACTGACTTGGCCGAGCTGATCCTGCAATTGGGCGACGATGAGCCCTCGCACATTGTGGTTCCGGCGCTGCACGTGAACCGCGGCCAGGTGCGCGAAATCTTCGCGCGGCGCATGGGGCTTGCGGACTTGAAGGACGATCCGCAGGTGTTGACGGCGGCTGCGCGCAACTACCTCCGGCAGAAGTTTCTTACCGTTCCCACGGCTATCGGAGGCGCGAATTTTCTCGTCGCCGAGACCGGCGCCGTTGCGGTCGTCGAATCCGAGGGCAACGGCCGCATGTGCCTCACGCTGCCGCGCACCCTGATTACGCTGGCGGGCATCGAAAAGGTGCTCCCCCGCTTTGCCGATCTCGAAGTGATGTTGCAGGTGCTGGCGCGTTCGGCCACCGGCGAGCGCATGAATCCTTACACTTCGCTGTGGACGGGCGCAACCGCAGGCGACGGGCCGCGGAACTTCCACGTGATCCTGCTCGACAATGGACGCTCTGCCATGCTCAAGCGAAAGACCGAGCGGCAAACACTCAAATGCATTCGCTGCGCCGCGTGCATGAATGCCTGCCCGGTGTACCGGCAAACCGGCGGCCACGCCTACGGATCGGTCTATCCGGGACCGATCGGCGCTATTCTCACGCCGCAGCTGATGCGCCTTGAACACGCACAGTCGCTGCCCTACGCATCGTCACTGTGCGGCGCCTGCTACGAGGTTTGTCCGGTCAAGATCAATATTCCCGAGGTGCTGATCGATCTACGCGCCCAGGTCACCGATCGCGAGCGCAAATCTTTCCGTAAATTCTTCGACCCTTTGTATTGGGGCATGCGCACCGCCAACATCCTCTTCGCGCAGGCTTGGCTATTTGCGCTCGCGCAGCGGCTGGGCCGCATCGGCCTGCGCCTCTTCACGCGCAAGGACGGCTGGATTCATTCGCTGCCCGGCATCGGCGGGCGCTGGACGATGACTCGCGACTTGCGCGGGTTTCCCGATCGGACTTTCAGGCAGTGGTGGGCGGAGCGCGCGAAGGAGGGCCAATGAGCACGCAAGTGTCGTCTCGCTCGGCGATCCTCGATCGCGTGCGCGCCGGGATCGGAAATCGGCATGATCGCGCGGCTGCGTATGCCGCCCTGCCGCGCGACTACATTCGACAGGGTGCACTCGATGCCGAGGCGCGGGTCGAGCTGATGATCGAACGGCTGCGCGAGTACGACGCGGAGGTGGTGGAGTGCGCACCCGACGATCTGCCCGCCGTTATCGCAGCCCAACTAGCGCACAGCGGCCGGCGCACCTTTGTGGCGCCGGAGGGATTGCCTGCGCAGTGGCTTGCCGAAGGCTTCGACTGGAAGATCGACCGCGCGCTCGAAGCCGCCGAGATCGAAAAGGCCGAAGGCGTGGTTACGGGCGCGTTTTGCGGCGTGGCGAACTCCGGGACCATCGTTCTGCACCACTCCGCGCAGGAAGGGCGGCGCATCATTACTTTGCTGCCGGACTGGCACCTTTGCGTTTTGAGAGCCAGCCAGGTGGTCGAAACGCTGCCGGAGTATTTCATCCGCTGCCGGCAGGCTCCGCGGCTGGTAACTTGGATTTCAGGACCGAGCGCCACGGCAGACATCGAGATGACACGCATCAAGGGCGTCCATGGACCGCGATTTCTGGTCGTGGTCCTGGTTCGCGATGGAAGTTAATTCGTGACCGGAACAATCCGGCTCACTTAAAGTTGAGGCAGGCGATCATGACACCTTCGGAATCCGCGCTTTTCGATTTGGCCGGTCCGGCTCTGGATTCTTTCCAGATCGAGATTCCCTCCTGGGGATTCGCCAACACGGGAACCCGCTTCGGCAAATTCCTGCAGCCGGCGGCGGCATCGACGATCGAGGAGAAATTCGCCGATGCCACCGAGGTGAACCGGCTCACCGGCGCCACGCCCACGCTGGCGCTGCACGTCCTGTGGGACCTGCCCAACGGCGCGGAGGACGTTGCCGCGGTGCGCGATCTCGAGCGGCAATCGGGAATTCGCGCCGGCTCCATCAATCCCAACCTGTTCCAGGACCAGGAATACAAGTTCGGTTCGCTGTGCAATCCCAATGAAGAGATCCGCGAACAGGCGATCGGCCACATGCTGGATTCGATCGAGATTGCCCGGCAGCTTGGCAGCCGCGATATCTCGCTGTGGCTGCCCGACGGCTCGAACTATCCCGGTTCGCAGAGCATTCGCAAGCGCATCGGCTGGCTCGAAGATGCGCTGCGCACCTGCCACGAGCGCCTCGCGTCCGGCCAGCGCCTGCTGATCGAATACAAGCCCTTCGAGCCGGCCTTCTATCACACCGACATCGCCGACTGGGGCATGTCGTCGCACTTTGCGCGCGAGGCGGGCCCGCAGGCGCGCGTGCTGGTCGACACCGGCCATCACTACGCCACGCAGAACATCGAGCAGATTGTGGCGTGGCTCATTCATACCGGGTTGCTCGGAGGGTTCCACTTCAACGACCGCCGCTACGCCGACGACGACCTCACCCTCGGCTCCATCGACCCCTACCAGATCTTCCGCATCTTCCATGAGATTCAGACCGCCGCGCGCGAAGGGCTGGAGCTCGACGTGGCGTACATGATCGACCAGAGTCACAACCTGAAGGGAAAAATCGAAGCCACGGTGCAGACCGTGGTGATGGCGCAGGAGCTGTGGCTAAAGGCCGCGCTGGTTGACCGCGAACAATTGGCTGCGTATCAGCACACGTGCGATCTGGTGGCCGCCGAGGAAACGCTGCGCGGCGCGTTCTGGCAGGACGTGCGTCCGCTGGTCGCGGCCTGGCGCGAAGGCCGCGGACTTCCCGCCGACCCATTAGCGGCGCTCAGAAACAGCGGATACGTGGAGCGGATCGGCCGCGAACGCGGCAGCCGGCAATCGGCCGTCAGCAGCTACGCGTAATGTAGCTCCGCAAAAGTTCGTATGTAAAGGTGCTGTCATCCTGGGTATCCCTGGGCGCGAGCTTCCTCGGAAGGATATGAAAACGGCCACTGCGCGGACGGGGCTCCCGGAGGGAGCTTGGAGGATAGCCCAGGGTGAAGTCCGCCGCGGCGGACGGAACCCTGGGAAGCAGGCGATAAATGAAGGTCAAGCCCCGGAGGGGCGTCCGAAACCCACCGCCCTTTCGACGGAGCGAAATCGCGAATTTCCGAAACAGCGCACTAAATCCTTCGCGGAGGGAGCTGGCGAATGGGCGATCTCGCGAGCGACATCAAACACGCGCTCCAGATGTTCCTGAAGAACCCCGCCTTCACCGGTGTCGCCGTTGCCGCGCTGGCGCTGGGCATCGGGGCCAACACCGCCATCTTTTCCGTCGTCGACGCGGTGCTGCTCAAGCCGCTCACTTACCCAGATGCCGATCGCATGGTCGAGTTCTTACACTCGCCTGCTCATGGCGGCAACATGCTTGCCTCCAACCTCGCCTCCATTCCCATGTTTCATCTTTACCAGCAGCAGACCAGCGTTTTCGAGAGTGTTGCCGCCTACGATTTCACCAGCCCCGGCTTCAATCTCACCGGAGACCGGCCCGAGCAGCTTCACGGCATTCACGTTTCAGAGGGCTACTTCCGACTCTTTGGCGCGCGGCCGATTCTGGGGCGCACCTTTACCGCGCAGGAAGACTCGCCGCATGGCGGAAAAGTTGTCGTGCTGAGCTATGGCCTGTGGCAGCGGAGGTTCTCGGGCGACCGCGCCATCGTAGGAAAATCGCTCTCTCTGGGCAACGAGCCTTACACGATTGTGGGCGTGATCGGGAAGGAATTCTTCTCCGACCCCGAAGCTGACATCTGGCTGCCGTTTCAGTTTGAACCCGCCAGCACGAATATGAACGAGTACTTTCAGGCTGCGGCACGGCTCAAGCCGGGAGTCACGCTCGCCCAGGCGAACGCGCAAATGAAACTCGCGACCGCAGAGTACTACCGCATTTATCCGACGAAGAACCCCGAAGAAGCCGATCGATTTGCGGTTGAGCCGCTGCGCGACTTGATCATCGGCGACGCGCGCCGGTCGCTCGAGGTCATGCTGGGAGCAGTGGGCCTGGTGCTGCTCATCGCATGCGCCAATGTCGCCAACCTGCTGCTGGTGCGCGCCACGGCGCGCAAGCGGGAGTTGGCCATTCGTTCCGCGCTCGGCGCCGGCCGCGGGCGCATTGTTCGGCAGCTTCTCACCGAGAGTGTTCTGCTCTCCATCGCCGGCGGCGTCTTCGGCCTTCTTATTGGTTTTGCCGGCGTGCGCGCGCTGCTGGCCATTAGTCCAGCGGGCCTGCCCCGCGTCGGCGAAAACGGCTCTGCAATTGGCATCGATTGGCGGGTGCTCGCCTTCACACTTGCCGTCTCGCTGGCTACAGGGATTCTGTTCGGACTCTTTCCGGCATTCAGCGCGTCGCGCACGGACCTGAATTCATCGCTCAAGGAGAGCACCAGCCGTTCCGGCACCGGCTTTCGCCAGGGCAAGACGCATTCGCTGCTGGTGGTCAGCGAAATTTCGCTGGCGCTGGTCCTGCTGATCGGCGCAGCGCTGCTCATTCGCAGCTTTATCGCGTTGCATGAGATCGGCCCCGGCTTCGACACGCACAACGTTCTCACCGCGGAGATGTCGATGACCGGCGAACGTCTCCACAAGACCGCGGGCATTGCGGAGCTCTCGCGGAGTGGCCGCGACCGGCTCAATGCCATCCCCGGCGTGGAACTCTCTGCCACGACCGTCTGGCTACCCAACCAGGTCGACGACGGTCTGCCGTTCCAGATCGTTGGCCGGCCATCGGACAAGGGCCCGCTAGGCAGCCGATGGATGAGCATTTCGCCAGGCTATCTGGACGTTTTCAAGATTCCCGTCCTGCGCGGGCGGGACTTCAGGGAAACCGATACGCAGGGAGCGCCCGGCGTGGTGCTGATCAATGAGGCTCTTGCCAAGCAATACTGGCCAGGCGAGGACCCCATTGGCCAACACATCCAGGTCCTCACCGGCCTGGGGGTGCAAGCCGACGAGCCGGCGCGAACGATCATTGGAGTGGCGGGCGACACTCATAACAACGGCCTCGGCCATCCTCCCGATCCGATGATGATGGTTCCCACGGCGCAGGTCGTGGACTGGTACGCCGCAGCTTATTCCGATACGTCGGCTCTGATCTGGGTGGTCCGCACCCATGGCGACCCGCACCAGGTCATTCCCGCTGTCACCGAGCAACTGCGCATTGCCAGCGGAGGGTTTCCCATGGCCCACATCCGCACCATGGACGAAGTCATGGGCCATTCCACCGCGCGCCAGAGCTTCAACATGATGTTGTTGACCATCTTCGGTGCGGTGGCGCTGGTGCTGGCCGCGATCGGAATTTACGGCCTCATGGCCTACTCCGTGGAACTGCGCACGCAGGAGATGGGTATCCGCATGGCTCTCGGCGCAGACCGGCCCGCGATCCGCAGGCTCGTGGTCTGGCATGGGATGCGGCTGGCCATCATCGGCGTGGTGCTTGGCCTGGGCGGGGCGTTTGCGCTCACTCGGCTCATTGCCAGCCTGCTGTTTGGAGTGCAAGCTTGGGACACGGCGGCGTTCGTCTCTGCGCCATTGATCCTTGCGGCCGTGGCGCTGTTTGCCGTTTGGCTACCCGCCGCGCGCGCTTCAAAGGTCGATCCAATGCAGGCATTGCGTGCGGAGTGATTTGCAAGCGGCCGACAACCCGATGTTACTGATGGTCACCCGGGAATTTTCGGATTCGCGACATTAAGTCATATAGATTGCATAATTGATCACCCGTTTTGTCAGGGAAACAAGTTAATCTTATTTTTACGATCTTATTGGCGGCAGTTTCAGGATGGATGCGGCCTCTCGTCCCTCCCCAACATGATTGAGCCGGCTTCTATACTTATGCCGTTATTTTGCGATTCTATCGAAAGATAGAACGCCAGGGGGACGAACCGTTGCCGAAAGCAAAGATCAAACGGCTGTACCTGATTCCTATATTGTCCAAGGCGCTCGATGTGCTCGAACTGCTGGAGCAGAACCACGCACCGGTGACGCTGGAGGACGTATACCAGAAAACTCAGATCTCGAAGACCAGCGTCTATCGCATCCTCAAGACGCTGGTGCACCGCGGCTACGTGGCCCAGGCGCAAAACGGCCTTTACCGGTTGGTTTCGCGGCCGCGGCGGCTGCGCTTCGGCTTTGCGGCGCAGAGCGGCGAAATGCCGTTCTCGGTAGCCGTGGCGCATTCCATCACGCAGGCTGCCGCGGCCGCCGGCGTCGAGTTGCTGCTGCTCGACAATCGTTACGATCCCGACATTGCCATCCAGAACGCGGAAGAGTTCGTAGCCAAGCGCGTCGATCTGGTGCTCGAGTTCCAGGTGGAGGAACGGGTAGCGCCGCGCGTGGCGCATATCTTCAAAAAGGCCGACATTCCGCTGGTGGCAATCGATGTGCCGCACCCTAACGCGACTTACTTTGGCGTGGATAACTTCGACGTAGGTTACGAGGCCGGATCGCTGCTCGCCCAGCACGCGCTGCGCAAGTGGAAGGGCAAAGTGGATTGGATTCTGGGCATCGGATTTTCCGAGGCGGGCAGCTTTGTGGAGGCGCGCGTCACCGGCGCATTCGACGGCATTCGCGAGCGGCTCACCGATCTGCCTGCCGACCGGTTCCTGCGCCTGGAGGGCCGCGGCATGCGCCAGCCCAGCCAGCTTGCCGTGGCCGATTTTCTGCGCAGCCAGCGCCGGGGCCAGCGCATCCTGGTCGCCGCTGCCACCGACTCGAGCGCGCTGGGAGTGCTCGAAGCCGCGCGCCAGGCCGACCGCGAGCAGGAGTTCGCCATCGCGGGTCAGGATTGCATTCCCGAGATCCTGGAAGAGATGCGCTCGGGCAAGAGCGCCATCATCGGCTCCATTTCGCACGAGGCCGACAGCTACGGGCCGCGCCTGATCCAACTCGGGATTGCGCTGCTGCGCGGCTACACCGTGCCGCCGTACAACTACGTGCGCCATCGCGTGGTGACGCCGGAGAATTTGGGCGCGCAGTCGGAAGAATAGGCGCCCTGTGCGACTCGTAGGTGGTCGTCACAGCGTGATCTGCGTCAATGCTTCCGGCGAACTTGTGGCGGCGGATTTCGCCTGGTCGGTCTTGGCGCGGGAGACTCGCGAAAGTACGCCTTCAAGCAGCGGCGTAACGTGGGTGAGCTGGCGCGCACGGATGATCAGATCCCACAGCGGCTCGAATTTCTTCCATCCCGCAGCGTAGAAGAAGTGCTTGGCTTGGTGCTTCAACGAGCCATGATGCAGCGCCGCGCGCGCGATCGAACTCCAGCGATAGAACTCGCGATAGGCCCAGTCGTAACCCTCCTTCAGCGCCTCAGGGCAGAGGCGCGCCGGACGATAGACCACGTGGCGGGTGTCGTAGAGACTCCAGTCGAGGGTAAGGATGCGCCCTTCGCGCGCCATGCACGCATGCAGTCGGGTGCCGGGATACGGCGTTTGAATGTGGAAGGTCGCCGTGGTGATCCCGTGCTCGATGGCCCAGTCGACAGTGCGGCGGAATACGTCTTCGCCGTCGTCGTCCATGCCGAAGACAAAACTCCCATTGATCATGATGCCGAGTGAATGCAGGCGATCGGCAACGGCTTTGTAGTCGCGTCCCAGGTTTTGCCGCTTGTTGGCGCGCTTCAGGTTTTCCGGCGCCAGCGTCTCGAAGCCGACGAAGATGCTGCGCAGGCCGGCTTCGGCGGCGCGCTCGATCAGGTCGCCCCGCAAGATGGAATCGACCGTCGCCGCGCCTTGAAACAACCGCCTCATGCCTTTCATGCCTTCGAAGAGCTCTTCGGCGAAACGCCGGTCGCCGAGCAGGTGATCGTCGAGGAAATACAGGTGGCGGCCGGGCAGGCGATCGATTTCGGCCAGCGCATCGTCGACGCGCTGCGTGTAGAAGCCGCGGCCGCCCTGAAAGAACGCATCCTTGTAGCAGAAGTCGCAATGCTGCGGGCAGCCCCGCGTGACCACGATGGAATTCGGAACGAGGTACAACGCTCTGCGAATAAAATCGCGGCGAATAGGGGGAATGCGCTCCAATGTGCGGCCAGAGGTCGAAGCGTAGATGCGCTGCGGCGAGCCGGCGCGAAAGTCCTTCAGGAATGCGGGGAAGGTTTGCTCTCCGGGACCGAGAAAGATAGCGTAGGCGTGGGCGGCTGCTTCTTCAGGGAGTGAGGTGACATGGAGACCGCCGAGACAGACAAACGCTCCCTTTCTGCGATAGTGGTCCGCGAGTTTGTAGGCGCGGTACGCATTTGTGATGTAAACCTGGATGACGACCAGGTCGGGCGAGTCGTCGATGCCGAGCGGCTCTACGTGTTCGTCGACAATGACCGCTTCGTCATCGAGAGACAGAAAGGCCGCGAGCGTAGCCAGCCCCAGCGGCGGAAAAAGTGAATACTTGATGGGGCGCCAGTAAGGATCCGTCGCTTCGGTCAATGCAGGCAGAATGAATTTGACTTTTAGCGGGCGAGTCATTGTGAACCGCCCGCGAATGCCGCCACTGAAACTTCACTTGGCGCAGGCACTCCCCCGAAACGACGCTCCCTGCGCCTGAACTCCGTGAGAGCCGCCTCCAGGTCTGTGGCATCGAAGTCCGGCCACATGCGATCCGTAAACAAGAGCTCTGCATAGGCCGATTCCCACAGCAGGAAATCGGAAAGACGCTGCTCGCCCCCGGTGCGGATCAGCAGATCCACGTCCCCGCTTTCCGCCGCGAGTGCCCGCGAGAGCGTGCGTCCCATCAGGTCCGCCGAGGGCGGCCCTTCGCCGTGAACTGCGGCGGCTGCGCGCGCGATCGCGTCGCGCGACGAGTAATCGATGGCAACGCGCAGATGCAGACAGCGGCCGGCCGAAGTTGCGGATTCGGTCTGGTCGATTTCGCGCAACAGTTGCTTTGGGATTCGATCGCGGCGGCCGATGACCTCGAGACGCGCACCTCGCTGCCGCAGTTTTTCTCGCTCCAGGCGCAGGTAAACCCGCAGCAACCACAAGATGGTTTGAACTTCGGCGGGCGGGCGGCGCCAGTTGTCGGCGGAGAATGCATAGAGCGTAATAGTGGCGATGCCCAGGCCGGGTGCATGCTCCACAACGCGCCGCACGGCGGCCACTCCGGCGCGATGGCCGGCGACACGGGGCAGTCCGCGGC
>JBAUBR010000426.1:0-1990 GCA_049676965.1 Occallatibacter sp.
CTTCTGCACCGTTTGCGGATCCTTCGAGACCGTGGTGATCTCCACGTCTCCCAGCTGCTCCAGACTCAACTCGTTTAGGCTCTGGAACGTTTTCCGGTCGTCGCTATTCGGTCCCTGCGCCCGCGCCGGCTGGACCGGCTGGATAGATACAAGGAGAAACAGCGCTCCCGCAATCGGCAGCATCCACTGGCGCGGCAAGCGCCGCCGGCAATCATCGTTGGTGCGCTTAAAACGCATGGACCACCTTGATCGCTTCGACCACCGGCGCCTGCCAGCAGATGAGCGCTTCGAGCTCGTCGATCAGTTTGCTGTCCCACCAGCCTCGCTTCGCTTCGTCGCGCATTGTCCGGATCGCCTCTTCGTGGCCCAGCGCGCGGCGATAGGGCCGGTCGGTGACCAGCGCGTCGTAAATGTCGGTAATCTGCAGCACCCGGGCCGTGAGAGGAATCTTGTCTCCCTTCAATCCGTCCGGGTAGCCCGTGCCATCCAGCTTTTCGTGATGATGCCGAATAATGGGCAGCACCAGGCGGAACGACTTCAGCGGCGAGCAGATACGCTCGCCCGTGATCGGGTGCTGCTTCATCACCGCCCATTCGTCTTCGTTCAGATCGGTGTCTTTCAGCAGCACATGTTCGGGTACGCCGATCTTGCCGATATCGTGCACGACCCCGGCGCGGCGCAGCGCCACGCACTGCTCCTGCGGCAAGCCCAGCCTGTGGCCCATCGCCTCGGAGTACGCGGAAAGCCGGTCGCAATGCCCCTTTGTATATGGGTCCTTCGCCTCGATGCTCAGAGCCAGGCTGAAGAGAACCGTTTCCGCGTTCTCCAGCTCGTCGGTATATTCCTTCAGGCGCAGCAGCGAGCGGGTCCGCGCCAGCAGCTCCTGGCCGTTCACCGGCTTGCTCAGGAAGTCATCGGCGCCCGCGCGAATTCCACGAATCCGCTCATCGACGCTCGTCAGGCCGGTGACCAGCACGACGGGAATAAACCTCGTCTCCGGCTTGGATTTGATGTGCTGGCAAAGGTCGAAACCGGTCTTCCCCGGCATCATCACGTCCAGCAGGGCAAGGTCGAACGCTTTGTTATCGATAGTGTGGAGCGCCTGGTTTCCGTCCTCGGCGGAAATGACCTTATAGCCTTCGCCAGTGAGAATGTCACAGAGCAGTTCTCTGTTCATCTCGTTGTCATCGGCGACCAGGATCGTCGCTTTGCACGCACTGGAATTGAACATGAGCCCTCACCCCGATCCGAGAATCGGCCAGTGGATGTTTTCAACAACTAGTCAGCTCTGCACCCGGCGAGGTCGAGGAAATCCGATGCGGATTCGATCAACTCTGCAATCTTTCAGGGGAAGCAGCAGAGGAGCGAACATGCTTTCACGGTTTCAGTGTGCCCCCAAAGGTAACCTGCCTTCAATGACCTTTTCTGGTCATAGCTGCAACCAAATATGTAAGAAGCGAACTGCCGGACGAAGCTCTACCGCCCGCAAAAGCTCGAAAGCTGCTCGCAATCCAGCCAAACTGGAAGTTCGACGGTCTTGAGCTGCTGTAGGAGAGTCGCTCTTTGTTTCAACTCGATGCTCGACTGCGCTTGCACATAAACGAAGAAAGGCCTGTCCGGGACCAGCCGGCCATCGCTCTGGTCCAAGACCAGATGGTCTTCTGGTTCGCTGCTCCTTTCTCGCAGGACTCTGGCATTCTCTGCTTTATGCCGGTTTATCCCGGCGCACTGCCCGGCGATTTTGCAGCGCGCCGCCCAGCCTTCTCATCGGCGAACGGCTTTGACACCTGGACAAAATGAGGGATGGGTGCCGAGGAGCACTGTGGCGGTACTCCGCGGTTGTCGTTCTCATTGAGCGATGTCCCCAGGGCCGACGCATATCAGATTCCGAGTAGTTTGAGCAGATAGGGGATGTTCCAAGCGGCTTTGAGCCGTTTTCCCTTGATTCCGCGTTTGGAAGATTTGTCGTGTTTGAGCAGATTGAGGGCGA
>JBAUBR010000427.1:0-1878 GCA_049676965.1 Occallatibacter sp.
CGCTCAAAGGCCGTCCAGAAGGTGCGCGCGTGGCCCACGTGCAGGTAGCCCGTCGGCGAGGGCGCAAGCCGCCCGCGGTACGGCTCCAGCGATGGCGTATGGGGGATCATGCCTGAGAAAAGTTTAGTCAGACGCGGCCAAGCGGCAAAGAGCCGCGCTCGGTATGATCGGCGCCGCGCTGG
Organism: Occallatibacter sp.; assembly: GCA_049676965.1. Lineage (GTDB taxonomy): Bacteria > Acidobacteriota > Terriglobia > Terriglobales > Acidobacteriaceae > Telmatobacter. The sequence continues at coordinate 183 of JBAUBR010000427.1, forward strand.
GTACTCAAGTCACGGGCAGCGGCTGGCTAGTCCGTTCCATCGGCATCGGAGTCGCCGTCCCAGTGGCGATGGCCGTAGTGGCCGATACTCTCGTTCAGGTGGTCGGGATCGACCGAGATTTGCACCACGTCCAACTCGTGGCCCTCGGAATCCACGACAAACAGCCCCATGCGCGAGCCCTCGGGACGGATGAAGATCAGAGTCTGCTCGCCGCCATGGCGGCTGGTTTCGCGAATAATCCGCTCCCAGCCGCTGCCCAGTTTCTCCTCGACCATGGCGTTCAGCTCGTCGCCATCAACAGTCGCGTCGAAAGACTCGAATTCCGCTATGTGCATGTTGCCCACGCCGCCGTGGGTGGCCCGGGCCGAAATAAAACTCATCAGCCCCATGAAGGGGATGCGCGTGGCGCGCACGTTATACCGGGATTCAATGGAGTGCACCACGCCATTGAATCCGCCCTCGCCGCGGCTGGCCATCACCGCAGCCGGCACGAGCAGGGCTACAAATGCGATGGGAACGATCCACAGCCGCCTCATTGCGTCCCTCCGTCCTTTTCTTTTTCCTTATCCTTGGTCTTTGCCTTGAGCTTCGATTCGTTGGCCACGTCGCCCAGCGAGCCCAGGCCGCTGATGTGCGTGAGCTTGCCCAGGTCATCGAGATGAATGGGCCCGAGAATGAGCACGATCGTGAGCTCTTTGGGCTCGGTCTCGAGGATGAACATACCGTGCGTTTCGCCGTTGACCATCTTCATCATGATGTCGGCGTTTTCGCCGTCTCTGCGCGAGCGCTCGCGCACGATAGGAGTCCATTCGCCGGTCTCGAAGTACTGTCGGAGCTGCTCGACCTCGTTCGGCGTGTACTCGTTCTCCTTGTCGAACTCGTACTCGCGCACGTAGACGCCGTCGAGACCCTCGATCAATTTGCGCGTAGCGGCTTCGTCCTCGTCCTTGTTGTCCATGAACTTGGCCGCGAAGGCGAGCATATTCTTGCCCAGCGTAATCTCGGTCACGTTGGAGGCGCGCGCAGCCAGTTCCTTTTCCACCGCTGAAGGCACCGGCAACGCCGAACCCTGCGCTCCCACCGGCGCGGCCTGCGCCATTGCCAGCAGCGGCAACTGTTCTTGTGCGGTCTGCGCCAGGACAGGCGCAGCCAATGCACCCAGCCCCAGCACGAAAGCAATCGTTCGGTATCCCATTGGTCTTCTCCCTAATCCCTGGTACCTAATCCCTAATCCTGTCCCCGGTCCCTTGCCGCGAGCTTCGAATTCATTTCATTCAGTGCGTGTCCGGTGATGCGGAACGCGGTCAACACCTGCCGGCGGACAGCTTCGCCCTCGCGGCGTTCCTCGGCCTGCCGCCACAACACGGATCCCACCGCGATGACCACCAGCGCAGCAGCGACGGCGAAGCGCGGCCACCATCTCCGGGGCCTGCGCAGCCGGGACGTCTGCCGCTTGCGAACCTCCTCCATCAACTTGCGCTTCAGCCGCGGCGGCGCCGGACGCCGCTCGAAAGCCTGGCGCAACTCCTGTTCGAATTCGTCGTTCCGCTCAAATCCCATTTCAGGCTCCACGAATGTACTCCTTCAAATGGCTGTTGGCCTTGGCCCGCAGCAACTTGAGCCCGCGATGCAGGTGGCTCTTTACCGTGGCTGGCGGCGCCTGCAGCGTGGCAGCGATCTCCTCCGGCGTCAGGTC
>JBAUBR010000428.1:0-7306 GCA_049676965.1 Occallatibacter sp.
CCAGCATCTTCTGACGAAGATGGGTCACGGTAAACCTCCTGTGACCCGAGGCTTACACAGCCAACAATGCCTGCCGATAGCCCATGCGGCAGCGTCCGTCGCGCCAGCGACTTAGTCCAAACGCCCCAATGTCCGGTATGCGTGCCGCGACTCGGTCATGAGATCAGGGAACAGTGCCGTATATCGCTCGTGGGTCGCAATGCTCAAGGACCGTTGTGCAAGCTCAGGCTCACTTTGCGAGCATTTTTAGCCGGGTTCGTCATCCACACCGATTTCGGTGATGTGCGGCATTTGCTTGCTGTTTTCGAACAGCAGGCACAGTTTAACTAGGAGCGCTCCATGTTCAAGCAATTGAGCCTGAAACGATCGACACTCTCAAAGTGGAGCTGTCATGGGAAGGAGCTGTTTCCGAGATTTCAGGCATTCTCGTCACATGCGGCCCGAACTCGCGGTTGTATGGCCAGGTAAGGCGCCTGCACCGGGTAAGTCTGCGATGAGGGAAAGAAGATGGTGAACGATCCAATGAGTCGGGGAGCATCAGCCGGCGCAGATTTTTGGGCACAACACTTGCGGCGCTCTCGGCTGGCATAACCTCGATGAAAGGATTTGATGCATCGCTTCCCGCATCCTGAGCCCCGTCTTGAGCAGGACTTCGAACACAATCCGCTGGTATGGGTTTGACAGGGAAGCGACGAACGTCTTCAACTCGTCAGCACGGTAGACCTCGACAGCCTTCTCTGTGAATGTGGGAGCCTTCGCTGTCAGCTTCTTGGTGTCCACACCAGCCCACGACAGAAAGCCGAAGACCGACACGTGCTTGTTGTAGATCGTTCGGTCGGAGTTCTTCTTGGCCCGAAGGGCGGCGTACCAGCGCATGATGAGGGGCTCGGTGAGTGAATCCGCATATGGAACTCGAACCACCGACATGAATTCCTCACTGCCCACCACATTTCGATTCCAAGACCTTCCACATGGTCCATAGCGCAAAGGTAAGTCTCTGAATCCTCATCGGCTATTGTGTTTTGTCGCAACAGAAGATTTATGGTCCGAGCCGGGAGGAACGCTAGAATCGGTTGTGCTTCGAAGCGGAATCGGAATTGTTGTTTGCTGGATCGCGGTTACGGCGGCTGCGGGGGGACAGGCGGGCGCGTCCGCACCGGCTGACTCCGGCGCAGCGCCGCATTCATTCGAGATTGTCTCCATCAAGCCGGACAAATCCGGGGGCCCGAACGCAGCCATGCAGGAGTTGCCGGACGGCTTTCTATGGACAAATTTCCCGGTCAGTGCGTGGGTTCGCAATGCGTACGGGGTCAGTATGGACAGTCAGATGGTAGGACTGCCGGGTTGGGCGGACTCAGAACTCTACGACATCGAAGCCAAGGTGGACGCGGACACCGCCGAGGCATGGAAGAAGCTCACCTACAAGGAGCGGTGGAAGCAGGAACAACCGATGATGCAATCTCTTCTGGCGGACCGCTGCCAACTCAAGGCGCATCGCGAGACGCGAAATCTGCCGGTCTACGACCTGGTGATCGCCAAGGGCGGACTCAAAATGAAAGAGGCGCCAGCCGACGAAGCAGAGGCTGAAACGATGGGCGGCGGCAAGATGATTGCGCGCGCAGTTTCGACGGACAGTCTCGTAATCGCATTCGCGGGAACGTCCGGGCGCTTGATTGTGGACAAGACCGGCCTGGCGGGAAAGAAGTTCGATTTCGAGTTGACGTGGACGCCGGACGACGAGCGCGCCGCGAACGATGCGGCCGATGCCGGGCCGTCGATCTTTACGGCGCTGGAGGAGCAGCTTGGGCTCAAACTCGTTCCCTCAAAGGGACCGGTCGAGGCGATCGTCATCGACCGCATCGAGAGGCCGTCGAAAAACTGAGAACAGGGATGAGAGGACTGACGGCGGCTATTGCCGGCGTCAATTGGGCGAGCCTGGATAGGCTTGTTGCGCGCCCGCGGGATACGATTCGCCGAACTTATTGGCATGATGCACGATGGGGCTGGGCGCGGCCACAAGGGTTATGGCGCCGAGCGCCGCTCCCTGAGCGGTCACCGTCAACTGCCTCCGCGCGGCATTCAGGCTGTCGGCGGTCGCGACCTCAGACCATACATTCAGCGCGTATCTTCCCGGCGGCACGTGCGCAATGGTAATCGCGCCATCGCGCGAAATCGCGTAATAAGGCGTGGAAAGCGCGAGGATCACGGCGCCCATCTCGGGATGAATATTGCAAAAGATGTATGAAATTCCCTCCCGATCGAAGCGCACGCCGCGCTCGCTGCCGGTCTCATACAATCCAAGGTCGAACCGCTTGCCGTTGTAAAGCGAAAATACGTTGTGAAAGAAGGGGTCCTCGTTGGGAAACTCCACATTGCTGCCCACCGGCACAACGAGCAAATGCGGATCGAACCGCTTATTCTTTTGCACCATGCGATAAGTGCGTGGCTCGGGAGGGCTGGCCGAAGGTGGATCTCCGCTAACCGGAGTTAGCCACGCTACGCTCGGAGTGGAGGTATCGGCCGCGCGACGGCGGCCCGAGTGCGCGGCAAAATCCAGGCGCAGAGTGACATCGGCGGACTGCCCTTGAGATCTGGCCAGAGCGGCGCAAAGCAAGATGGCGACACTTATACGCACGGCAATCCTGTGCCGGTCCCGGCGCCGCGCGACGAAGCCCGCTTCTGTCTCAGGTATCTTCAAAACTCGTAACCTGCCGTAAGGGTATAGACATTGGCTGTCTGTACCTGGCCGTAAATGGGCCAGCTATTGAGGCGGCGAAATTCGGGGGAAAAGACAAAGGAAGACCACGGGCGATAAATGAAGTTCGCCATCAAAGTGCGGTTGCGCGCATAGTAGTCGAACGGATTGGCGCCCTGCGGGACGGTGTAACCTAACTCGCCGGCGTAGCCGGTGTCCTGGCCGGCGACGGCATTCAGTTGCGTGGTCCCGGTGAAGTTCCATTGCCACTGCGTCCAGCCGCCGATCGAATCGAGCCCGGCGGTTTCCACTTCGCCGGTTGCGTAGTTCTTATAAGTGTAGTCATCGCGGTAGGCCCCTCCGCCCAGCGAACCGATTCCGCGGCCGCGATAAAACTCGCCGCTCCAGTTAGCGTGCGAAGTTATGGGCAGCTTCCAGTCAGCGGTACCCGCCCATGTATCCACCGTCTGGCCGGCGCCATAGTTCTTTCTGTCGTAGTAACCCGAAGCTCCCAGTTGCAGCGCGCGGGCATCTTTTCCGGCGCTCAAGGAAAGCCGCATTTCATAACCCGGCTGGCGCGCGGCTTCACCGGGAGTTACGGATCGATAAGCTTCAATTGCATATTCGGCGGTATAGGAGGGATCATAGAGTCCCAATTCGAGGCCTACATGGCGGTCCTCGGCCAGCGTGAATCCATGCTCCCATCGCAACTGCGGCGCCCATGTCCACAAATTCCCAGACCAGGCAAGCGCGGGTTGAGCCACCGTGGCAAACGAGGTGGGCGAAAGCGGCGAGATCAACGGGCCGTCGTAGCCGGCGCGCAATAGATCGTCCGACCACTGCCACGTAATTCCCGCGGTGCGCAGACGCGCCAACCCGGCCGGCGCACTGAGCGCTCCGGCCGTAACTCCGCCGAAAAAGTCCAGCGAGGCGTCGGCCAGCAGGCGGCCTCCCCACAGAGCCGGACCGGTGCCTTCGAAGCTCAGCATGGTTTGCCGCAAGGTGGCGCCCACGCTTCCGTGGCTTTGGCCGGGCTCGCGCTCCAGCGCCGACGTGGGAAGATCCGGCTGATCCACAACGCCCTGGTTCACGTAGGCATTGAACAGCACCAGCCCGTGAAAACGCACCGGCAGCCTGGAAGCGCTCTCCAGCTTGGTTTGCTCGTGTTGTTTCACTTCGGCGGAAATCACTTCCTGCTGTTCGCGAATCTGGTCCACCGCCTGCTGCAGTTGCGCAGCGGTATTTTGCATCTCCGGCGTGGAGGCTTTCCCGCCGCCTTCGGCCACGGATTTGCGAAGATCGTCAATCTCCGCCTGCATCGACTGCATCTTCTGCCGGTCTTCTTCGACCTGGTTTTGCGCCGAGGCGAGATTTTCCGCCAGCCGGTCAATTCGTTGCTCGAGGCGTTGTTCAAGCGCATGCATCCTGTCGTCCGGCGCCGAGTCGGCGGCCGGCGCGCTGCCCGATTGCGCCGCGAGAGGCGCAGCCGCGAGCAGCACAACCCGCGCCATCGCGCATGTCTTCGCTCTCCACTGAAACACGCTCATCTTTTCTGCGCCGCCGGACGAGCAGCTTCCTCCAATATCCTCTCGCGAGGCAAAGTGATCGTAAACGCGGTGTTTCCCGCGCCGGTTTCCTCCAGACAAATGCTTCCGCCGTGCGCTTCGGCGATTCGTTTGGACAACGCCAGCCCCAGTCCCACTCCGCTTTGCTTTCCCTCGCTTACAAAAGGGTGAAAGAGGGTCTCGCGAATCCCTTCCGGCACTCCGGGCCCGCTGTCGCGCACAGTAATGTGCAGGCCGCCGGGAAGCAGTGACGTTTCCAGAGCCACCCATGCCGGCCGCTCGCCCCTGCCCACTGCCTGGCACGCATTGAGCAACAGGTTATAGACGGCGCGGCGCAGTTCCTTGGGATCCACCTCGACCAGCAGCGGCAAAACCGGTTGCACTCTCAAATCGACGCCGCGTGCGTCCGGGTGTGAGCGAATCGCGGCCACGGACTGCTCCACAAGTGCGCTCAGGTACTCCGGGCGCAGTTGCAGCACCATGCCGGTGCGGCTGAAAACCAGCAGCGAATCGAGCATATCGGTCATGCCCTGCACGCCGGCACGGACGTCGGCCAGCATCTCTTCGCGCTCGGCCGGCGGAATCTGGGGATTGGCGAGAAACTCCGCGTTGGCGTAGATCGCCGACAGGTAGTGGCGCAGATCGTGCGAGACCGAGCTGGCCATTTGTCCGATGGTCGCCATGCGCTCGGCGGCGAGCAGCTCCTGCTGCGTCCGCTGCAATCGCTCGCGCATGCGATCGAAGGCGCGCGTCAACTCCCGCACTTCTTCGGCGCCGCCTTCGCGCACCTGGTGCGTGAAATCTCCGCGGCTGAGCGCGCGCGTGCCGGCCAGCAGCGATTCGAGCGGCCTTGTGACTGTCTGCGAAATGAAAACCGCCAATCCCACACCGAACAGTGCGGCGAGAGCGCCGAGCGCGGCCACCAGCCGGTTGAGGTGGGCCAGAATCTGCTGCTCTTCGGCGAAGGATTTGAAGACCACAAGCTGAATGGCGCCGCCCGACGAGCTGAGTGCCTGCAACTGAATCGAAGAGGCCAGATACCGTTCGCGGCCGAGGCGCATCTCACGGCTGGCCAGCGGATGGCGCAGCAGCTCACCCTGCGTGGAAACAAGCTCCTGGCGCAGCGCAGCGGGCAAGGTTCCGGCCACTACGCTCCCGTCTACGGCGAACACCACTTCGGCCGCCGCGGCCTCACTGACTTCGCGCGCGATCTGCTGGTCGAACGCATAACCGATGGTCACATAGCCGAGCGCAGTCATCTGCTGGCCGGAGCCGAAGGTCAGCGGCTGGGTGGAGATTTCGAAGAGCCTGCCATCGGATGCAAACAGGCGCGGCGATCCGGGAGAGTCGATGGAGGCGCGGAGCGCAGACTCCGCATTCTGCCGCGTCAGCGGCCCGCCGCTGTTGCAGATTGCATCGAGCCGGCCTTCGGGACTGAGGAGGGCGAAGAGATCCTCGCCGCTCAGTTTCCAGAATTCGATACTCGAATCGCTGATGGTGGGCGGATCGTAAGACGACATGATCGCTTTCAGCTTGGGCTCTTCGGAAAGCAGCGACAATTCGCGCAACAACAAGCGCTGGCGCTGACTCTGCAGGTTCCTGAAGGTCTGCAGCGAGTGCTGCATGTCGAGGACCAGGTCGCCGCGAACCTGGCGCTGCACGGTGAGCCGCAACATGACCAGAAAAATGACGGTCATCGCCAGGGCGAGCGTCACCAGCGAAACCAGCAGCAGGGTTCGCATTCGCCAAGGACGCATCTTCAACGGCCCCCAAAATTACGATCTTTTCACGTCCCGGCGCTCAGGCCGCTTCTCTGCGGATGCGGACGGATGTGCCGGATCTCCCACCGCTTGCGTTCGTGCGTTCTCACCCTTGCGGCAAAAACAGTCGCCGCGGCGACCGCCGCAAGGATGGGGCACCCACATCTGTATAACAACAAACTGCGCTGGTCCTCCGATCGCCTGAATTTGTGCTGAAGCATCGTGGTATCCCAGGTCTCATCCGCCGCGGCGGACGAGACCTGGGGCACCCATCTTGGCGCAGCAACAAACGGCGTGCAACCCGGCACCCTCATGCTTCGCGCACGAATTTGTACCCGGCTCCATGCACGGTAAGAAAGTGGCGCGGCTGCGCCGGATCGCGTTCCAGCTTTTGGCGCAGCTTGAGCACCTGGTTATCGACCGTCCGCGTGTTGGGGTAGGAGTCGTAACCCCACACGTCGTTCAGCAGCTCGCTGCGCGTCAACACCCGGCCGGCGTTCTCGACAAAGTAGCGCAGCAGCTTGAACTCGTGAGCGGTGAGCGCGATCGCCACGCCATCGCGCCGGACCTCCATCTTGGCCGCGTCGATCGAGATTTCGCCGAAGTGGGTGAGCTTGGCGTTGCCCGACTTCGATGTCCGGCGGATGGCCGCTTCCACGCGCGCCAACAGCTCCCGCGGGCTGAAGGGCTTGGTCACGTAGTCGTCCGCTCCCAGCTCCAGCAGCAGCACCTTGTCGGCAACCTCGCTTACCGCGCTGAGAATCACCACCGGAATCTCGGGCTGGGTTTCCTTCATCATGCGGCAAAGCTCGCGGCCGCTGATGCCCGGGAGCATCAGGTCGAGCACCACGGCGGCCGGTTGAATCGTGCGGCCGGCGGCCAGCCCGGCCGGGCCTTCGCTTTCCACGTGAACCTCGTACCCTTCCGAAGCGAATAGACGCACCAGGGCCTTTTGAATGCGGGCGTCGTCCTCGACCACGAGAATGGTTTTCATAACGTCTGCTCACCACTATACGAGGCGGCGCGTGCTTTTGGCAGCAGACAGGAAGGCGGGCTGGCAGGTGCTGCAAACCCGGACGCAAATATATTGCGATGAGGCCGGAGGGGTCGGGGGCGATGTATTAGGGGAGCTCTGAAAAAGCGAGTTGAATTCCCCCAGGGGCTAAATGTCGTGTCTCAAGACGTTGTTTACATCGAGCCAAGCCGTTCAGTAGTGAAGGGTCATGGAAAAGATGGAAAGCTGAAGAGCGCTTTCCACTTTCCCACAACCCCGGCTACGGCTACGG
>JBAUBR010000429.1:0-29737 GCA_049676965.1 Occallatibacter sp.
GCCGCGCCCACTCCGCATCGCGTGCTTGGCGCCGAGGCCGCAGGCGCGCAGCACTACGACCTCGAAGGCCTGGTCGTCGACGTCGAGATCACAGCGTGGCCCACGCCCACGCGGCCGCCCATGGGCCGCGTCATTGAAGTGCTCGGCTCACCGAACGACTTCGGCGTCGATGTCGAGATGATGATCCGCAAGCATCAGTTGCCGCGCATCTTTCCCGATCAAGTGCTCGCTGAAGCCCGGAGTGTTGCGCATCTCGACCAAGCCGAAGTCGCGCGCCGCCGGGACTTCCGCGGCCTTCCCGTCGTTACCATCGACGGCGAGACGGCGCGTGACTTCGATGATGGGGTTCTCGTCTCCGAGCGACCCAAATCCGGAGAGGCGGGCGGCGGGTTCGAACTGCAGGTGCACATCGCCGATGTGGGCGAGTACGTGCGCGCCGGAACGGATCTCGACACCGAAGCGCGCCTGCGCGGCACCAGCGTCTACTTTCCCGACCGTGCCATTCCCATGTTGCCGCAGGAGCTCTCGACGGGCATTTGCAGCCTCAAACCTGGCGAAGACCGGCTGGTGCTGAGCTGCATCATCGAGCTCGATCGCGATGGCCGCATCGAGAGCTACGAAATCTGCGAGGGCGTGATCCGCTCGGCCGAGCGCATGACCTACACCGGCGTCCACGCCATCCTCGAAGGCGACGCCGAAACTCGCGCGCGCTACGCGCCGCTGGTTTCCAATTTCGAGCTCATGCACAGCCTCGCCATGCTGATGAACAAACGCCGCGAAGAGCGGGGCAGCATTGACTTCGACCTGCCCGAACCCATGATTGAGTTCGACGAGCAGGGCCAGATGCGCGGCGTGACCAAGGCCGAGCGCACCTGGGCCAACCGGCTGATCGAGGAGTTCATGCTCGCGGCCAACGAGTGCGTGGCCACGTGGCTCGAGGACCTCGGCGTGCCATCGCTCTACCGCATCCATGAGAAACCCGAGCCGCGGCGCGTGGTGCAATTCGAGGAGCTGGCTGCAAGCTTCGGCTACTCGCTTGGCCTTGGCGCCCTGCCGGTCAAGCGCATCCAGACCCGCGGAGATCGGCGCGAGGCGCAGCGCAGCGGCCGCTCGGTGCGCACACACGAAGTGGTTGAAGACATTGCCGTCACTCCGCGCATGTACCAGAAGCTGGCGGCGCGCATCGAAGGCAAACCCGAGGAGCGCATCCTCAGCTACCTGATGCTGCGCTCGCTCAAGCAGGCGCGCTACTCCGAGATCAACGAAGGCCACTTCGCGCTGGCCGCGCCCAGCTATACGCATTTCACTTCGCCCATCCGGCGCTATCCCGACCTCATCGTGCACCGGATTACGAAGACGCTTCTGCGGGCGGGCCTTCGCAGGCAGGCCGAAGTTGCCGCGGGCCGGCACAGCTCGCCGTGGAGTCATCCGCACGACATCGGCGATCGTGGTATCCCACCCTTGCGCCAAAAAGCCGGCGCAAGGATGGGGCACGGGGCATTGCTACCGGGATCGCATATTCGATCTGTTGACGATCACAGATTCGAGAGTGAGCCGCCGATCTCTGAGGGCGAGCTGGCGCAGATCGCTGAAGAGACCAGCCAGACCGAGCGCCGCGCCGCCGAGGCCGAACGCGAGCTTGTGGAGTGGAAGAAGGTCCGCTTCATGGAGGACAAAGTCGGCGACGAGTTCGCCGCGCTGGTGCTCAACCCCACCAAATACGGGCTCTTCGTTGAATTGACCGACCTCTTCGTCGAGGGCCTCGTGCCTATCGACACGCTGCGCGGCGACCGCCACACGTGGCGCGAGAACACTCACGAAATCATCGGCGAGCGCTGGGGACGCCGCTTCCGCGCCGGTGACCGCGTGCAGGTGATCCTCGACCGCATCCTCACCCAGGAGCGCAAGCTGCAGTTTTCCATTGTCGAAGAGGGTCAGCGGCCCGAGGAACGAAAGGCCTCCACATCCGCGGCAATTGCGAAGAAGGGCAAGCGCGGCAAGGAAGGGAAAGCATCAAAAGGCGCGAAGAAGAAAAAGCAATTCGGCAAGAAAAGCAAACGGCGCTGACAGCCGGGCAGCGCCGGTGTTATTGCGGCAATTCGCCGGAGTCTTAAGCGTTCGCCTGCTTTTCGGCCAACGGGCCGATCAGCGGGAGCATAAGCTTTTGTCCCTGGTATGCCTTCACGACGGCCATGATCCAGATCGCAAGGATGCCCAGGCCGACCAGCGGCAGGAGAATCCAACCGACGAAGGGGATGAAGGCGAGCAGGAGATCGATGACCACGCAGGCGATGCACAGAAAAATATTCTGCCAGCAATGGAACTTGATGAACGGGTTCCTGTTGTACGGCTCCATCACCAGAAAAATAATCGACGGAATGATGGTGACGTAGGCCAGTGCGCCGGCGGCATTGTCAGAAAGACCGGATTGGGTGGCTTCAGGCATGATCCCTCCTCGGGAAATGGAAGATGTTACAGGATTCAAGGTTCCTGCATGATGACCAGCGAAAAACAACTACCGGGGATTGGGGAAATCTCCGATCGAGGCTGCGCATATCGACAAGCCGGGCTACACGATCCGCGACTGGTGGTTATGAGTTGAGTCGAGAGCCGCCGGTCGGCTGCGCGGGAGAATTCGGCGGCCGATTGCGTGCTATGCGCCGGCCTGTTTTTCGGCCAATCCGCCGATCAGCGGCAGCTTGAAGCGCTTGCCGTTGACGGCATTCACCAGGCACAGAATCCACAGCAGCACCCACGCCAGCCAGATCAGCCGGCTGAGCACCAGGAATGCAAAAGGTGCAAAGAACACCGTCATCGCCATCGCGATGCTGACGGCGAGGCTCACCACAAACGCGGCAATGTTGAGAAAGATCGACTGCCAGCAGTGAAATCGTACATAGGGGCTTGCATTGTAAGGCGGCAGGATCAGGAAAATGATCGCCGGAATAAAGGTGATGTAGGAAAGCGCGGCGACCGCGTTCTCCGAGAGGCCTGTTTGCGTAGTTTCAGACATCGGAACTCCTTTCCCCATCGGGGGCCGGATCTATCGATTGTGTACTTCGCCTTCGCGCCGTATCAGAACATAGAGATATGCGGGCCGACGTTGCGCTCGAGAACGTGAACCTGGGGTCACAACAAGCAGACCTTTGATTCTAGCGCTTGTCAAGGGAAATTTAGACCGGAGTGTGGATTGCTACAACATAAGTAATAATCTTTTCGATGGCCCCGGCGCGGCGTCAAAGGCGGCTGATACCGTAGCCGGATGGGTGGTTCGTCCCGATTATTTCCCCGGAATGCAGCTCTGGTTTTACTCCCGATCTGTATTGAACAAGTCGAATTGCGGATCGGTTACACCGGATTCGCCGATCCGCACCACGCGCATCTGTTCGGCCGGCAAGATGCGAAGGAGATGAACCGGAAGCCGGTCTGCCGGGGCCAGGTATTCCGCGTAATCGCGAGGCTCCAGGATCGTTGTCATGCGGGGGTGAATGGGCTGCATGAGCTGGTTTGGCTCGCCGGTGATCACGGCGAAGGTTCGTTCCCACTGATCGGTCTTGGGGTTCTTCCAGAGCTTCCAAACGCCGGCTATGCCGAAGGGTTCCCGGCCGGGGATAGCAATTTCGTACTTGGGCTTCTTCTTTCCCCGCTCGACTTGCTGCCATTCGAAGATGGCGTCCGCGGGAACGATGCAGCGGCGCTGCTCGAATGAGTCCTTCCAGAACCGGGCCCGGTCAATGCCTTCGGAGCGCGCCACAAAAAGATGACGATCGGGAAGTTTGAAGCCCCAGCGCATGAGCGCGATCTCGCGTTCTCCGGCTTCGTCGGCCAGAACTACGGGCTGGATGGAACCGGGAGCGATATCGTCCTCAGGCTCGATGTAGAGATCCTCCAGGCCCATGCCAACGTGAAAGGCTTCGGCAATGCGCTGCTTATCGGAACGTCTGCGGTAGCGGCCACACATTCCAGGCCAGTTTAGAGGATCGCCGGCTGCGCTCATACTTTTTTATCTTTTGAAGGCTCTAGGATTTAGCTCGATCCTGCACAAGGATTGGTGCGACGGGCGATTGCCGGGGATCCTACATTAGAGCGAATATAAGGCGAAGATATTTACCATGGCATCGTCCTCCACAGTTCGGCTGCAGATCGAAACGGCCCTCGCACATCGCATCCCTTCCGCGCTGACGCCGATGCCGCGGGTTATCCGGCCGGCAGCCCCGACGGGCGTAACGGCAGTGGACGATCTGCTGGATGGCGGCCTGCCGGTGGGGGCTATTACGGAGATGGTAGGTCCGGAATGTAGCGGACGTACTTCGCTGGCGCTCTCCTTTCTGGCTCGTATAACGCGCGCGGGGAGTGTGTGCTCGTGGATCGACGTATGCGATGGGCTGGATCCAGAGTCGGCAGCGGCCGCCGGCGTCGACCTGTCGCGATTGCTGTGGGTGCGATGCGGTGTTCCCGCAAAACCTGCTCAGTCGTCGTCTGGGGACGGGTTCCGGCTTCCGGAAAAATACCTGATCCCTCCGCCCGAGAAGAAAGGCCTGCACGGTGGAGGCTGCGGTCCGCATCCGCGGATGGAGGTCCAGGGGCTTTCGAAGGCGGTGAGCGACCTGCTGCGGCCTGAGGCGCTTGCGCCGCGATGCGCGGAGCCACAGCCAAGGGCAAGGCCGGAGCGCGGAGACTTTTTGCCGGTTTCGCCGCAGCCTGCACCGCAGGTGAACCTGCATGTGCGGTCCGGGAAGCCGTGGGCGCGGATCGAGCAGGCGCTTCGCGTCACCGATCTGCTGCTGCAGGCGGGCGGCTTTGCTGCGATCGTACTGGACCTGGGGAGTATTGCGCCGGAGCACGCCACGCGCGTGCCACTGGCGACCTGGTTTCGCTACCGCGCGGCGGCGGAGCGGACGAACGCGAGCTTGCTTTTGCTCACCCAGCATTCCTGTGCGAAGAGTAGCGTGGAGTTGCTGCTCAGATTCCAGCCGGGCCATGCATGCTGCGACGAAGCCACGGTTTTCACGGGAATCGAACATCGTGTGGAAACCGAGCGGAAGCGATTCACGCCGGCTCCGGCGAATGTTGTTCCCATGCGCAAGCCGCCGCGGAGAGAGAACGGTGCGAACTGGCGAAGCCAATCCATTTGGGCAGGTACGCGATGAACGGCCCTCATGAGTGTTACGCCTGCGTATGTGTGAAGGAGTTTGCCGCGCAGGCACTGCTGCGACTGCGGCCGGATTTGCGCGACGGCCCCTGCGTGGTGATGGAAGGCGAACCGCCCCTGCAGCAGGTTTGCTCACTGACACGGCGAGCGCGTTCGCTCGGTTTAGTGCGCGGAATGACGAAGGTGGAGGTGGAGACTTTTCCGCACGTTACCGCGCTGGCACGCTCCACCAATGAAGAGGCGGCGGCGAAGGCGGCGCTGCTCGAGTGCGCCGGCGGATTCTCTCCGCGCGTGGAAGAGTGCAGCGAAGAGGGCGCATTCCTGTGCGCGATCGACATTGCGGGAACGGAAAAGTTATTCGGGCCCCCGGAGGTGCTGGCAGACAACCTTCTTACCCGGATCCGGGCGTTGGGCATCGCAGCCTGCGTGGCCATCGGCCGCAACTTCCATGCGGCGATAGCAGCGGCAAAAGCGCTCACGGCGCGCAGCCCCGTTCAAGTGATTCCCGCAGGCGAGGAGAAGACGGCACTTCGATCCCTGCCGCTCACGGTGCTCGGCGTGACAGAAGAGCAGATGGAGACTTTCCTTCTGTGGGGCATTCGCACGCTGGGCATGCTGGCGGATTTGCCGGAGACGGAGTTGATTGCCCGCATGGGGCAGCCGGGCGAGCGGCTTCGGCAACTGGCGCGCGGCGAGCTGCCGCACCTGTTTCATCCGGTAGAACCGGCTTTCGCGCTGGCTGAGCGAATGGAGCTCGATTCGCCAGTCGAGGTGCTGGACGCACTGCTCTTTGTAGCCAACCTCATGTTGGAACAACTCATTCTGCGGGCGACGGCGCGCGTGGTGGCGCTGGCTTCGGTCACTATCACGCTCATGCTGGAGGGAGGCGCTGCGCATGCACGCACGGTGCGGCCGGCGCTGCCAACCAACGATCGCAAGCTTTGGCTCAAGCTGCTGCAACTCGATCTCGAAGCATATCCGCCGCCAGCCGCGATTGTGGCAGTCGCACTCGAAGCAGAGCCGGGCAGGACGAGCACTGTGCAGCTGGGATTGTTTTCTCCCCAACTCCCGGAGCCGTCGCGGCTGGATTTGACGCTGGCGCGCATTCGCGCGATTGTGGGCGAGGAAAATGTTGGCCGCGCCGTGCTGAAGGATACGCATGCGGCGGACGGATTTTGTATGGAGGCGTTTCATGCGCCTTCCACGCAGACAGCCGCGGTTTTGCCCGCATCTGTGCAGCCGGCGCTGCGGCGAATCCGTCCCGCGGAAGCGATCTCGATCGTCCTCGAAGGCGAGCGGCCGAAAACCTTTGCCTTTCGCCAGCGGCGTTATACCGTGGAGCGCGCGTACGGCCCCTGGCTGAGCAGCGGTGACTGGTGGAGTGCGACGCTTTGGGGATGCGAGCAATGGGATCTGGTGGCGCGGGAACAGAATGGCGCAATGCTCTGTTGCTGCCTTGTCCGGGATGTGCTGCGCGATAAGTGGCAGATGGCGGCGCTGTATGACTGAGCAGTACATTGAGCTGCACGCCGCCAGCGCGTTCAGTTTTCTTCAGGCCGCGTCGCAGCCGGAGGATCTGATTGAGCGTGCGGCCTCGCTGGAGATGCCGGCGATGGCGCTGCTCGACCACAACGGCGTGTACGGCTCGGCCCGCTTTCACACCAGCGGGAAACGAAATAAGGTTCGCGCGCACATTGGAGCGGAGATTTCCATATCGAGCTTTGGGCAGCGATTGACGCCCCCAGCCTGGCTGCTGCATCGCCATGCGAAGGAGCCGGCGCGCCTGCCGTTGCTCTGCGCATCGCGCGAAGGCTACCAGAATCTTTGCCAGCTCATTACGCAGTTCAAGATGAGGGAGACCACCAAAGGCGATGGAGCGGCGACGTTCGACGACCTGAGCCAATATGCCCGCGGCCTGATCTGCATGACCGGAGGCGACGAAGGGCCGCTGGCCGCGGAACTGGTCCGCGGCGGTGAAACCGCGGGGCGCGAGACGGTCGAACGGCTGACGCACATCTTTGGCCGCGAGAATGTTTATGTCGAGTTGCAGCGGCACAGGGAACGCGAAGAAGAGTGGCGAAACCAGGCGGCCATCCGCATTGCGCGCTCGTTGCGCCTGCCGGTGATTGCCACCAACGGCGTGCGCTATGCAACCGCGTACGATCGCGAAATCCAGGATCTGTTTACGGCCATCGGTCATCATGTTGAGCTCGATCGGGCTGGGCGTTTGCTGGCGCTCAATAACCAGCGCCATCTGCGGACGGCGCGCGAGATGGCTGCGCTCTTTCGCGATGTTCCGGGAGCGCTGGAAAATACAGTCGAGCTTTCCTCGCGGCTGCGCTTCGAGCTGGATGACCTTGGCTATGAATTTCCGCGTTATCCCGTGACGGATGGCGAGACGATGGACAGTTTCTTGCGCAAGCGGGTAGCGGAGGGCGTTCAGCGCCGCTATGGGTCCGGCAGCCGGGACCTGCTGGAACGCGCGAAGAAGCAGGTGGAACACGAGCTTGCGCTGATTGCAAAGCTGGGCTTCGCCGGGTACTTCCTGATTGTCTGGGACATCATTCAATTCTGCAAACAACACGGCATCCTGGTGCAGGGCCGTGGCAGCGCGGCGAATTCCGCGGTGTGCTACGCGCTTGAAATCACCGTCGTCGATCCGGTCGGAATGGAATTGCTTTTTGAACGCTTTTTGAGCGAGAGCCGCAACGAGTGGCCAGATATCGATCTCGATCTTCCCTCGGAAGAAAAACGCGAACAGGCGATTCAGTATGTGTATCGGCGCTATGGGGAACTGGGCGCAGCCATGACGGCAAACGTGATTACGTATCGCGGCAAATCCGCCGCGCGCGAAACCGGCAAGGCGCTGGGTTTCGACGAGGATACACTGGGCCGCTTATCGAGCCTTGTAGGGCAGTGGGAGTGGCGCGGCAAAACGGACACGATGGCGCACTCATTCCAACATGCCGGCTTCGACATCCGGCATCCGCGCATCGCGAAGTATCTTGAGCTGTCGATGCGCATTCAGAATCTGCCGCGGCATCTGGGGCAGCACTCGGGCGGCATGGTCATTTGCCAGGGACAGTTGAATCGTGTTGTGCCGCTGGAGCGTGCTTCGATGCCGGGCCGCACGGTCGTCCAGTGGGATAAGGAAGATTGCGCAGACCTGGGCATCGTCAAGGTGGATCTGTTGGGGCTGGGCATGATGGCGGTGCTCAAGGATTGTCTTGAACTGATTCCCGAACACTATGGCGACAAGGCCGATCTGGCGCAGTTGCCCGAAGACGACGAAGTGTATCGAACGCTGCAAAGAGCCGACACCGTCGGCATGTTTCAGGTGGAGAGCCGCGCGCAGATGGCCTCGCTGCCCCGCAATCATCCGGAGAGATTCTATGACCTTGTGGTGCAGGTGGCGATCATCCGGCCGGGGCCGATCGTGGGGCAAATGATGCATCCCTACATGCGGCGCCGCCAGCATAAGGAGAAGGTGACCTACCCTCATCCCTCGCTGATACCGGTGCTGGAACGCACTCTGGGCGTGCCTCTTTTTCAGGAGCAACTGCTGCGCATCGCGATGACTGTTGCCAACTTCTCCGGAGCGGAAGCCGATGAGTTGCGGCGCGCCGTGGGAATGCGCCGCTCATGGGAGCGGATGAAGAATCTCGAAGGCAAGCTGCGCGCGGGCATGACGAACAATGGCCTCGATGCCGCTACGCAAGACACGATCGTACAGAACATCAGCTCGTTTGCATTGTACGGATTTCCCGAGTCGCACGCCGCCAGCTTCGCACTGATCGCCTATGCATCGGCTTATTTCAAGGTGAAGTATTTAGCGGCATTTACCGCCGCCATTCTCAATAATCAGCCGATGGGGTTCTACTCGCCCGCGGTTCTGGTCAAGGATGCGCAACGGCATGGCCTGCGGATAAAGCCTATCGATGTGCAGATCTCCGAGTGGGCCTGCGCGGTTGAGCATGAGAGCGATGGAACACTCTCCGTGCGCATGGGGCTGGGATATGTGAAGAGCCTGACGAAGCAATCCGCCGATGCGCTGGTGGAATCGCGCCGGCAAGACGGCCGCTTCCGTTCCGCGGAGGATCTCGCGCAACGGGTTTCATCGCTTACGCGAAGAGAGCTGGCGAGGCTGGCGCAGATCGGGGCGCTGAATCGGCTGGAAAGCATACGCCACCGGCGCGATGCGCTGTGGCAGGTGGAACGTGCCGGCAAGCGGGAGGGACCGCTGCTGCGGCAGGAAAGCGAGTGGCTGCGGGATGCGTCGGAGGCGCATCCCTTGCAGCAGATGAATGTGGAAGAGCGCCTGGTTGCGGACTATGCGGGAACCGGCTTCACGGTGGGCAAGCACCCGATGTATTACCGCCGTGCGGAATTACGCAGGCACCATATCCTCTCCGCAGAGGAACTGCGAACCCGCAAGCATGGCGAGTTTGTTCGCACCGCGGGCTGCATCATTGCGCGGCAAAGGCCCGGCACGGCGAAGGGTTTCATCTTCATCTCCATGGAAGACGAGACGGGAATTGCCAACGTGATCGTTACGCCGGACCTTTACGACCGCGACCGGCTGGTGGTCACGCGAAGCAGGTTTCTACTGGTTGAAGGTCCGCTGCAGAACCAGGACAATGTGATTCACGTGAAGGCGACCCGGCTGACGGCGCTTTCCGATAATGCTCTGGAATTACGCTCGCACGATTTTCACTGAGCGCAAATTCGCGTTGCCGGAGCCACGATTCAGGCGAACGAGAGGCTGGACGCTTTGCGGAGCGGCGTTGTACGTCGGCTCGAATGAGCAGACCCGCCTACAACGAGCCCGGCGAAATGTGGTGCTGCAGTTTCCGGTTTGCCGGTGATTCAGGCACAACTAGACAGGACGACTGCACCAAGCGTTTGCTTACGCAACGGCAGCGATGTTAATTGAGGTGAGGACCACTCAGCTTCCCGGACGTTCTGGAGGAAATGCGCGCTAGCGCCATGTGGTACATGCCGAAGTAAAAGATTGGTGCGCTCAGCAGCACTGTCACGACGAAGCCAATTACAGCGTCCCTCGGAGCGATGAGGTGAAGGTTAATGCCTAAGTAGAACACCGCAAATCCGACCGCGAAGCCAAAAAGCACCATGCTCAAACCCCATCCACGCGCCACCCGCCTGGGCGAAACGCCCCTCTCCTCCCATTTCCTCAGCCACCAGATCAGCGGCGCCATGATCGCCCAAGGTACTGCGAACGCCAGATATGGAATTGCAAGCTCACCTGCAGTTTTCTTGAATACCCACCCTGTTATGAGAAACGGTCCGAGTTCCAGCACTAGCCAAAAGACAAGGCCCCAGAACATCCATGCCCCAATGTTTTTACCGAATTCTGAAATCGATAGGTTCATCGTCGCCCCTACTGGGCCGCATTCTCTGCCCAAATATACTCGGCGCGGCCAGCCCAATCGACCTATTTTCTGCTTAACTCATGGCTCCGGCCGTATCGTCGCCAAACGGAAACTGCGTCGCCGTAGAATGCCCCGTTTCATGACACCCTATACACTCCCTCCCCGAGTACCGGGAGCTCGCAGTGCCCCATTCAACCGTCTCCTGCGCTAAAAATTGCGGCGATCCGCGAGCCGGGTCCGTATCCAATACAATGAGCGTGGGAGCAATCGAGAATGGCACACATGGTTTTTTGCGTGCGCAACAAGCGCGAGATGGAGGGCCTCGAAGAGCCCCCGTTCGATTCCGAATTTGGCCAGAAGATTTACAAGAACGTCTCCAAGGCGGCGTGGTCGGAGTGGCTGGAGCGGCAGAAGATGCTGCTCAACGAGTACCGGCTGCAGCCCTGGACCCCGCAGGCGCAGCAGTTCCTGGTGCAGCAGATGGAAGAGTTCTTCTTCGGCGAAGGCGCCGCGCTGCCGGCCGAGTACGTCCCTCCGTCGCACTGACGCGCTGTTCGCGAGGTTCTCTCCACTTAGATTCTCAGAGACTCTGAGCGCTCTAGTGAAGCTCTGAAAAAGCGGCTTGAATTCCCTCAGGGGCTGAAGCCCGCCATCAGTCTGCGGGCGCTTGTGGCACGACTGAAGTCGTGCCCTTTCAAAACTTCGACTTGTTCAGAGGTCCTTAGAAGCCGGCGCGCGGCGCAGTTACCTGCGCCCGAATCCTCGCGGCTTGACGGGCGCGGTCACAGGCAGGTTGGTCTTGCCTTTGGGATACACGACCAGGAAGCGGTCCATCCCCTCGCCGGAGCTCGCTGTTTCCACGCCTTCAATGCTGCGGAAGGCCAGGTGCAGCAGGCGGCGTTCGCGGCTGTTCATGGGCGGGAAAGCGTAGGGCGCGCCGCTGCGAATCACCTTGTCGGCGGCGGTCTCGGCCTGCAGGCGCAGCTCCTGGGCGCGCAAAGCCTTGAAGTTGCCGGCATCGAAGCTGACTAAATCGTGCTCGCGCTGGTCGAGGCGCAGAATCTGCGCGGCGATGGCCTCGAGGGCGCGCAGCAGCTCGCCGTTGTGCTGGGTGACGAGCGAAACATCCGGCCCGGCCAGCTCCACATAAATGACGCGTGCTTCCAACCCCTCCGGGTCGTGCGCGCCATCGCCGGCGGTGATGCGGTACTTGAGGCGGAACCCGCCGAGTTTGTTCAGAGTGGAGAGAAAACCGGCAACTTTTTGTGCTGCTTCCTGCAGGTCGGCTATGGGCATGACAAAACAGTATCGCAGAGCGGGGCGGGGAGCGGCCATGCCTGTGTCGCGCGGCTCGAGACCGGCTCCATCCAAAGCTCCATCCAAAGGAGGATGCGCGTCGCGGAGCGGTTTCGTACGATGGCCGAACCATGTCGAGCGACCGGCAAGCCGGGCGGCAAATGGGAGTGTGGGCGGCAATGGCCGTCGTCACCGGCGAGGCCATTTCGCTGGGCATTTTTCTCACGCCGGCGGAGATGGCGAAGTCGCTCGGCTCGCCGGCTCTGCTGGGTGCGGTGTGGTGCGGCATGGCCGTGGTCACTCTGGCTGGGGCGCTCTGCTTTACCGAACTTGCCGTGCGCAACCCCTATGATGGCGGCGAATACCTTTACCTGCGCCGCGGTTTCGGCCGGCCGGTCGCCTTCCTTTACGGATGGATGGCCGCGATGGTGATGTATCCCGGCGTAGCCGCTGCGTTGTGCGTGGGCCTGGTGCCGTATGCGCAGGCAGTCGTTCCGCTGCCCGCACGAGTTGCCGGGGCGCTGCCCGCGCTCATCCTGCTGGCGCTGGGCGCGCTGAATTATTTCGGGACGCGCCTGAGCAGCGAGGCGATGACGACTTTCAACTGGCTCAAGGTTGCGGTACTTGCGGGGCTGGTTGGGTGGGCAGTGGTTTCGGGCCACGCTGCAGTTGCGAATATGGCGCCGCTTGCGGTTCGCCGCGCCGGCTCCGACCCGCTGGGCGGCGCAATTGCCGGAGCCGCGATCAGCGCGTTTTTCTGCTTTGGCGGGTGGTGGGAGGCGGGCAAAATTGCCGGCGCAGTGCGCGACCCGCGCCGCACACTGCCTATCGCCTTCACCGGCGGGGTGGTTGTGGTCACGCTGGTATATCTGCTGGTGAGCTTCGCCTTCGTCGCGGTTGTGCCGCTCGAGCAGATCCAGACCAACTCGGCGTTCGTGGCGCAATTCGGAGTGGCGCTGTTTGGCGCAGCGGGCGGGCGCGTGCTCGCGGTCTGCGTGCTGCTGTGCGTTTTGGGCGGCCTGATGGTGCTCAGCATGGCCGTGCCCCGCGTGACCTATGCGCTGGCGCGCGAAGAGGCCGGCAGCGCCGGGCCGCTGGCCATCTTCGGCCGGCTGCATCCGCGCTTCGGCTCGCCCGCCAACGCGGTTCTATTGCAGACCGGCGTGGCTCTGCTGGTCCTCACTCTGGGCGCGTTCGATCGCATCCTGGCCTTTATCATCTTCTCGGCGGTTGTGTTTCTGGCGCTGACAGTGGCCACGCTATTTCGCGCGGCGAGCACGCGGGGAGACGATTTAAAGCAGGCGCCATGGGAGCGGCCGTGGTGGTATCCGCTGGCTCCTATCGTGTTCCTGGTGGGCAGCGGGATATTGGCTGCGATGCTGCTGTTGCACAGCCCCGTGCCGTCGCTCATTGGTGCGGCCGTAGTGCTGGCCGGGCTGCCCGTCCGCTGGCTGCTGGTGCGCGAAAATAATGCAGAGGCCACCGTTGAAAAGGTGCTTTCATCCTGATTCAAGTGAAGACTGATCACTGAGAACCGATCACTGAGAATACGAACTCTGAACTAAGAACCGAGGTTCCATGCCCCACATCTCCCTTCCTCCCGACCTACCCGGCATTCGCGGCGCCATGGCCTTTCGGCCGGAGACTGCGCGGCCCCTGAACGCGCTGGTCGAAGTGTTGCTGCAAGGCCCCAACACGCTCACCCGCGGCGAGCGCGAGCTGATCGCAACCTATGTCTCCAGCCGCAACTGCACGCACTACTGCCACAGCATTCACGGAGCCATTGCCGCGGCGCACCTGGGCGGCGACGAAGCGGTAGTGAAGCAGGTGAAGACCGACTTCACGCAGGCCGCAATCAGCGCCAAACTCAAAGCGCTACTGGTGATTGCGGGAAAAGTGCAGCAGGACGGCAAGCTCGTTACGAGGGCCGATGTGGACGCCGCGCGCGCCCAGGGCGCCACCGACCTCGAGATTCACGACACCGTGCTGATCGCGGCTGCGTTCTGCATGTACAACCGCTACGTCGACGGGCTCGATACCGTCCAGCCCGACGACGAAGCGCTCTATCGCGAGCGCGGCAAGCGCGTGGCCCGCGACGGCTACGTCACCGTGAGCGAGGAGTATTTGGCCAGCCATGCCCACGCGGCGGCTCATTCAGTGCCGATTTGAGGAGATTGAGGAATCCCACCCTTTCCGCAAAAAGCGCGGAAAGGATGGGGCACCCAGATTGATGAGTTTCGCGAGTTGTGAACTGCGAACTAACAACTGAGGTTCCCATGCCCCACATCGACCTGCCCGAAGGCCTTCCCGGCATCAGCGCCGGATTCACTTTCCGTCCCGAGACGGCCAAACCCATGCGGGAGCTGGCCCATGTCCTGCTCCACGATGAGAATTCGCTCACGCCGGCCGAACGCGAGCTGATCGCGACCTACGTTTCTTCGCGCAACGACTGCCACTTTTGCCAGTCGAGCCACGGAGCCGCCGCGGCCTGTCACCTGGGCGAGTCGTCCACGGTCGAGAAGGTGAAAACGGACTTTCTCGCCGCGCCGGTCAGCCCCAAGCTCAAGGCGCTGCTGGTCATTGCGGGCAAGGTCCAGCAGGACGGCAAGCTGGTGACGAAAGCCGACGTGGAAGCGGCGCGCGCCCAGGGCGCGACCGACCGCGAGATTCACGACACGGTGCTCATCGCCGCGGCATTCTGCATGTACAACCGCTATGTGGATAGCCTTGGCACGTGGCAGCCTCACGACCCGGACATGTATGCCCGCATGGGCCGGCACCTGGCCGACGAGGGCTACCTGGCGCCGTCGATCCGGCAGCCAGTCGGCGCCGTCTGAGGACTTCCCGCACTTCCAATGCACCAATAGCGGGTCAAACGCAACCGTCCTCATGGAATCCGGCAGCGAGCCGATGATTTCTGCGGGATGGTGCGTATGGCCGCATTGGGAACACCCGCAGCCGGTCCAGAATCGGCTTCATTGGAATGGGCAGGGCAGATGTGCTACGTGGCGCGTCAGCCGATCCTCAACGTAAGCGGACGATTGCACGCGTATGAGCTGCTCTTCCGCGAGGGACCCGAAGCCACCGCCGGAACCGACAGCGAGACCTCGATCGGCTCGCTGCTCGACGAAACCGTCCTCTTCGGGCTGGAGCGGTTCACCAACGGCTTTCCCGCCTTTGTGAGCTGCACCGCGCAGGTGCTGAAGCGTGAGCTGGTGCGCGTGCTGCCGCCCAACCTTACGGTACTGGCGGTTCCCGAGAGCGTTGAACCGACGGCTGACCTGGTGGAAGCCTGCAGCAAGCTCAAAAGTCTGGGCTTCCGGCTGGCGCTCGACGACTATAGCGGCGGATTTCATCCCCTCGAAGGCCTAGTCGACTACATCCGCGTCGACTTCGGCGCCCCGGTGCGCGTGCGGCCCGAGCAACTGCGCCAGCGGCTCGATGCCGATCCGGTGGCATTGGTGGCCAAGCGCGTGGCCACGCACGACGATTACCGCCGCGCCCTCAGCGAGGGATTCACACACTTCCAGGGTGACTATCTCTTTCGGCCGGCGCTGCTCACCAACCGCAAGATACCCGCCAACAAGCTGGCCCATTTCGAGATTCTGCAAAACCTGTACCGCGATCCGGTCGATCTGAAGAGGCTGAGCCACCTGGTGATGCAGGAGGCCTCGCTGACCTACCGGCTGCTGCGGCTGGTCAACTCGCCGGTCTGCGCCATCCGCCAGGAGGTGCGTTCGGTGGAAGCGGCCATCATTATCGTAGGCCTGGATACGTTCCGCCGCTTCGCCACGATGGCCATTCTCTGCGACGCCAACGGCGAAGAGCAGCCTGAGATTCTGCGCACTGCTCTGTTGCGCGGGCGATTCTGCGAGTTGGGCGCGCGCACCTGCCGGCTCGATGCCGCGGAGCAGTACCTCGTGGGGCTGTTCAGCCTGTTGCCCGCCATGCTGCGGCTGCCCATGGAGGAACTTACCCAGTCGCTGCCACTGCGCGACGAACTTCGCCAGGCGCTCGCGGGAACCGACAACCGCGAGCGCTGCCTGCTCGGCTGGCTGGAACGCCACGAGCATGGCGACTGGACAGCATGCGATGCGTTGTCCCGCGCCTATGGGCTGAACCAGGAGAAGCTGATCCGCCGCTATGGCGACGCGCTCATCTGGGCCGAGGCAGTGCTGCGATCCGCAACTGCGACCGGTTGACGCGAGAAGCAAGTCGAGTCCGGCTCGGTTGAATTGCTGCGATACTCTTTAGAGAAGCGCTGCGCCGTCAATTCGCGTTGGCGTATTTCGGCCGCGGAGCGAAAATAGCAGCATGGCGCTCGAATTCACCACCTCGTATCTCAAGGACGCGCTCGAAGTCTTCCGCTATTACAAGAAACTGGCCGAGCGCGCCATGGCGCAGTTGCCGGACGAACGCTGCTTCAACGTGCTCGACGAAGAATCGAACTCCATCGCGATCATCGTCAAGCACATGGCGGGCAACATGCGCTCGCGCTGGACGGATTTCCTCACCACCGACGGCGAAAAGCCGGATCGTCATCGCGACACCGAGTTCGAAGACCCTCCGGGAACGCGCGAAGCCGTGCTCGCACTGTGGGAGGAAGGATGGGCGTGCCTGTTTGCCGCGCTCGAGCCGCTCACCGAAGCCGACCTTACGCGCACCATTACCATTCGCGGTGAACCGCATTCAGTGATGCAGGCCATCAATCGCCAGCTTGCACATTATCCGTACCATTGCGGGCAGATCGTGTTCCTGGCCAAGCATCTGAGCCACGACTGCTGGAAGGCGCTGACGGTTCCGCGCGGAAAGTCGCAGGACTTCAACCGGCGCGTACTCGCCGGTGAAGCCAGCCAGCGATAGGAATCGAAAAATCCGGAGCGATGCGTGCGGCTATGGGAACTCCAGTCGAACATTCACCACATTCGAGTCGTTGTCCTCGACGTCTTCAGCTCTGCTTCGCTTCGCCGCGTCGGCGGGCCAGTCCAAGGTACATTTCGCAAGCCAATTTTTGAGTAATTGTGGATTGTACTGCTTGCCCTCCAGCCTCCAGCAGGTGAGCAGGGCATGACCAGCGCCTGCGAACGGCTCCAACCCACCCAACATGAGCTTTCCGAATCGATACGCTTTTCCTTCGTCGATATCAATCGTGAATGCGACAATATGATGCTCGATATCGAAGCTTGGCTGCGGAATTGCGCCGAAGTTCGGGTATCCACGATCCGCATACATTTCCCTTAGTCGATCCAATCCCGTACCGATGGCGGTCGTATTCAGCAAACTTCCTCTGTCGATTGGAAACTGTCTCCTAAGTTCGTATGGGTCGAATAGAGAAGCGCCCGGAAATGTTATCTCTCCAAGATAATATCGATCGCCTTC
This sequence comes from Occallatibacter sp., assembly GCA_049676965.1. Classification (GTDB taxonomy): domain Bacteria; phylum Acidobacteriota; class Terriglobia; order Terriglobales; family Acidobacteriaceae; genus Telmatobacter. The sequence goes on from JBAUBR010000429.1 coordinate 17,218, forward strand.
TTCCACTCGGACCGATACATCGCCATAGCTTGCTTCGCCTTCCTTTCCGATAACTGAGACTTGCGGGTCTTCGGCGCGAGCCTTGTAATAACCCAAGTCTTGAAGCATACGGCGAATGCGCTCCGCAAGCTCGTCAGGAGCATAGGTGCCCCCTTGAAGTGAATGAGCAATTCGCCGCCGGTCGGGTGCCGCAGATTGCTTGCGACAATCGCCAGCCTTCGCACATGAACGGGAGTCTCCGGCGATTTGGGCTCAGCTTGTCCGAATCCTTGAGCGGCGATTAGCACCGACGTCAAAACGCCAAATGCGACTTGCGTCGCGCCAAATCCAACGAAGCACCGGTGGTTCATAGGTGGCTCCCGCAAGCAATAGGCTCCTTCGGAACCTGCATGGCAGTTTGACGTTTGACTCCATCGAAGGCCATGCGGCCTCGAACGAATCAGCATGTTTTTCTCACATGCCCTTCCGTCCGCATCTTCTTATGCCGCTACGGGGCGCCGTCGCGGGCCGAGGCCGGTGTTTCCCAAGCGATCACCGCGCGCCGCAGACCGCGGACGGCATTCGTCAGATAAATCGCGTCGGCGTTTTGCAAATCGTCGAGCCGCAGCACCCGTTCTTCCACCCCGGACCGCGTCTCCAGCAGATGGCGGCGGAAGACGCCGGCCAGCAGGCCGCACTCGACCGGCGGCGTGAACCAGCGGCCGTCCTTCTCAATGAAGACATTGTGGATCGCGCCTTCGGTGACTTCGCCGCGCGCGTTGAGAAACAGAACGTCGTCGAATCCGGCTGCCGTCGCGGATTTGAGCGCTTCCGCATAGATCGCCCGCTGCGTGGTCTTGTGAAAGAACATGCGATCGTCGGGATCGGTTCGTCGGCCGGCAATACGCACGAGTGCCGGTTTCGCACCGCCGGCTTTCGGATCCTGAATTACTTCATCCTCGAGGCCCAGAATTCCATCGCGGTGGAGCAGCAGCCGCACCTTGCGCGGCGCTGCCCCATCAAACTCACCGGCGTAGTTCAGGAGCGCGGCCTTCACTTCATCGCGGTCGCACGGGAAGCCGAAGTAGTCCGCCGAATCCGCGAGGCGATCGAGGTGCAGTTCGATCAGCGGAAAGTTTTCCTGCCAGAGAAGCGATTCGATGAGCGAAAAATCTCCCAGCGCGGGAGCGGTGAGAAACTCGGCCTTCAGCAGGCATTCGCGAAATTCCTCGCCTGGATCGGAGTCGATGACGATGCCGCTGCCTACGCCCATGGTCCCCTGCGCGCCGTCGAGGTCCAGCGTGCGAATGGCCACGTTGAAGATCGTGCGCTCCGCGGAAAAATAGCCAATGGCTCCGGTGTAAACGCCCCTGGGCTCATCTTCGAGTTGCGCGAGCAACTGCATGGCGCGCACCTTGGGCGCACCGGTCACCGAACCGGACGGAAACAGCGCACGCAGCACATGGTGGAACCCGGCATCCGGCCGGAGCTCGCCGGTTACTGTCGAAGTCATCTGCCACAGGGTTTCGAATCGCTCTACGGCAAAGAGATTCTCGACGCCGACGCTGCCGAATTCGCAGATCCGGCCGAGATCGTTGCGCAGCAGGTCGACGATCATGACGTTTTCGCTGCGATTTTTGGCGTCGTCGCGCAGCCACTCCGATCTGGCTTTGTCTTCGGCGGAATTGCGGCCGCGCGGCGCGGTGCCTTTCATCGGCCTGGTAACGATGCACCGTGCCGTACCCTGCTGCTCGATGCGGAAGAACAGCTCCGGCGAGAAAGAGAGGATGTGCCGCCCGAGTCGCCAATGCAAAAACGCGCCGAACTCGACCGGCTGGCGGCGGCTCAGCCTTTCATACAACGCCGCCGGACCGGCTTGCGCGCGCACGCAGAGCGGAACGGTGAAGTTGAGCTGGTAGACATCGCCGGCGCGAATCCACTCGTGAATTGCGAGCACGCGCCGGCGGTATTCCGGCTCGTCGAGGGCGAGCTTAGTCTCGATCGAATCCGCGGTGTGCGTGTTTTCGCCGATTTCCTTCGCCTGAAATCGCGCGAGATGGGGAGCATTGCCCGCGATGAACTTGCCGGTCTGGTGGTCGAATCGATAACAGCGGTCGTAGAGGCCGAACCACGCCAACGGCTGGGCCGGCTGCGGCGGGCGCATCGCCGCTGCCGGCTCGAAGCTGTTTCCGCATTCGTAGGTGAGAAACCCGGCAGCAAACTGGCCGGCTGCGGTTGCGGTTTCGATCTCCGCGAACAGGCCGTCCAGCTCCGAAGGCTCGCCGGCTGCCAGCACCCGCAATGGATTGACGAAGAGCCGGCTCTCCGGCGCGGAGGGCTTGGTGGTTTCGAGCAGAACCGTTCCCGGCGTCTGCTCCACCAGCGCGTAGACTTCGGCAGGTAGCGGATGCCAGCGGATCATGCTGCTTGCATTTTCGCGCCTACTGAATGGTCAGCGCGATTGTGGTGGTGTGCGTCACGGCTGTGATGCCGTTGTTGGACTGCGCGCTGATGGTCACCTTGTACGTGCCGGCCGGAGTTGCCGGATTGTGCGGCGGCCCGTGATTGAAGTAGTTATAACGCTCGTTGCAGGCGGATACGCCCAGCGCGGAGATCAGGCCGAGAAACAGCAGGAGTGAGGAACGCCCTCTCCAATCGCGCCGGCGCCATCCGAGGCCCAGCAGCACCAGGCCGCCTGGAAGCAGGATGGCCCAGGCTACCGCACCTCCGCTGTGGCCTTTTGCCGACGCAGTCAGCGACCCCGTGCCCAGTTGCGTCTCGATGACCATGGTGCTCTTGATGGGGCAGGAGGACAAACTGGGATCGGGGCAAGAGCTGGCCAGGATCTCGATGTTTTCCGGGGTGAACGTGCACGAGGATTCGTCGGGAAGGCCCTGGCAGGAGAGCGTCACGAACATCGGCGCCGTCAGCGTGGAGTTGTTCACGGGCCTGATGGACGCCGTAACCGACCCCGATTGTCCCAGGGGAAGCGACAGTGTCGCCGGTGAGACGGAGATGGAAAAGTCGGGCGTGGCGCTGGCCTCGGCATGAACGCCGGTGGCCTCGCTTACCGAGCCCTGGTGAGTGGCGTCGCCCCGGTAGACGGCGCGCAGCATGTGATCGCCGCCCGGCAGATCAAGCGCCAGCTTTGCGTGGCCTTGGGCATCGAGCACATCGCCGGCCAGTTGGCTGCCATTTTCCTCAATGGCGACAGCGCCGGTTGCGGGCAGTCCATCTTCGCCGGAGACCGTGACTTCGAAATCGGCCATTGTACGGCCGCCCCGATCGTGAGTCTCAATCGAGAGCGCCGTCTGCGTCGCCTCGCTTTGCGCGTTTCCGGCTGCCTGCGCCAGCACCGGCACGGCCAGCGCGAAAGCGAGTCCTGCAACCAATTGCAGCCGCAGTCCGCGGCCCATCGAACTACCCATTCCGTGCACCTGCTCCGACTCTCGAAAAAATTGCGAATCGCCCGGTTGTGGCGGCGTAGTCTTCCATTGTATCCGGCGAGGGTGAGCCGCAGCGACTCGCTCTAATTGGACGCGGCAGGGAGGGAGTTGTCAGTGGGCAGGGAACGGTTCACAGTTCGTAGTTCACAGTTCGTGGTTCGCAGTTCGCGGTTCGCAGTTCGCGGTTCACGGTGACTGGACGAACGGTGCCGCATGTCGGCAGACGTCGTTTCGAAGAGTCCGCGTGCTATTCCTCCCGGAGCAACTGCGCTGGATTGACCGCCAGGGCGCGACGCGCGGGAATCCATGCGGCCACAAGGCCGATCAGCATCATGGCGGCGGCCGCGCCTGCCAGCACCAGCGGGTCGCGCGGCGTGGCCTCATAAACGAGCGACGCAAGCAGGCGAGTCGCCAGCACACCCAGCAGAACGCCTGCCACGGATCCGGAGATCAACAGAATCGCGGGCCTGCCCAGCGCGGAGCGCATCACCTGCGCCCGCTGCGCGCCCAGAGCCACGCGGATTCCCAGTTCGCGCAGGCGCTTGGAGACCGAGTACGCCGCCATGCCGAAGATTCCGGTGATGGCGAGCATCGCGGCCAGCAGTCCCATTACGCCCAGCGCGGCGGTGGCCACGCGTGCCGGGAACAGCACCAGAGCCAGCGCATCGGGCCAGGGCTCGATGGTGAGAGGCACGCTGGAATCGATACCGGTAATGACCCGATGGACCGCGCCGGCTATTTCAGACGGCGGCAACTGGGAACGGACCACGAGGGTCGTGTCGCCTTCGGTGATCTGCGCCAGGGGAAAGAACATCGCCGGGCTCGGCGCCTCGGTGAGCGAATCGTATTTCCCGTCTTCGACGATGCCGACGATTTCAACTGTGGTTTTGTCACTCCACACGAAGTTCCTTCCCACCGCCGGATCGTTGCCGAACATCTTGCGGGCGAAGGTCTCGTTTACGAGCGCAACCTGCGTGCTTTTGGCATAGTCGGCCCAGGTAAATCCACGCCCCGCCAGCAGCCTCGTTCCGGCAGCTCCCAAGTAGCCGGGCGAAATGGAATAGTAATGCGGGACCATGATGCTGTTCGAAGAGCGCATGTCGGTGGCGCCTTCGCGGTACACCGGCGACGTACTGCCGCCTCCGCTAAGGGGCGTGTCGTCGACGGTTCCGGCCGCGGTCACGCCGGGAATGCGCGCGGCCTCTTCGATCATGCGGCGCTGTACCGGCAGCGCGGAGTCGTCAGTGTAACCGCCCATGTGCATGTCGGACTTCACCAGCAGAGCGCCTTGCGGCGCAAAGCCGAAGGGCGCGTGCAACGAGCGTTCCATACCGCGCAGCGAGACCAGCGAAGCGGTAACCAGCAGGGCGCAAAGGGCGATCTGCACCACGAGCAGCACATCGCGCAACGTCAGGCGGCGCAGCAGCATTGTAGTATTGGCTCCGCTCCTCAAGGCCTGCGTTGCGTCCGTGCGCCAGATCTGCCGCGCCGGCAAAAGCCCCGGCAAAATGCCGCTGGCCAGCGAAAGCGCGAATGCAATCGCGTAAACCCGCCAGTCGGCCGCGATCGCCACGTGGATCGGGAACTCCGCGATGGGCTGCCAGCGAGTGAGCGCGCCCAGCAGAGCATCGGCCACCAGTGTTCCCGCAATGCCGCCGCCGATTGAAATGACAAGCGCCTCGGTCAACACCTGGCGCAGAATCCGCCATCGTGTCGATCCGATGGAGAGCCGGATGGCCAGTTCCCGCGCGCGGTCCGCAGCGCGCGCTGAGAAAATTCCGGCAAGGTTGGTGCAGGCTGCCGCGAGCACCAGCAGAGAGAGCACCATCAGGCCGGCGAGAAATGCGCGCGTGGGCCCTCCAAGCAGGTCTCCCATGAGCCCTGGCTTTGTCAGTCGCGCACCGAGACCGTCGTCTTCCTTCGGATACTCGCGGGCGAGTTGATGGGCAACGCTGTTCAGATTGTCCGCTGCCTGGGCCGCCGTCACGCCGGGCTTCCCTTCGCCGATCACGAACGTGCCGTGATTGAAGCGCTTGGTCAGAAAACTGTAGCCTTCAATTTGTTCTTCATTGACGATCGGGACCCAAATGTCGGGCCAGAAGAACAGCTCCGTGCCGTTAAAGGTCTTCGGAGCCACGCCAATGATGGTGAAGGGATGCTTGTTGAGCTCGACGGTGGTGCCCACCACGCGCGGATCGGCGTTGAAGCGGGCGCGCCAGAATGCATCGCTCACAATCACGTAAGGCGCGGAGTTGGGGCCGTGTTCATCGCTCTGATGAAGGAGCCGGCCCAACTCGGGCCGCACTCCGAGCATGTCGAAGTAATTGCCGCTCACTTCATACATCCAGCACTGCTGCGCCGTGCCGCCGGTGCTGAAGCCCAGGTTGCCGATGCGATAGGCGGCCATATCGCTGAAGGCCGCGTTGCGCGCCCGATAATCGACGTAGTCCGGATACGACTGGGTCTGATACCCCGCCTGGCCCATTTCTATTTGAAAGAGCCTGTCCGCTCCGGCTACGTTGAGCGGGCGCAAGATCACCGCATTGAGCACGCCGAAGACCACGACGTTGGCGCCGATGCCGAGAGCCAGCGTAACGATCGCAGTAAGCGCGAACCCAGGCGAGCGTCGCAACTGGCGCAGCGTGTAGCGAATGTCGCGGCCGAGCCCGGCGAGCCCGAGGTTTGCATCCGCGGCCGCGACGCGTTCTCTGGTCGTTGTCCGATTTCCGAAGCGCAGCAGCGCATCGCGCCGCGCATCCTCGCGCGACATGCCGGCGGCGACTTTTTCCTCAATGCGCATCTCGATATGCGCCTGCATCTCGGCGTCGATCTCGCTGCCGAGCTCCGTTCGCCGTCCCAGGTTACCCAACCGCCGCAACATTCCCATGGCTGCTCTCCTTGCTCCCGCTTCCTTCACTTCCGGCGACTTGCATCGCAAGGGTTGCTGTGAAGGGTACGGGCTTTAGCCCGTACATCGAGCCCCCCAAAAAAATTCGGCGGGCTTTACAGCCTGCGAAAAAAGCCTCGCTCAGATCTGAATCTCCGAGAAGCGAGCCGCAGGGGCTGAAGCCCTCATTCGTTCTGCTGCATTTGCGGCACGACTGAAGTCGTGCCCTGATACAAAACATCCACGCGGAGCAGTTTTTCCGCAACCTCTGTAGCACCGCTGAGGAAATCGTCCTCCAATTGCCTCACGGCTCATTCCTCGCGCATCAACTTCGAGGGATCGACGCCCAGCGCGCGCTGAGCCGGAGCCCACGCCGCAATCAGGCCCACCAGCAGCATGACCAGCACCGTCCCGGCTAGCACCACCGGATCGCGCGGAGATGCCTGGTACACAATAGAGCCCAGTAGGCGTGTAGCCGCCAGGCCCAGCGCCAGGCCGGCAACAGAGCCGATCGCGAGCAGCCGAAAAGCGCGCCCCAGCGCAGCGCCCAGCACCTGCCCATGCCCCGCTCCGAGGGCGATGCGAATGCCCATCTCCCGGAGGCGCTTGCCCACCGAGTAGCTGGCCATGCCGAAGATTCCGGTGATGGCAAGCATCGCCCCCAACAACCCGAGCACGCCCAGTGACACGCTGGCTGCGCGCGCGGCAAAAAGTGCGCTGTCAAGCTGCTGCGGCCAGGTGATCTCCGCGAACGGCAGGCCGGCATCGAGATTGTGCACCGTCTCGTGGAGCGTTGCGGCAACCTCCCGCAGCGCGTGGCTGGAGCGCACGACGAGCCACGTCTCGTTCGTCGGCGCCTGCAGCATGGGCTGGAAAAACACCGGCCGCGGATCTTCGGAGAGCGTGATGTACCTTCCATCCTCCACCACTCCGACCACCGCGAAGCGTGTTGTCCTGTCGCCCATCCGGAGATGGCCGCCGATGGCGCGCGCTATCGAGCCGAAGGCCTTCAGCGCCAGCTCGCGATTGATCACGATCACATTGGGCGCATTTTTGTCGTCGTTCCAGGTAAAGCTTCTTCCCGCCAGCAGCGTGGTGCCCGCGGTCTTGAAGTAGCCCGGCGAGACGCTGTATTGCGCCGGCTCCGCCAGTTCGGCGGATGGCCGGAAATCGGTGGCGTTGTCGCTATAGATCGACGCTAAGCTCCATCCCAGTCCCAGCGGAATGTTGCTGATCGACCCCACGGAATCCACACCGGGCAGCGCCGCCGCTGCATCGAGCATGCGCCTCTGCATCGCGACCATTCGGTCGCCGCTATATCCCGCCATGTTCATGTCGCTGTCAACCAGGACGGCGTTCCGCGGATCGAACCCGAAGTTGCTGTTGAGCGATCGCGCCAGCCCGCGCACCGCGACCAGCGACGAAGTCATCAGCACCGCGCAGGCCGCGATCTGAATCACGAGCAGTACGTCGCGCAAGGTGAGCCGCCGCTTGCCTGAAGTCGCCTTGACACCGGTCTTTACCAATTCCCAGGGCGCCGCGGCGAAAACCTGCCGCACCGGCGCCAGCCCGCACAGCAGGCCGCTCGCCAGCGCCAGCGCAACCGCAACGGCATAGGTCAGCGAGTCCGGATTCACCGGCACGTTGATTGGCATTTGCGGCACGGGCTGCCACACGCTGAGCGCGCGCAGAAGGGCTGCGCTCGCGGCAATGCCCGCTGCGCCGCCGGCGAGCGAAACCATTACTGCTTCGGTCAATAGCTGGCGCAGAATGCGCCGCCGCGTCGAGCCCAGCGCCAGGCGCAACGCAATCTCCCGCGAGCGGTCCGTAGCGCGCGCCGCGAACAGGCTGCCCAGATTGGCGCACGCCGCCAGCAGGATCAGAGCCGACAGAAGCATCAACCCGGCGACAAAAGCCCGCACCGGCCCGCCCAGAAAATTGCCTACCAGGCCCGGCCGCGTGAGCGAGAAGCTGACTCCGTCGTCCTCCTTGGGATAGGTCTTCTTCATGTATTGGGCAACCGTATTCAAATCCGCAGTCGCCTGCGCTACCGTGGTCCCGGCCTTCACGCGGCCCACCAGCCACAATCCTCGCGAGGTGCGATCTTCGAGGCCGCTCGATCCCTCGATCTGCTTCTGATCCACTATCGGCACCCACATGTCCGGCAAATAGAAGAGCTCCGTGCCGCGCACGCCCGCCGGAGCGACGCCGAGAATCGTGAAGGTGTGGCGATTCAGCTCGATCTCGCGCCCCACTACGCCCGCATCGCCCTGAAACTTGTTCCGCCAATAGGCATAGCTGAGCACCACGTAGGGATTGCTGTCCGGCCCGCGGTCGTCGCTCGCGTGAAAGAAGCGGCCAAGGAACGGCTTGACTGCCAGCACATCGAAGTAGTTGCCGCTGGCCTCGTAGATCCAGATGCGCTCCGCGTTGCCGCCCGTATGCAACCCCGCATTATCAATGCTGTAGGCGGCGATGCCGTCGAAGGCGCGGTTGCGGTCGCGCACATCGCGATAGTCGGGATAGGAGTTGAACGGCGTGCCGCTGTCCTCAATCGTGAACAGCCGCTGGGCATCGGGCAGGTTCAACGGCCGCAGCACCAGCGCGTTCAACACGCTGAACACAATCGCATTGGCACCGATGGCCACCGCCAGCGTGACCACCGCCGTGATGGTGAATCCGGGCGAATGCAGCAACTGGCGCAGCGCATAGCGCACGTCGCGGAGCAGAACGTCGAGACTGAGCGCCGCATCGGCCGAAGCCACGCGCTCCCGCGTCGACGTGAAATTACCGAAGCGCACCAGCGCATCGCGGCGGGCTTCCTCGCGCGGCATGCCGGCGGCAACATTCTCCTCGATGCGCATTTCGATGTGCGACTTGAGCTCGGCGTCGATCTCTCGATCGATGCGCGTGCGGCGGAAAAGATTTGCGACACGGCCGAAAATAGCCATTGTGCGACTCCAATATTCGTGTTATTCGCTGCGCAGCGCCTGCATGGGATCGATGCTTGCGGCGCGGCGCCCAGGCACGAAGCAGGCAATCGCCGATACCGCCAGCAGCAACAAAGTCACCCCGGCATACGTCAACGGATCGAGCCGCGAAACGCCAAACAGGAGCGCAGCCAATGCGCCGCTGGCCAGCATCGCCGCAACTAATCCGATCGCCAATCCCAACGCGGTGAGCATCAACCCCTGGCGCATGACGAGGGCGAGAATGTCGGCCCGCGAGGCGCCCAGCGCGGTGCGCACGCCGATCTCGCGCGTCCGCTCGGCGACGCTGCTCGAAAGCAAACCGTAGATTCCCGTAGCGGCCAACACCAACGCAACAAGGCTGAAGGCTTCAAACAGGATCAGGACGAAGCGCCGTTGCGCCACGGAAGATTCGCGCAGCTTGCTCATCGTCACTACGCGCAGAATTGGCTCATCCTTGTCCACTCGCCAGACGGCGTTGCGCACCGCGGGCGCGAGCGCGGCCGCATCGCCCTGCGCGCGCACAACCAGCGAAAGCGCATCGTCGGCAAACCAGGTCTGCTCGGTGGAAAGATAGACCGCGTCGGGCTCATCGAGCGCGAGCGACGTTTGGCGAACGTCTCCGACGATGCCAACAATCGTAAAGTCCGGCACGTCCCGGCCCGCGAAATGGACGCGCTTCCCGATCGCGTCCTGCCTCGGAAACTGGCGCCGCGCCAGCGATTCGCTGATTAAAGCCACATGGGGCGCGCTGGCGAGATCGTGGGCGTCGAGGAACCGCCCGCGGAGCAGCGGAATGCCCAGCGCCTCGAAGTAGCCTGGGCTCACCGCATAGCGAAAGACCTGATGCGCGCGATCAGAGACGTCGTTCTCGAAATGCGCGCCGTAGAGGGCAATCCACGAGGGATCGTCGCTGAGCGGCAGCAGACTGGTGAAGCCGGCCGTGGTCACGCCGGGAACTCTTCGCACCTCGTCCAGCGCCTGCCAAAAGAATCTGCGTCTCACCGCATCGCCGGCACCCGGCGCCGAGGCAAGGTCGTCGAATTTGTGTCCCGCGGTCTGCACTTGCATTGTGAGCACATGGTCCGTGCTGAAACCCGGATCAACAGAGAGCAGCCGCTCCATGCTGCGCAGCAGCAGCCCCGCCGCAATCAGCAGCATCAGCGCCAAAGCGACTTCCGAGACCACCAGAGTGCGCCGCGCACCCTGCCGGCCGCCGGCCATCGTCCGCGCACCCTGCTGCAGACCCGTTTGCAAATTGATGCGTGGCGTTTGCAGCGCCGGAATGAGCCCGGCGGCAAGGCCGACCAGAGCGGCAATCGAAAACGCGAAGACAAATACCGGCGCGTCGAGAACGACGGCGTTCACGCGCGGAAGACCCGGCGGACTGAGCGCAATGAGCACCTTCACACCCATCTCTGCCACGACGATGCCGAGCGTGCCACCGAGCAGCGCCAAAAGTAGGCTTTCGGTAAGCAGTTGGCGGATCAGCCGCGCCTTTCCCGCGCCCAGTGTCGCCCGCATGGCGAATTCACCTTGCCGCTGCACTCCGCGGCCAAGCAGCAGGCTGGTCACATTCACGCAGGCGATCAACAGCACCAGCGTGACGGCACCCAGGACTGCGAGCAGAGCCGGTTTCACGCCGCGCACGGTGTCCTCTTGGAGCGATGCGACGATAAATCCGCTGTGCAATGACGCCCACGGCGGACGAGCAAACTGCTGGATGGGATGATGCGCGATCCGGTCAAGTTCGCGCCGCGCTTCTTCCGGGCTCACGCCGGCACGCAGCCGGCCCGCGATGCGCAGATGATGTCCCCACGCCGACGTGTTGAAGTCATTGAGCGAGGACAGATCGTATTGGAGCGGCGTCCAGATCTCCGCTGAAGGTAACAGAACGTTCTCAAAGTCCTTCGGCATCACGCCGATGACCGTATAGTTGTTGTCATTGAGCTTGATCTGCTTCCCCGGGATCCCAGGGTCGGCCGTGAATCGCCGGCGCCATAAGCGATCGCTGAGAATGACAACATGGGGCCCTCGAAAGACGTCGTCCGCAGGCTGAAAATCGCGCCCGAGGGCCGGCTGAACGCCGAGCATATGAAAGTAGCTCGCGCTGACGCGCTGGCCGTCGGGCCGCTCCGGCTTCTCCGCGCCGGTCATCACCGGTTGCCAGGGCTCGAACGTCGCCAGCGACTCGAATGACCGGCTCCGCTCCGCGAGCTCGCGAAACGTGCCAAACGTCGTCTCCAGCCGGTCGTACTTGAAGCTGTCCCAGATCGTCATGATCCGTTCTGCGTGCGGATAGGGCAGCGGCTCGAAGAGAATCGGATTCACCGCGCTGAAAATGGCCGTGCTGGCGCCGATGCCCAGCGCCAGAATCACGATTGCCGTCGCCGCAAAACCGGGCGAGTTGCGCAACTGGCGCAGCGCGAATGTCAGGTCGCGCACGACGCTCTCGACGTTCAGCGCAGCGTCCGCGTCCGCGGTGCGCTCCCGCGTCGCGGTGCGATTGCCGAAGCGCACGAGCGCATCGCGGCGCGCCTCCTCGCGCGACATACCCGCGGCAACGCTATCCGCCGCACGCATCTCGATGTGCGCCTCCATCTCCGCGGCGATCTCGCGATCGAGGCGCGAGCGGCGGAACAGGTTCGTGACCCGGCGCAGGAGCGGCATCGGAGTTCCTTTCCCTTCAGGCGTAGCGCAAAACTCTCACGCAAAGCGCAAAACCGCGCGCACGCCCTTCACCAGTTGATCGAAGCTCTCCTCGGCCTGCTGCAACTGCCGGCGGCCTTGCGCGGTGAGCTTGTAGTACTTCGCCTTGCGGTTGGTCTCGGTGAGCGCCCACTCCGAGGCGATCCAGCCGGTCTGCTCCATGCGGTGCAGCGCCGGATAAAGCGATCCCTCTTCCACGCGCAGCACGTCTTCGGACGCGCGCTGGATGTGCAGCACGATGCCGTACCCGTGCAGCGTGCCGGCATGAGCCAGCGTTTTCAGCACGAGCAGGTCGAGTGTTCCCTGAAGATCGTTCTTGGCCATTGTTTTGTTGTCCTTTGTTGCCTGATATAGAGAACTCTAGGCATAGAAGACTAGGGTTGTCAAGAGGAGTGGTCAGTGGCCCAGGGCCGACGCATATCAGATTCCGAGTAGTTTGAGCAGATAGGGGATGTTCCAAGCGGCTTTGAGCCGTTTTCCCTTGATTCCGCGTTTGGAAGATTTGTCGTGTTTGAGCAGATTGAGGGCGA
>JBAUBR010000430.1:0-4326 GCA_049676965.1 Occallatibacter sp.
ACCATCGCCAACACCTGCCGCGGCCTCGCGCCCAGCGCCAGCCTTATCCCGATCTCGTTCGTCCGCCGCGCCACCGAGTACGCCATCACGCCATACACGCCCACACACGCCAGCACCAGCGCCAGCACGCCGAAGCCGCTCGTCAGCATGGCAAAAATCCGCTCCTGCCGCAGGTTCGCCGCAATCTGCTCGTCCTGCGTCCTCACGTCCAGCATCGGCAGGTTTGCATCCACCTGCCGCACCGCTTCGCGCAGCGATGGCAAAATCGCCTCGCCCGCCAAGCCCGTCCGGATGGCAAACGTTGCCTCGTGCAGCCCGTTGTTGTTCTGCACATACGGCACATAGAACGTTGGCTCCGCATCCATCCGCACGCGGTAGTACTTCGCATCCGCGGACAGGCCCACAATCTCGATCGTGTCCGGATGATTCCGCCCCCGCTCGAACGTTTTGCCAATCGGATTCACATTCGCAAAACACTTCTTTGCCAGGCTTTCGTTGATCACCGCCACCTTGCGCGAAGTGCTCGTGTCGCGTCCGTCAAATCCGCGCCCTGCCACGATCCGGATCCCGTAGGTCGCGAAGAAGTCCGCTCCCACCTCGTTGGCCAGCGCGGTCGGGTTCCCCTCCGCCTTGCGCTCGATCCCCTCGGGCAGAAAGATGTTGTTCATCGCACTACCCGAAATCAGCGGCAGAAAGCTCAGCGTCTCTGCCTCCACCCCGGGAACCGTCCTCACTCGCTCTTCCAGCTTCTCGAGAACCGGCGTGCTTGCCGTCTTCGGATAACGCGCTTCCGGCAACTCCACGCTGAACAGCAGCAGATTGTGCGACCGGAATCCCAGCCCTTCGCCTTGCAGCCGCATCAGCGTGCGCGCAAACAGCCCCGCTCCCACCACCAGCACCATCGAGAGCGCCACCTGCAGCGCCACTATCGCCTTGCCGCCCAGCCCGCGCCGGCGTTGCGTGACCGTCTGCCCGCTGTCTTTCAGGCTCGCGCTCACCTGCACGCGCGTCGCATGCCACGCCGGCCCCAGCCCGAAGACAAACCCCGTCACTATCGACACCGCCGCCGCAAACAGAAAGATCGGCCAGCTGAAACTCGCCGCAAACGCCGGCGGCGCCCACGAGTTCGACATCATCCTCGGCAGCGCATTTCTCACCACCCACGCCAGCAGCAATCCCGCCGCCCCGCCCATGAGCGAGAGCAGCAAACTCTCCGTCATAGCCTGGCGCAGAATCCGCCATCGACCCGCGCCCAGAGCCAGCCGCACGCTCATCTCCCGTTGCCGCGCGCCCACCCGCGCCAGCAGCAGGTTCGCCAGGTTGGCGCACGCCAGCAGCAGCACCAGCCCCGAGAGCGCCATCAGCACATACACCGGCTTCTCCAGTTCATCCATGTTCGGATTCTGTCCCCGGCTTCCATCCCTCAGCAGCAGCCGCGGCAACTGCTTGTCGCTCTTCACCGGCATCGTCGCGCGCACCGCCGCGTTCATTGCCACGTTCAGCTCGGCCCCCGCCGTCGTCGTGTTCACGCCTGGCTTTGCCCGCCCCATCACCAGCACCCACCAGAAACTCTTGTTCTGGAGCAACGAGGGAGATTTATCCGATCCAGGTTCCTCCGGCGCCACAACCGGCTGCATGCTGAATGGAAGGAAAATGTCCGGCGTTCCCTGCGCCGAATACGCTCCCGTAAATCCCGGCGGATTCACCCCCACCACCGTCATTGGAGCCGCATTCACCAGGATGTTCTTCCCCACCACATCCGCGGCGCGCCCAAACCGGTTCGTCCACAGCCTGTCGCTGATCACCACCACCGGCCCGCTGCCCACCTCCCCGTCGTCCGACTCCTGAATCCCGCGTCCCAGTTGCGGCCGCACTCCCAGCGTCGAATAGTAGTTTCCCGACACCATCTCCGCTTCCGCCGCCTCGGCCTCGCCGCCGATTGTCACCGTCATGCGCCCATACGGCTTGAATGCAAACACATCCGCCAGCGAGCGGTTCTCGCGCCGCATCTGCTCGTACACGGGATACGAAAAAGACGTGGAAACCTGTCCGCCGCCGGGGAGATCGTCGAAAAATCCCCAAAACTCCTGGACGATGCCATCCTTCGGCTCCGACCAATAAAACATCCGCAGTTCGTCCGCATGCGCAACGCTCAACTTGTCCAGCAGCATGTGCTGCGCCACGGTGAAAATCGCCGTGTTGGCGCCGATCCCCAGCGCCAGCGACCCGACCGCAATCGCCGTGAATCCCGGGCTCTTGCGCAACAGCCGCATCGCGTACCGCAGGTCCGCGCCCAGCTCATCCCACCAGCGCAACCCCAGTGAGGCGCGCATCTCCTCCTTGTTCACCATGATCGCTCCCAGCGCAATGCGAGCTTTGCGTGCCGCTTCGGCCGGAGACTTCCCGGCCCGAATAAGGTCCTCCGTGAGCCGTCCCAGATGATCGGCCAGTTCGGTGTCCATCTCCGCTTCCAGCCGGTTGCGCCGCGCAACCGCGCGCAACCAAGTCCGCGGCCGAGCCACAAAGCGAGCAATGGTCGATCGAAGGCTCATACTTTCTCCGTAGTTCTGACCCCTGACCCCTGATCTCTCGTTACGTAGTGCGGAGAATCGTGCCGATGACTCCGGCCATGCGGTTCCATTTGTCGGTCTCGGATTCCAGCCGCTCGCGCCCCGCCGCCGTCAGCCGGTAGTACTTGGCCTTGCGATTGTTCTCGCTCTCGCCCCACTCGCTGGCGATGGCGCCCTGCGCCTCGAGGCGATAGAGCGCCGGGTAAAGCGACCCCTGCTGGATCACCAGCTCCTCGCCCGAAATCTGCTGGATGCGCAGCAGCACTCCGTAGCCATGCAGCGGCCCCAGCGAAACCGCCTTCAAAATCAGCATGTCGAGCGTGCCCTGCAGCAGGTCCAGTTGCCGGTCGGGCTCGCGGTTGGGCGGCTGTTGGGGTTTTTCCGGGC
Source organism: Occallatibacter sp. (assembly GCA_049676965.1). Taxonomy (GTDB): domain Bacteria; phylum Acidobacteriota; class Terriglobia; order Terriglobales; family Acidobacteriaceae; genus Telmatobacter. The sequence continues at coordinate 2,958 of JBAUBR010000430.1, forward strand.
ACATGAGCATCTCTCCTTGAGCGTCTAGGAGACGATAACCTGGATTCTCCTAGAACGTCAAGGAGAGATTTTCGGCCGATCGGGCAAACGGGCCGATCCGACCCGCCAGTCAGGGACAGCCCACCAGCACCCATGGCAAAATGGATAGGTTTGCGGCTTATCCGCAATCGGGAGTTTTTCGATGGCCAGCTTTTCGGCAGTGGAGATTCTGCGCGCCCTGACCTCAGGGCCGCAGGTGCATCGCAACCTGCCGGTTTCGCAACTGGTTGAAACGTCATTGATGCGCGGCGAAGCCCGCCTGGCCGCGAACGGCTCCCTGGTGGCCTACACCGGCGCCCGCACCGGCCGCAGCCCGCGCGACAAGTTCACCGTCGACGACGAGATTACCCATTCCACCGTCGACTGGGGCCGCGTCAACCAGCCGTTCCCGCCGGATCGCTTCGAGGCGTTGCTGGAGCGCGTGATGCTGCACATGCGCGAGCGCGACCTGTTCGTCGAAGACCTCTACGCCGGCGCCGACCCGGCTTACCGTCTACCCATCCGCGTAATCGCCGAATATGCTTGGCACGCGCTCTTCGTCAAACAGCTTTTCGTCCGTCCCGCGCCCGCCGAGCTCGCCGCCCACACCCCGGAGTTCACCGTCATTGCCGCGCCCGACTTCGATGCCGTGCCTGAGCGCGACGGCACTCGCACCGAGACCTTCATCCTCAGCGATTTCACACGCAAGATCGTGCTCATCGGCGGCACCAAATATGCCGGCGAGATGAAGAAGTCGATCTTCGGCGTGATGAACTTCCTGCTCCCGCTGCGGCCCAGCGACGATGCCGTCCTGCCCATGCACTGCTCGGCCAACGTGGGCGCCGATGGCGATACGGCGTTGTTCTTCGGTCTCTCCGGCACCGGCAAGACGACGCTTTCCGCCGATCCAGCGCGCCGCCTCATCGGCGACGACGAGCACGGCTGGAGCGCCTCCGGCGTTTTCAACTTCGAAGGCGGCTGCTACGCCAAGTGCGTCGACCTGAGCGAAGAAAAGGAGCCGCAGATCTTCCACGCCGTCCGCTTCGGCTCGGTGCTCGAAAATGTCGTTCTCCACCCCGCCAGCAGCGAGCCCGACTACCACGACATCTCGCTCACCGAGAACACGCGCGCCGCCTACCCGGTCAACTACATCGAGAACGCCCTGATTCCCGGCATCGGCGGCCATCCGCGCAACGTGCTGTTCCTGGCCGCGGACGCATTTGGCGTGCTGCCGCCCATCGCGCGCCTCACCCCGGAGCAGGCCATGTACCACTTCCTCTCCGGCTACACGGCCAAGCTCGCCGGAACCGAAGCCGGCCTGGGATCCGAGCCGGTGCCGGAGTTCTCCGCC
>JBAUBR010000431.1:0-12883 GCA_049676965.1 Occallatibacter sp.
GCCAGGAGGAAGGCGAAGTGATTGCCGCAATGATGGGCGCCGGCGCCGAAGGACCGGGCTTCTGGCCCTGGGTGCGGTCGGGATCGAGCGCCTATCTGCCCGGCCTGTTCGCGTCGTTCTTCGACTACCACGCGCTCGATCACGTAATGGCCGACGGAGAGATCGCGCGCGTCAATCTGGGCGCGGAGTATGGCATGTACAAGGGCGACTATGGCCGGACCTTTCCCGTGGGCGCCAAATTCACGGCCGGGCAGCGCGAAGTGCTGGATCTGCTAATGCACGCATATCTCGCCGGACTCGATGCGATCCGCCCGGGTGAAAACCGGGACGATGTCGTCAAGGCCAGCATTCACTATGTTGAAGAGCACCGCTCCGAGTTGAAGAGCGACCTGGGCCGGGCTGCCGCGGACGTGCTCGTAACCGCCCCGCCGTGGTCCATGTATGGCCACGGCATCGACCTGGTTGAAGACGTTCCGGCCGTCTTTGCCGCCGGGAACGTCCTCTGCTGGGCGCCCGAGTTTTCCGTGCAAGGCCAGGGCTTTTACGTCGAGGACACAGTCCTGGTCACAGCCGGCGGCCACGATCTGCTGAACCCGCCTCTTCCCTATGAAGCACAAGCCCTGGAAGCCTTGAAGGCAAGAATGAGCGGCCCAGATCCCCCAAAAACCCGATGAAATGAGCACACACGGCTTGGGGCGAGATGTGAACAGTCAGACATTTGTTTCAGACGACGATCGGGATGAGGGCTTTAGGACAACGCGCCCGCGCTTGCCTCGACCCACGAGCTCATAGGCCTGCGGAGCGTCGCTCAGCGGCATTGTTTTGGCGATGATGGGAGGATGGTAGCTGCCTTCCTCGAAACCGTGTCTAAGCTTCTCAAGGATCCGGGCGGCCGATGTAAGATCCCGCTTGAGTGTATCGACCCCGAAGAGTTGAGACTCATTGTGATAGAAGTCGACCAGGTCCAGGCTCACGTGGCGCTCGGTCGGCGAGGTAATCTCCACTTGTCTCCCGCGGTGGGTAAGCAGTCCAAGACCTACCTCGAACATCGATCCTCCGGCGGCGTTGAACACAACATCCGCGCCAAGGCCATCGTTGTGCAAACGAAGCGTTGTTTTCAGGTCAGGATCTTCGGAACTGAGAAGAACGTCCGCGAGGCGGGCAAGCAGGCTTTCGGCAGAAGGACCGGAGCGGTTGATGGCGATAACGCGCGCGCCAATGTGCCTGGCAATCTGCACGGCGGCGCTACCCACGCCACCGGCCGCACCGATGACGGCAACGGTCTCGCCTTTGCGAAGGGCCGCATATTCGAGACCACACCAGGCGGTTACAAATGTGACTCCGACAGATCCCGCCTCCTCATGAGACAGATTGGCCGGCTTGCGGACCAGGCTCGAGCGCGGTACGGCAATGTATTCGGCGTGTGTTCCGTCTCTGGTAAAGCCGACGTCGCCTCCGGTGCCCCATACCTCCTGACCCAGCCAATCGCCGGGGCCGTCCACAACCACGCCAGAGAAGTCGCGGCCGGGAACACGAGGAAGAGTAGTTTGCGACATTCTGCCGGCCACATTTTTAACGTCGCTCGGATTTACAGACGCCGCCTCGACGCGGACGACGGCATTTTCCGCATCCGCCTTGGGGAGCGGCCTGCCTGCGCTGTGAAGTTGCGAAGGATTGCCGAAATGTTCGAATTCGATTACTTGCATGATTGTTCTCCTTGGTGCGAGGGCATGTCCGTTCCTGGCGAACAAGAAGCGATGTTCGTGTCACCAGCCGCACGCCAGACGCGACTCAAGTGCGCTGGCCTCTGCTCCTGGCCGCGAGCGAGAAGTTGAGAGCCCTGGCGGGGGCGGAGAGATTGCCGGCCTTTACGATCTCCACAAAGAGTTGAAGCTCTGCTACTTCGTCCGCCATGAGGTCCTTCCAGCTCTGGGAATCCAAGTCTAGTTCCTCTTTATTTTAGATGTCTCATCAAGCAATGTAATTTTTGTGAGCGCAATGGCGATTGACCGTTCGCGGTCCCTGGCGGCCTCTCTTCAAGCAATGCGTACGCTCGTGCCTGATGCTGAACGATAATGAATTTACGATGCCGCTTGACTGGAGCGACGGTCCGCTTGCCGAGGGCCTGCGATGCTACCGGAACGAGGAGTTCTTCCTCGCTCACGAGCACTGGGAAGGTACCTGGCTGAAGTGTGAGGAGCCAGAGAAGACTTTTCTGCAGGCATTGATTCAAATCACGGCGGCATTTCACCATCTTCAGCGGAGTAACTTGATAGGCGCCACATCGCTTTTGAAGGCGGCAATGCGGCGGCTCGATTCCTTTCCTTCGGTTTACAGCGGTGTGGATGTCGAGGCCCTTCGGGAAAGCGTGCGCGCATGGCTGCAGGCGCTCGATCGCGAGGCCCCATCGACCCATCTTCCCTTTCCGCGGATTCGATGAGGATAGAGTGTCCATGCAGATTTCGGGCGCGTAATAACATCGACTTATGCAGAAGCCTGTTCGTTCAAGTGAGCGACTAGCACGGCGACTGAATGAGCGTCGGCGAGATAGTTGGAGCCGAGGACCCGCGGAGCGGCCGGCCAGTCGACTATGTCATCGGGCGAGGCGAGACTTGTATCGATCCAACGGCGCCATTTCCGCTCCCCGTTTTGCAGCACCGGCAGTTCAAATTCCAGGGGCTCCCAATACGCGTTCAGGATCAGATGGAAGGTCAGGTCATCGGCCGGACACGACATGTGCAATGCGAGCGCGTGAGAATCCCGACTCCAATCGGGCGCTCCCAGGTTGACGCCGTGCCAGGAGCGTTCGCCTTTCTGCAGGAGCTCGTTCAAGCTCATTCTTGAGTCTAATTGATCGCCGGTTCGCATCAGCCGATGGCGATTCAGCAGAGTTACAAAGCGATGCACGTCGGCATAGTTATCGAGCCGGTCCCAGTCGAACCAGCTGACTTCATTATCCTGGCACCAGGCATTGTTATTGCCGCGTTGCGTGCGGCGCACTTCGTCACCCATGAGGATCATGGGCAGCCCCAGGGATCCCAATGTAACTGTCAGGAAGTTCTTTACCTGGCGGTTGCGAACCGATTCGATCGCAGGATCGTCCGTTGGTCCTTCCATGCCCCAGTTACGGCTGCGATTATCATCCGTACCGTCGCGCCCGTTCTCGCCGTTCTCTTCATTGTGCTTTCGGTCGTACGAGACAAGGTCGTTGAGCGTGAATCCATCGTGACAGGTTGCAAAATTCACGCTCTGCTCCGCTTCGCGCCCCTTGTGCGCATAGATCTCCGGGCTGCCGATCAACCTGTCCGCCACGCGTCCGACGGTATCTTCATCGCCACGGAAAAAGCTGCGAACGTCGTCGCGAAAACGCCCATTCCATTCTCTCCAGCTGTGGCCGGGAAAAGTGCCGACCTGATAGAGGCCCGCGGCGTCCCACGCTTCGGCAATAAGTTTGGTTCCGGCGAGGACCGGATCCGAATCGATGTTCCATAACACCGGGGGACTTGGCATCAGATTACCCGATTCATCCCTGCTCAGGATGGATGCGAGATCGAAGCGAAAGCCGTCGACGTGCATTTCATTCACCCAGTAGCAAAGGCTGTCAACGATCATGCGCCGGACAACTGGATGATTCGCGTTCAGGGTGTTTCCTGTGCCGGTGTAATTCGCATAGCGCGACCGATCTGTATCGAGGACGTAATAAACGCCGTTTTCGAGTCCGCGAAAGCTCAGCGTCGGACCGTTATGATCGCTTTCGGCGGTGTGATTGTAAACGACATCGAGAATGACCTCGATGCCGGCGCGATGGAGCGCCTTGACCATATCGCGAAACTCATCCATGGGTCCGCAAGGATCCTGGCGCGAGCTGTAGGCGGCGTGCGGCGCAAAGAAGGAGATTGGATCATAACCCCAATAGTTGACCAGCCCGTTGAACGCGTGCTGGGTGTCGAAGTGAAATACCGGCATAAGTTCGATGGCGGTTATTCCAAGCTGAAGCAGATAGGGGATCTTCTCGATAACTCCGGCATAAGTACCGCGCTTTGCTTCCGGTACTCCCGAGTTGGGATGGCGGGTCAATCCGCGCACATGCATTTCGTAAATGATGGATCGCGAGGCGGGCCGGTGAAGAGGCGAATCGCCCTCCCAGTCGTATGCGTTGGGGTCAATTACAACGCTCTTCATGGCAGTCGCGGCGTTGTCTCCCGGCGCCGCCGCGAGAGCACGGCTGTAATTTTGCGGCACAACGACTTCGAGTCCATAAGGATCCAGCAGAATCTTGCCGGGATCGAAACGCATTCCCCTTTGCGGATCGAGGGGGCCGTAGATTCGATAGCCGTAGAGTTGCCCCGGCTTTATCCCAGAGACAAATACGTGCCAATAATCCAGGGTTCGATTGGTCGCGGAATCGATCCCGATCACGCGGGTGGGTTCAGCATCGTCAGCCCGATTGAAAAGGATCAACTCCACTCGGGTCGCATTTCGCGAGAAGATGCTGAAATTCACTCCGCCGGGAACGACGGTGGCGCCGAGAGGCGAACTTTGGCCGACTGCGACATCGGAGTTTTCGTCCGTCCGCGGGGGCGCAGGCGGGAGGCACACCAGCGGAGCAAGGCTCATAACCCGCTCCCGCCCGGCCGCGATTCAACGTTCGCAACCTTACAGTGGGAGTCGAAGCGACCTCCGCCCTGGAGATCCCTCACCCGCTGGTGTGTGCACATGGTCTTCATGCCGTCTTCGGGTTGCGTAGTACGGTGCCCCAAAAGTTCATTGCAAATCTCCCAAGCCGACTCGGTCGGTCGAGCGTTCCAAATGCAGGTCCCCTTCGGCTACGCTCAGGGCGGGCTTTCGACTCGTCGCCGCGGCGACTCGCTCAGGATGACACCATTTATGAAGCGAACTTTGGGGACATAATGCTAGGCCGCCTGCACAGCGGGATGCGAAATCTCCGGTTCTTCAGCTATCGGGTTGTGCCATCCTCCGGGCGGCACGACGGTGGCGTCGACCTGGTCCGGGCCCCAGGTGTTTCTCTCATATTCGTGGACCGGAGGCGGGTTCTTCATGATGGGATCGACGATGCGCCAGGCTTCCTCCACGTAGTCTTCGCGGGCAAAGTGACCCGGATTGCCCGCCATGGCATCGCCAAGCACGCGTTCGTAGGCATCCATCTCTCCGGGGCAGGGCAAGCTGTTGGCTATCATCTCTACCGGCTCACCTTCCAACGACTCGGTAGCGGCCATTACGATGGCGCCGGTGGCGATCTCCATCTCGGGACTGATCCTGAATCTCATGTAGTTTCGGGCAGTCGAATGCCCTTCGAGGGGCGAAGGCGGCTCATGGAACCTGGCCAGCACCTCCGTGCAAGTAACGGGCAGGTATTTTCCCGCACGGATATAGAAAGGCACTCCCTTCCATCGCCACGAGTCGATGTTCAGGCGAAGCGCGGCGAATGTTTCCATCGTCGAATCGGGAGACACGCCTTTCTCCTGGCGGTAGCCGCGGAACTGCCCCCGCACCAGGTCCGTCGGCTCTATGGGAGGAATCGCCTTCAGCACTTTCACCTTTTCATCGCGAATGGTCTCGCTATCGGTGCGAACCGGCGGCTCCATGGCCAGGTTGGAGACGATTTGAAACAGGTGATTCTGAACCACGTCGCGGATGGTGCCGGTTTGGTCGTAAAAACCTCCGCGCCCTTCAACGCCGAAGTCCTCCGCCATGGTGAGCTGCACGCTCTCGATGTAGTGCCGGTTCCAGAACGGTTCCATGAATGCATTCAAAAAGCGGAAGATGACCACGTTGTTCACGGGGCGCTTGCCGAGATAATGATCGATGCGAAAGATCGCCGACTCGGGAAACACGCGATGCAGGATCTGGTTGAGCTCCCGCGCGGAGAGCAAGTCGTGACCGAACGGTTTCTCTACGATGACCCGCGCGTCGGCGCAGCCCGGCGTCGCGGCGCAACCGGAATCCGCCAACTGACGGACCACGGTTTCGAACAGCACCGGAGGAATCGCCAGGTAGTGCGCGGGGCGCTGCACGGTGCCAAGCTCTCTCCTGATCGCCTGAAACGTGGCAGGGTCCTCGTAATCGCCATCCACATAGCGCAACAACTCATTGAGCCGGGCGAAGGCCTGCGTGTCGATTCCGCCGTGTTTTTCGACGCTGTCCTTGGCCCGGGCGCGTAGATTGTCGAGATTCCAGCCGGATTTGGCGACGCCGATGACGGGCACGTTCAGGTTGCCGCGCTTGATCATCGACTGCAGCGCGGGGAAGATCTTCTTATAGGCCAGATCGCCGGTGGCGCCGAAGAAGACGAGGGCGTCCGATTGAGTTTTGCTCATGATTCCTCCATATCCAGTTGCTCGCCGAGGCGAAAACGCGTTGGGCTAGACCTGATTCAGATAGATGACGGTCGTTCCAGGATTCCGGGGTGCGCGTAAACAGGGACTTTCCGGGACGCGGCGACCGGTTCCAAGTTCGTCGCGTGTTCTCCAATACAAGATACCGGATGGTCAACCTCGGTTTCTCAATTCCGAGCGCCGGAAGGATTTTATTTCGCGGGTAAGCAGGTTGGGGCCACGGGTTCCAGTCGATTCCGGCTCCGAAATTAGGTCAGCTTGGCGGGCCGCGGCATCAGGGGCTAAAGCCCTTCATTCATTCTGCCGGCTTTCGGCACGGCTGAAGCCGTGCCCTTTCAAAACATTGCACCGAGACGCGTTTCTCCGCAGCCGGTGAAGCCGGTGCCCTTCAAAATGAGCCGAAGCGCATTGAGCCAATCTGCAAAATTGCTTCGATACTTCGCAACCGGGGCTGGGGCGGCGTAATCATAGATAAGGTCGTGGAGCGACCGGTTGGCTGCGATGCCGCCTGAGGGTGTAGAACTCAATGAGGCGAACTGCAGAGGCGAGCCGGGCCGAGGCGAGCGGGCACTGAATCGCCGCTGAAACGCGATGCCGCAGCGCGGCAAAGCTGAGATCCCCCCAAACGCCAATGAGGAGCATGGATATGGAAACAGTTCTGGAAACCGCCAAGGAGCTTCCGCTCACGCAGCGCGCCGCATGGAAAGCCCTGGAGACTCACTCCAAGAAAGCCCGCAACCACCATCTGCGAGAGCTCTTTGCGGCCGATCCGAAGCGCGGCCAGCGCATGACGGCGGAGGGCGCGGGAATTTACCTCGACTATTCGAAGAACCGTGTGACGGAGCGGACGGTCAAGCTCCTGTTGCAATTGGCGGAAGAGAGCGGGCTGCGCGCGCGGATCGATGCGATGTTCAGCGGCGAGAAGATCAACCGCACCGAGAATCGCGCGGTGCTCCATGTGGCGCTGCGCGCGCCGCGCGGGACCTCCATTTTTGTCGACGGGAAGGACGTCGTGCCTGAAGTGCACGAGGTGCTCGACAAGATGGCGGACTTCTGCAACCGCGTGCGCAGCGGGGCGTGGACGGGGCACACGGGCAAGCGCATCCGCAACGTGATCAACATCGGGATTGGGGGTTCCGACCTCGGTCCGGTCATGGCCTACGAGGCGCTGAAATTCTATAGCGATCGCACCATGACGTTTCGCTTCGTTTCCAATGTCGATGGCGCCGATTTTGTGGAAGCGGTCGAGGATCTCGATCCCGCCGAGACGCTTTTCATCGTTTCTTCAAAAACCTTTACGACACTGGAGACGATGACCAACGCGCACACGGCTCGCGATTGGTTTCGGGCGGGGCTGGGCGGCGATGAGAAATCCGTGGCCAAGCACTTTGTCGCGGTCTCGACCAATGCCAAGGAAGTGTCGAAGTTCGGTATCGACACGGCCAACATGTTCGGATTCTGGGATTGGGTGGGAGGGCGCTATTCCATGGACTCGGCGATCGGCCTGTCGACGATGATCGCCATTGGTCCGGACAACTTCCACGCAATGCTCGCAGGCTTTCACGAAATAGACGAGCATTTCCGCACCACGCCATTCGAGCGCAACCTGCCGGCGCTGATGGGCCTGCTGGGGATATGGAACAACGATTTTCTGGGCGCGGAGACGGTTGCGGTGCTGCCCTACGACCAGTACTTGAAGCGATTCCCCGCTTACCTGCAGCAGTTGACGATGGAGAGCAACGGCAAGCACGTCACGCTGGCGGGAAGCGAAGTGGAATATGAGACCGGGCCGATTTACTGGGGCGAGCCAGGAACCAACGGCCAGCATTCCTTCTACCAGCTCATCCACCAGGGCACGCGGCTGATTCCCTGCGATTTCATTGCATTCGGCCGGCCGCTCCAGGCGCTGGGCCGTCATCACGACATTCTTGTTGCCAACGTGCTGGCGCAGGCCGAGGCGCTGGCCTTCGGCAAAACGCGGGAACAGGTGGCGGCGGAAGGAACTCCGGAATGGCTAGTCCCGCACCGCGTCTTCAAAGGCAATCGTCCTTCGAACACGATTTTCGTGGATCGGCTTACGCCGGCGGCACTGGGAAAACTTGTGGCTCTCTACGAGCATTCCGTCTTCACGCAGGGCGCCATCTGGGAGATCGATTCGTTCGACCAGTGGGGCGTGGAGCTCGGCAAGGTGCTGGCGCAACGAATCATTCCGGAGCTGGAAGGCAAGGAGGAGCCGAAGCTCGATCACGACAGCTCCACCAACACGCTGATTCGCCGCTACCGGAGGTACAAGGAAACAGCATGAAAACCCTGGGCTTCAACAAGCCTCTTTACATCCTGCCTTTCGATCATCGGGCCTCGTTCGAGTCCAAACTGTTCGGCTGGAGCGGCGTTCTTACGCCGGAGCAGACGGCGCAGGTCGCGGCGTCGAAGCAGATCGTCTATGACGGCTTCAGGGCTGCCATCAGAGAGGGAGCTCCGGAACAGAAGGGCGGCATCCTGGTCGACGAGCAGTTCGGCGCCGCCATCCTTCACGATGCCCGGGAGCGCGGCTACATCACCGCGTGCCCGGCGGAGAAGAGCGGACAGGACGAGTTCGAGTTTGAGTACGGCGAAGATTTCGCCGAGCACATCGAGAAGTTCCAGCCCACCTTCTCGAAGGTGCTGGTGCGCTACAATCCGGAGGGTGACAAAGCCCTCAATGCGCGCCAGGCGGCGCGATTGAAACAGCTTTCCGAGTACCTCCACGGCAAGAGCCAGAGCATGTACATGTTCGAGCTGCTGGTGCCGGCGGAAAAGGCGCAACTGGACCGGTTGCAGGGAGACAAGAAGGCTTACGATCTCGAACTTCGTCCCGGGCTCATGGTGGGCGCCATCGAGGAGCTGCAGAACGCGGGCGTTGAACCGGATGTATGGAAGGTCGAAGGGCTCGATCTTCGCGGCGATTGCGAGAAGATTGTGGCAGTGGCGCGCCGGGCGGGCCGCGACCAGGTGGGCTGCATCGTTCTGGGGCGCGGGGAAGACGATGAGAAAGTGCATGAGTGGCTCACGACTGCTTCCGCAGTTCCCGGATTTATCGGCTTTGCGGTGGGGCGTACCAGTTTCTGGGATCCGCTGGTGAACTGGAAAGCGAATAAGATCACGCGAGAAGAGGCCGTGAACCGGATTGCCAACCGTTACCGCGAATTTGTCGACGTCTTTGAGAGGCACGCTCTCGCCGCGTGAGAGAATTCGCTCAATCGCGCCATCCCGCGCGCAAACATCGGTGTTCAAAACAAAAACTTGAGGAGAGAAACCACGCCATGCAAATTGGAATGATCGGACTGGGAAGAATGGGAGCCAACATGGTGCGCAGGCTCATCAGAGGCGGCCACGAGTGCGTGGTCTTCGACGTGTTTCCAAAGGCCGTTGAGGCGCTGGTGCACGACAAAGCGACCGGAGCTTCCGATTTCAAGGACTTCGTGCAAAAGGTGAAGAAGCCGCGGGCGCTGTGGCTGATGGTCCCGGCTGCGGTTGTGGATGAGACCATCGAAAAGCTCATTCCTCACCTCGACGCCGGGGACACGCTGATCGATGGAGGCAACTCCTACTACATCGACGATATCCGGCGGGCAAAGGAGCTCGCCGCGAAGGGGTTTCATTACGTGGATGTGGGCACAAGCGGCGGTGTTTGGGGACTCGAGCGCGGCTACTGCATGATGATCGGCGGCGAAAAGGAGATTGTGAATCGTCTCGATCCCATCTTCAGGCAGCTTGCGCCTGGCATAGGCGACATTCCGCGCACACCGGGCCGGGAGAAACTCGGCGGCACCGCGGAGCTGGGTTACCTGCACTGCGGTCCCAACGGCGCCGGCCACTTCGTCAAGATGGTGCACAACGGCATCGAGTACGGGCTGATGGCGGCGTATGCCGAAGGCCTTGGAATCCTGCACCAGGCCAACATCGGCAAACAAAAGGCTGAGGTGAACGCCGAGACCACTCCTCTGCGCTACCCCGAGCACTACCAGTACGAACTCGACCTGCGCGACATTTCCGAAGTGTGGCGCCGCGGCAGCGTCGTGGCCTCCTGGCTGCTCGATTTGACGGCGACGGCGCTGGTCGAGGACCCTGCGCTTTCGAACTTCGCCGGGCGGGTGTCGGATTCGGGTGAAGGACGCTGGACGATCAACGCCGCTATCGACGAAGGCGTGCCTGTGCCGGTGCTTTCCGCGGCGCTTTATCAGCGCTTCAGCTCGCGGGGAGAGGCGGAATACGAGGACAAGCTGCTCTCGGCAATGCGCTTCCAGTTCGGCGGGCATGTCGAGCAGCCGGCCGGAAAACAGGCGGCCTGAATGTTCTGTCGGTGATTGACTTCGGTGGTTTCCCAGGTGCCATCCGCCTCGGCGGACGGCAACCTGGGGCACCGGGCATCCTGATAGGTGCTTTTGTTGGCCGAATGAATACCGCAGAAGCTTTGGCTGCCGCTATGACGCTCTGGCTGTGGTGCTAGGTTACAACTCGGTTGAGGTGACCAGAGAACCAACAGGAACCCGACGGCTGCCAAGACAACAATGATCACATGCACCCAAGGCATGAACGATCCTTTGGTAAAAAACTCCAATTCCCTGCTTTTGTATAGTGCGTCACCTTGGAGATACGCCCCTTTCGTGTAGAAGCCCAGAGCCAGCTCGCAGCGAACCAGAAGATGGCGCACGGCTTGGCGGTACCCGTACCGCTCCCAGGTGAACCATATCCACACGAATAGTAGCGAGCCCGTGATTATCGTCAATCCCCACTGAACCATCGGCATCGCTCGAAACATCGGGTTCTCCTTGCCTGAGACTAAGAGCGTGGCTCCGGCACTGAAGATTCCCAGCATCACAAGGAGCAGCTTGCCTTGTTGTTCGTCAATCGTCACAAGTTCCGCAGTGTGCCGTTTGTAGGCCTCGCGGATCGCATCCGCTTTTTGAGGCGGACCATCGCTCCCGGATACGGCCGACAAGGGCAGATTGCAAGGATCGAAAGGTGCTTGCTGGGTCATTCCTCCTCCTCGCGAAATATCGAGTTAACTCTGGCTCCGTCCGCTCCGTCCACAGTTTGGGCGACGGTTAACTTGCCGACCCGGATTTGCGGAGTGGGAGCTCCCCTGCGTCTGGCCAATTATTATCTGCCGCGCGGGCATTGTACGCCCCGCCGTGCGTCCCGCGTATTTTCACCTCTGAACCGCCGTAATTTCCAGGTCGCTGACTGCGCAATTTCCATGGGGTGATTGACCCTCGTGGTTTCCGAGGTCCAGAAATGGGGACCCTTCGACGGGCTCAGGGCAGGCTCTGGGGCACCCAGCCTGAGAGTGCAAGCGACGACCGACTCCTCTGATTGACCTTCGTGGTTTCCCAGGTCCCACGACCGGGACCTGGGGCACGGAGAGCAGGTGTAAGAGGGCAGTTCTTGACCTCGTGTTTATTCAGCCTTTCCGGCTTGAAGCTGCCGTCGCGCGCTTTGGTCCTTGTCGCGCTCGGATAGAATTGCTTCGGGAATGAACACGGCTACGATTCAGCGCGAATGGGCGGGAAGCGTCATCGACGGACGATTCACGCTCCTGCAATGGCTGGGAGGCTCCGAGGGGAGCGGTGTGTTTCTTACGGAGATGCAGGAGCATCCCTCGCGGAAGGCGGCCATCAAGCTCATCGCGGCCGATGACGACGATGCGGAAGCCCGCCTGGCCGGCTGGAAGGCGACGGCGAGCCTTTCTCATCCTCACCTGATGCGCGTGTACTCGACCGGCCGTTGCCGGATTGGCAATAGCGGGCTTCTCTTTGTGGTGACAGAGTATGCCGAGGAGGTTCTCTCGGAGATTCTTCCCCAGCGGCCGCTCACACCCGACGAAGCCAGAGAGATGCTCGACCCGATCCTGGACGCGCTCTTCTATCTTCATGGGAAGGGTTTTGTGCATGGCCACCTGAAGCCGTCGAACATCATGGTGGTCGACAATGAATTGAAGCTTTCTTCCGACGGCCTTCGCGTCGCGGGAGAGCGCGGCCAACGGCTTGAGCCGCTGGCGGTCTACGACGCACCCGAAAGCGCGGCGGGGACGATTTCGCCGGCCGCGGATGTCTGGTCCTTCGGCGTCACACTGGTCGAAGCGCTGACCCAGAATCCGCCGGTTTGGGACAGATCGGCCGACCGGGAACCGGTTATGGCGAGATCCGTTCCGCAACCCTTTGCCGACATTGCGGAGGAATGTCTCCGACTCGACCCCGAGCGGCGATGCACGCTCAGCTACGTCAAGCTTCTTCTCGACCCGGCGCGGTTCCTCCCCGGTCCCGCCCGCAAGGCCCGCAAGGAGGTACCCTCCAGGAGGCGGATGGTGTTCGCGATTGCCGGGGTGCTGGTGCTGTTTGTTCTGGTCGCAGCCATGCTGGTGCGATCTCACAAGGCCGCGCAATCCACTGCCGGCCAATCGGGGGCTGCGCAATCGAAGCCAGAGCAAAGCGGTGCCGCACAATCGGCGCCATCCGCCGAACCGCAGCCGGCACCGGCGATTGCCC
>JBAUBR010000432.1:0-9013 GCA_049676965.1 Occallatibacter sp.
ACTTCCCACAGGCTCGACGACTGCGGCTGCTGACCAATTATGAGTTAGCCGCACAACCCCAAAAACCGGAACCAACTGTAAACCATGTCCCCGGTCTGATGTGTAAAGCAAGTCCCCGGCTGGACATCACGACTTCGGTCCAAGGCGGTTTTTCCGCAGCCTGTGAAGCCCGCACCCTTCAAGATGTTCGGTCTGGAGCCCGTACCCTTCAAACTGACCCGCTACCCCAAAGACGAGATTCGATGAGCAAAGACAAGTCGGAGCCGGAGGAAGTTCGCGGAACAGCGGCGTGGAAGCCGGTTCTCGGACTTTCCGACGAGCCAGGCGAGCGGGTGAGCCTGCCGGCGCGCCTGGGAACGGTCTTCGATCAGCCGGAGCCCGCGGAACTGATCGAGCTGACCGTCATCGTTCCGGCGCGCAACGAGGAACAAAGCCTCGGCGAATGCCTGCAATCATTGGTGGGGCAATCGAAGGAGATCTTCGAACTGGGCCGCGACTGGGAGCTGATCGTGGTCGACGATCACTCGACCGACCGCACCGCGGAGATCGCGCGCAGCTTTGCCGGTGTGACTGCCATGAAAGCTGGCGAACTCGAGAAGAACTGGACGGGGAAGAACAACGCCATTTGGACCGCTGCGCGTGGGGCGCGCGGCAAGTGGCTGCTGTTTACCGATGCCGATACCATTCACGAGCCGGGCGATCTGCGCCGCGCCATGCATGAGGCCACGCGCCACAAGGTGGGCGTGCTGAGTTACTCGCCGCGGCAAATCGTCACTGGCCTGGCGCAGCGCTCGCTCATGCCGCTGGTGTTTTCCGAGCTCGCCTTGACCTACCCGCCGGCCAAGGTCAGCGATCCCGGCCAGCGCATCGCCGCGGCCAACGGGCAGTTTCTGCTCATTGAACGCGAAGCGTACCGCAAGCTCGGCGGTCACGCCAGCGTGTCAGAGAAAGTGCTCGAAGATGTTGAGCTGGCCTTTCTGGCCAAGCGGCGCCGCGTTGGCCTGTGGTTCCGCTATGCCGAAGATGCTGTGGCTGCGCGCATGTACCGCTCCACGCCTGCGATGATCGAAGGCTGGACCAAGAACCTCGCCTTGCTCTTCGATGACGCACTGATTATGGCCGTCTGGCGCGCTCTCGATATTGCGCTGCTGGTGGGGCTGCCGTGGCTGGCCATCGAACTTTGGAATGCGCACTTTTCGGCGCATGCGCTCGAGTGGCTGGGTGCGGGATGGGTGCTTGCGCTGCTGTGGGTGCGCAATCTGTTTCGCTTCTATGGGCGCGTGGCGAAGTCGAACTTTCCTTTTTGGGATTGCGCCATTTCGCCGCTGGGGCTGCCGCTATTTGTGGTTCTGCTCTATCGAAGCTGGTTTCAGCATCGCGTTCTCAAGCGAGTAAGCTGGAAGGGACGATCGTACGCGGCGTGAAGCGAATGCGTCTTCGAATTGAAGCTTCGAATCCGGTTGCAGCATCTGCTCTTTAGCAGGCTGGGAAAAAAGCCGCGGTTCGGGGAAACATCGAAGAGCTTACCGCAGGGGCTAAAGCCCCGTCCGTTTTGCTGGGTTTACGTACGGGCTGAAGCCCGTACCCTTCAGAGCTTCGACTTATTCGGAGTTTTCTTAAGCCGTGCCCTCACACAAAACCTTCCCCCTCGTGAGTTTTCTTGCGGCCTGTTGGAGGATAGAGGAATCGGAATGATCTTTCTGACGCGGCGGGCCACGTTTTCCGCCTCGCACTATTACTGGAACGACGGCTGGACCGCGGAGCAGAACGAGCAGGTCTTCGGCCGCTGCGCCAACCGCAATGGGCATGGGCATAACTACACGATGGAGGTGACTGTCGCCGGCGATCCTGACCCGGTGACCGGCTTTGTCGTCGATCTGAAGTGGCTCAAGGACGTGATGGAGCGCGAGGTGCTTGCCGCCTGGGACCATCGGCATCTGAATCTGGAGGCGCCGGAGTTTGCCGCGGCGAAGCTGATTCCAACTACCGAGAATCTGGCCATCGCCGCCTGGAAGCGGCTCGAACCCTCGGTAACCGCTGCCGGCGGCGCGCGCCTGAGCCGGGTGCGCATCTACGAGACGCCGGAGATCTTCGCCGAGTACCGGGGCGAGGCATGAGAGCTTACTTCGGCCGCCGCTACCTGCTCAGCGCCAGCCATCGGCTGCATAGCGATGCGCTCTCCGCCGAGCAGAATCGCGCCGCGTACGGGAAGTGCAACAATCCGCACGGCCACGGGCACAACTACACGGTTGAAGTCCTGGTTGGCGGCGGCGTCAGCCCCGAAACGGGAATGGTGGTGAACCTTGCCGATCTCGATTCTACGGTGCAAACCAGAGTGCTGGCCCGCTTTGACCACACCAACCTGAACCTGGACCCGATGTTTGCGAATCGCGTCCCCACGACCGAGAATCTCTGTAAGGCGGTCTTCGAGTTGTTGGGCGGGTCTGTGACGCCTGCGGAACTGGTGCAGGTGCGTGTGGAAGAGACGGAAAATAACTTCTTTGAGTATTCGGGCGGGTAATTTCGCTGTACGCCCGGCCTGCTAGGGGCAGGAAGGATTGAAAGAGCATGGCGCAACCGATCGTGGTGACCAAATCCGTGCGCAGGGCAGTGGGAGCCGATGAAGGCCTGAGCGAATTCAGCACGCAGGAGATGTACCGGGAGATTCTGAGCCGCCTGGGCGAGGATCCGAACCGCGACGGGCTGGTTGCCACGCCCGCTCGCGTGGAAAAGTCGATGGCCTACCTGACCAAGGGCTACCAGGAGGACCCGGCCCAGATCCTGCGCGGCGCGCTCTTCGACGTGGATTACGACGAGATGGTCATCGTGAAAGACGTGGAAGTGTTTTCACTCTGCGAGCACCACATGCTGCCCTTCTTTGGGAAGGTGCACGTGGCCTACATTCCGAAAGATAAAGTAATCGGTCTCAGCAAGATACCGCGATTAGTTGAAGTTTTTGCTCGACGTTTGCAGGTGCAGGAGCGGCTCACTCGCCAGATCGCGGACGCCATTCAGAAGGCGATCGAGCCGCAGGGGGTGGGCGTCATCATCGAGGCGCGGCACTTGTGCATGATGATGCGCGGCATTGAAAAGCAGCATTCCTCCACTGTTACTTCGGCCATGGTGGGCTGCTTCCGCCAGAAAGAGACGCGGTCGGAGTTCCTTTCGCTGGTGCGGCACTCCGAGGCCGGCGGAATGTGATGGCGTGCTCGTCTAAGCTAGCCAAGTGAATGGTTTATTGGTCGTCGACAAGCCCGCCGGAATGACCAGCCACGATGTCGTGGCCCGCCTGCGCAGGGTCGCCGGCGAGCGGTCAATCGGCCATCTGGGCACGCTCGATCCCATGGCGACGGGGGTCCTGCCGCTGCTCGTGGGGAAATTCACGCGCCTTGCGCAGTATTTCTCCGATGCTGAGAAGATCTATACGGGATCGATCCGTTTCGGTTTTGCTACCGACACGTACGACGCCGAGGGCGAGCCCGCCGGACCGACGGTTGACCCCAAACTGACCCTCGACCAGGTGCGTGAGGCAGCAGCGCCGTTTCGCGGAGAGATGGAGCAGATGCCGCCGCCGTTTTCCGCAAAGAAAATCGCCGGGCAGCCTGCCTACAAACTGGCCCGCGCCGGCAAACCGGTGGAACTCAAGCCGGCCCTGGTCCGTATTTCCTCGTTTGAGATTGTCGAAGTCGGGGGCGCCGAGGCTTTTTTTGAAATGAGCATCAGCGCCGGAGGGTATGTGCGCTCGGTGGCTCACGAGCTGGGTCAGGATCTCGGCTGCGGAGGGCACCTGAGCGGCCTGCGCAGGACCAAGGCCGGCGCATTCTCGCTCGCCGGGGCGCACACTCTCGAGGAGTTGGAATCGTTGGCTGGAAACGTGCAGGCACTGGAAGCGCTTTGTGTGCACCCGCGCGGCATTTTGCTGGAGATGCCGTCGGTAACCGCCGACGAACAAGCATTGGGCCGTTTGCGCAACGGCGCGCAGGCCAACCTGCCGGAGTTCTCGCGAGCTTCGCTGGTGAAGGTCTTCGCCAGCCAGCGGGATCTGGTAGGAATTGCAAGGCGGATTGTGGGAACGCTGTTTCAGCCGGTGGTGAACTGCTAGCTTTCAACTTCTAGCTGTTAGCTCTTCGCTGCGGCGTTACGGTGTCATCCTTTGTGGCGATTTTTTGACCGCGCCGAGGCGCATCGGGAGGCGCGAACGGCAAGCTAACGGTCCTGGAGGCGAGTGTAGTGTTCCGAAAGTTCATCGCAGATCTCCTGAGCCGATGCGGCCGGTGGAGCGTTTCAAATGCAGGGTCCCCTTCGACTTCGCTCAGGGCAGGCTTTCGACTCGGTCGCCGCGGCGACCTCGCTCAGGATGACACCATTGATGAAATGAACTTTGGGAGGCAACACGGGGAGCCAAGAGCTAAAGCCGCCGTTCACTTTCTCAACAGCGGCCGCAGCGCGGGATACAGCGTTTCGGCGATAATCTCGGCGCCTTTGGCGGTGGGATGGATGCCGTCATCCTGAATGGTGCCGGGCACGTGAACGAGGTCTTTGTAGAGCATGGGAACGAGGGCGGTCTTATGCCCGGCGGCAACATCGCGGAAGACCTCGTCGAAGGAGCGAATGTAATCGCTGCCGTAGTTGGGCGGCAGGGTAATACCGGCAACGAGGACTTTGATGTGCGCGTTTTCGAGGGTGGTGATGATTGTGTCCAAATTGTGCCGCGTCTGCTCGAGGGGCAGGCCGCGCAATCCGTCGTTGCCGCCAAACTCGACGATGACTACATCGGGATGAAGCTGCAGGATGACAGGCAGGTTGGCAACAGCGTCTTTGGTGGTTGCGCCGCTGGTGCCCTGGTTGATCACTTTATAGCGGTAGCCGTGTTGGTCGAGCTTCTGCTCAAGGAAATCGGGATAGGCCTGCCCTTCCTTCACGCCGTAGCCAGCGGTGATGCTGTCGCCAAAGCAAACCAGCAGCGGCCGCGGCGCAGCCACAAGCGGAACGGCCGCAATCGACAGCAGGAACGAAACGAGAACGCGGCGGCGAACGTCCACATGAGAAGTGTATCAATGGACGAGGGACTAAGGGACTAGGCCTGGGACAGTATGATTTCGTACCTTTGGGATTCGTGGTCTCCCACCCTTTCGCCAGGAAAAAGGCGAAAGGATGGGGCACGGAGCTGGTACAAGATCACGCTGTCAGAGACCTAGGGGCTAGGGAAGAGAGGGAACAGAAAGCCCATTCTTCAAGTGGCTGTCCCAAAAATTCATTGCAAATCTCCCGAGCCGATTCGGCTGGTCGTGCGTTTCAAATGCGGGTCCCCTTCGGCCGCGCTCAGGGCAGGCTTTCGACTCGCTTCGCTCGCTCAGGATGACACCCTAGATGGAGCGAACTTTTGGGATACAACGATACGAACTATGAACTTGGAGTCACTGAGTGATTGAAGTCAAGAACGTGCGCAAGTGGATTCAGAACGGTGCGCGGCGCGTGGACATTCTGAAGGGAATCGATCTCACCATTCCCGCCGGCCAGTTCATCGCCATTGTGGGCGCCAGCGGGAGCGGCAAGAGCACGCTGCTGGGGCTGCTCGCGGGGCTCGACACGCCCAGCGAGGGCGAAATCTGGCTCGACGGCACGCCTATCCACAACCTGGCCGAAGCGGAGCTGGCCGAGGTGCGCGGGCGCAAAATCGGCTTTGTCTTTCAGTCGTATCAGCTCATTCCTACGCTTACCGCGCTTGAAAACGTGCTGCTGCCCTACGAACTGAACGTGAATGGCAATGGCCTGAGCCAGGCGCGGCGGCTGCTCGACGAAGTGGGCCTGCGCGAGCGCGTCGATCATTATCCGGTGCAGCTCTCCGGCGGCGAGCAGCAGCGCGTGGCGCTGGCGCGGGCCTTCGTGGTCGAGCCGCCTATCGTGATGGCCGACGAACCCACCGGCAATCTCGACTCGACCAACGGCCACATGGTGCTTGACCTTTTGCTCGAGCGCAATCGGAAAGCGGGCACGACGCTGGTGCTGGTGACGCACGACGCCGATGTCGCGAGCCGCGCCGATCGCAAGATTGTGTTGAAGGACGGGCTCATCGTTGAAGACACGCTGACGCTCGACGCACCGCTGGCGGAAGTGGAACAGAGGCGCGATGGCTAAACAACCACTGAGCTGGAGCCGCGCGGCGGTGATCGCGTGGCGCGACCTGAAATCGTCGCCGGGCAAGTTCGCATTCGTGGTGCTGTCGGTTGCCGTGGGCGTGGCCGCGCTGGTGGGCGTGCGCGGCTTCAGTGAGAGTTTTCGCCGCACGCTTTCGACCGAGGCGCGCTCGCTGATGGCGGGCGACCTGACGGCGCGCATCTTTCGCCAGCCGGCCGCCGACGAAGACCGCAAGCTGGTGGAGCTGGAGAAGCAGGGAATTCGCGAAACCTGGGTCACGGAAACGGTTTCGATGGCTTCGGTGCCGCCCGATCCCGTGCCGCTGCTGGTTTCGCTCAAAGCCGTGGACCCGAGCGTGTATCCCTTCTATGGGAAGGCCGAGCTCGACCCGGACATGTCGCTCGAGCAGGCGCTGGCGGGCGACTCGGCCGTTGTTGCCGACGAATTTCTCATTCGTCTCGGCGCGCATGTCGGACAAACGCTGCGCCTTGGCGGCAGGAACTTTACGATCGCGGCAGTTCTGAAGAACGAGCCGGACCGCATCAGCGGCGGTGCGGGCCTGGGTCCGCGCGTGATGATTTCGCGCGCTGCTCTCGAACGCACCGGGTTGCTCGCGCCGGGCAGCCGCGCCAGCCAGCGGATGCTTTTGAAGATGCCCGACGAGCCTCCTGCCGGCATGACGACGAAGACGCTGCGCAAGCAGGTGGAAGACGCGCTGCCCGATGCGCAGGTGACGGATTTTCGCGAAGGCAATCCGGCGCTGACGCAGGGCCTGGACAATTCGACGGCGATTCTCAGTTTGATCTGCCTGGTGGCGATGGTTCTTGGAGCGATCGGCGTGGCCATGGCCATGCACGCGCACCTTGAGCAGCGTATGGACATGCTGGCGATTCTGAAAGCGGTCGGCGCGGGCTCGGCGGATTTGCTGCGCATTTTTCTCTTGCAGACGCTGGGCCTGGGGTTGGCGGGCGGGCTACTTGGCGTGGCTGCCGGGGCGGGCGTGATGGCGGCGCTGCCGGCGGTCTTCGGCAAGCTGCTGCCGGTGCATACGGTACTCGAATTTCCCTGGCGCTCGGTGCTGGCCGGATTGGGAACGGGGCTGCTGACCACGCTGCTCTTTTGTTTGCCGCCGCTGCTCGATGTGCGCAACATCAGGCCGGTGCTGGTGCTGCGGCGGCTGGTGGAGCAGGGAAGCGGCGGCGGCTTTGGCGCATTCATAGGGCGCTGGTGGGCGCGGCGGCTGCAACTTGGCATCTCGATCTTTGTGGTGCTGGCGCTGGGCGGAATCGCGTGGGCGCTCACCGATTCCGCCATGGTGGGTACGGTGTTTGGAATCAGCCTGGCGGTGGCGCTCGTGGTGCTGCTTGCGCTCTCCGCGGTTGCACTGCTGGTGCTGCGCGTTGTGTTGAACCGCACGAGGCTGCGGCTGCCGTCGTCGCTGCGCCAGGGCTTGTCGAATCTCTACCGGCCCGGCAACCAATCGGCGGCGGTGCTGGCGGCGCTGGGAACGGGCGTGATGCTGATCCTGGCTGTTTATCTGATGCAGGCCGCGTTGTTGAGGGATATTCGCGAAACAGCGGCACCCAGCCTGCCGAATATTTTCACGATCGATATCACCAACGACGAAGTTGCCGGCGTGAAGTCGTTTTTTCAACATCAGGCGGGAGTAACGCAACAGCTCGATCTGATGCCGGTGATATCGGGCCGGTTTGTCTCGTTGAACGGACAGACAGTCGATCAGCTCAGGCAGCAGCATTTTCCACGGCGGATGCTGGAGAATGCGGAACTGAGCTGGTCCGACACGCCGCCAGACGGGGACAAGATCACGCAAGGCAAGTGGTGGACAGATGCGGGCGCCGCCGAGATGGCTGTCGGCGAAGGCGTCGCGCAGCGGTTGCACCTGGGCATTGGCTCGGCGGTCCAACTGGAGGCGGGCGGCACAGTGCGCAACCTCAAGGTCGCTGCAATCTACCGCGCGGATGGGCAGCACCCTGGAACACGCGTTGGATTTGTGCTGCCTTCAGGGCAGCTCAAGGACCTGCCGGCCACGTGGTACGGCGGCGCGCATGTCGACCCGCACCAGGTTGCCACGCTGGAGCGCGCGCTGTTCAAGGCTTATCCCACGGTCACGGTGATCAACATCGCCGATGTGCTGGAGCGCATCGAGAGAGTGGTGAACCAGATCACGTTTGTGGTGCGCTTCCTGGCCGGCTTCTCGATTCTCGCCGGGCTTACGATTCTCGCCTCCAGCATCGCCAGCACGCGCTTCCGGCGGATGAGGGAAGCGGTGGTGCTGAAGACGCTGGGCGCCACGCGCATGCGCATCGTCCGCGTGTTCAGCGTGGAATTCAGCGTGCTGGGGCTGCTGGCCGGTGCGGTGGGTGTGGTTTTTGCCAACCTGCTCACGCGCGTGCTGCTGCACCGGCTTGAGGTCGCCTACCATGTTGAATGGACTGCGACGCTGGCGACGCTGGCGTGCACGGCCGTGCTGGCCACCGCAACAGGCTGGCTGGCCAGCTATCGCATTCTGGGGTTAAGGCCGCTCGAAGTGCTGCGAGAAGAATAGCGATGGGCAAAGCGCACAAGCCGCCCCGGCACCGGTTGCAAAAATATCACCGGGCCGAGTGAACTCATTCCTCAGGGGCTAAACAGGTTGCGGAAAAACTCGGCATTTCGCGTGGAATCGGTGGAAGGTTTCCTTCCGGGGCTGAAGCCCCTTCGATTCTGCTGGCTTTATGCGGGGGTTAAAACCCCATAAGCGCTAAGATAACAGTTCGAGCTGAGGCCTTCGGCTGCGGCTTGGCTCGCTTAAGGCGTCGGCAATTTCATTCCATCGGTGCATGACCGCCGCGAGGGACAGACGTGGGGTAAGCGC
>JBAUBR010000433.1:0-46161 GCA_049676965.1 Occallatibacter sp.
GTGCTCCACCCTTATCCCGTGCAACGCTTCGCCGCCAATCATCCGAGATAAGAGCCGCATGCGCTAGTGAGCGCTCGTGCGGATTCTGAGCGGGGGGTATCAGGCAACTGATATCCCTACCGCGACCATGGGATCTTGGGATTGAGTCTGGAGATCGAAGATCGTCGGTACCATCGGCGTTTAGCATTACCGATCTGTTCATCAGACTGCCGCCAGTGAACGACATTCCGAACCTCGATCGTGATCGGTACTGCGATCATACCGAATCAGTAGTGTCCGGCTAAAATCGGGCTGCCCGTTATATCCAATAGATAATTAACGCGATATGAGGTAACTCGGATTTTTCGATTTGAATTTGTCGCATAGAGCGAGGTTGGCACTGAAGGGGCACCTCGGCGCGCGTTTCCGACAATGAGGGATGAATTCCGGACAGACTGTCTTCTCCCAGCTCATGGATCACCTGCCCTCCTACGAGTTCCAGAAATGTGTCGAGCGTTATCGCGGAGATGCGCACCATCGGGGCTTTTCTTGCCGCGACCAGTATTTGGCAATGGCCTTTGCTCAGCTGACCTACCGTGAGAGTCTTCGCGATATCGAAGCCTGCTTGGGTTCTATGCGCGGCAAGTTGTACCACATGGGATTTCGAGGACGAGTGACGCGCTCTACACTGAGCGATGCCAACGAAGCGCACGATTGGCGCATCTTCGCCGACTTTTCCCAAGTGCTGATTGCCATCGCACGGCCACTGTATGCAGATGATCCCTTTGGCGTGGATCTCGTTCAGGCCCTATATGCGTTGGATTCGACAACGATTGATCTCTGTCTTTCGGTATTTCCGTGGGCCAGGTTCCGCAAACACAAGGGCGCCGTGAAAATGCACACACTGCTGGACCTGCGCGGCAACATCCCCACGTTCATTCGCATTACCGATGGCAAGGTGCATGACGTCAATATTCTCGACGAGCTATTGATCGAAGCTGGGGCATTCTATGTGATCGTGGCTACATCGATTTTGAGCGGCTTCACGCATTCACGCTCTCGATGGCCCTCTTCGTTGTGCGCACCAAAGAAAACATACTGCTCCAACGTCGCTACTCTCACCCGGTGGACAAAAGCACAGGCGTGCGCTCAGATCAGACCGTCGTTCTGGCAGCCATTGGATCGGCCTTGGCTTATCCAGATACGCTGCGCCGCGTGAGCTACTTCGATGACGTCACTGCAAAGCGATTGGTATTTCTGACCAACAACTTCACGCTGCCTGCACTGACCATCGCGCAAATTTACAAACAGCGCTGGCAGGTGGAGCTTTTCTTTCGTTGGATCAAGATGCACTTGCGCATCAAGGCATTCTACGGAACCAGCGAGAATGCGGTGAAGACCCAAATCTGGATAGCCGTCAGCGTATATGTGCTGGTGGCTATCGTCCGCAAACGGCTCGGCATCGAGGGTACTCTCTACCAAATCCTACAGATTCTCAGCCTAACTCTGTTCGAGAAAACGCCCATTCTACAGGCACTTCAGACGTCGAACTCCGAAAACGACTTAGGCGATTTAAGCAACCAATTGATCTTGTTCGACTTGTAGCCGGACGGCAGTGATACCGAATAGAACATCCAGGGCACTTGGCGCTCGTGTTGAACAAGCGTGATAGTCCGGCCACGTAGCGCTCGGAACGATGCTGAGGGTAGGATTGGCTGGGAATGTGTCGCCAGGTTCAGGTTCTGGAGAGACACTAGGCTATTCCCCGTAAAGGATCCGCTTTGAATAGTCCCCCTCTCATCCCGATAGCTGGATGTGATTCTCACAGACGGCAGTAAGCTTCGCGCACGCGCGGGAGTGGGCCGCTCTTTTTCGGGTCTCGGGCGTTCCGGTTATGATTAGTCCACCGATACGATGGCATCCTTCCCGACATTCCCTTCCGGGCGTCCGCCCATAATTCAGCCTCCGTCGGCCGAAAAGATCACGCTGCAGGTCAAGGTTGACCGCAAAAGATGCAAGACCACTGACCCAGAGATAGAAAAGCGACTCAAGAAGCTGGAGAAAGCGGGGCTCACAATTTCGATCGCGCAGCTCGTAGCCAACGCAAACCTCCATTTTGCCGGGTACGTTAAGGATGACGGAGAGGGTGAAGAGGCGGCTCGAATGCGGCAAGCCTGGGGTGAGCTTCGTCATCTCAACATGAGGGCAGTGCAAGAGGGCCACGGCAAAGGCCAACGCAAGGCTCTCCTAGTCGACAAGAGCACCAATTCTCGCGAGACGGCTCGCAGTTCTGAGGTGCTAGCGATGGGTGCCTCGTTGCAGGTAGGGATCGTGATTTACAAGCGGCGTTATTCCTTCTGGTCTTCGACGCCCGGCCTCAAGACGTATGACCTCTCGGCCAAGGATTCTCAAGGCAATGAACTCAAAGTTGAGGCGCGTGGCAGGATCGATGGAACAAATCGCAAGAAGGCGGTCGACCAAGTACACAAGAAGTTCAAGAAGGCTGATTTTTCGAAAGCCATCGGCGTGATCTTGTTTCCACGTACCAAAGCAGCGCCAGGAAAGGAGGACATCCTCGTGGTTGATCCTGATGGAGACGCCGAACCATCGCCGTCTGATGCGCAGTATCGGAACCTCTTACTGCACTATGTGCCAATCTTCACAGTGCAAGGTGCCTCCTACGCTGCTTTTGGCCGTCGTCTTAGAGCGATAGCGAGTAGCTCAGATCGAGACTTTGCCCGTTATCTTTCTCACGGTGATGCCGAGCTTTCAGGCCTGAAAAGAGGACGGGTTGGATTCGACTGGAAAGGTACGCATTATGTCGGTACTTACTTTGAAGATACTGTTTGGCCCGAATGGCTGACTGGATTGCCCACCCCCTCCGAAGGCGGTGCATTCTTTTGGGGGCTGGCTACGGAGGTGTTGGACCGCTTGCAGAGTGGGCAGGTCGCCAATTTAGAGCTGCCGAACGAAGAGGCTATCGTAGAGCTACGTGGACACATCTTTTCAATAGAAATGCCCGATTTGTCAATACTGGCCTGGGGTCCATCACAGAGCGACCTCGCCGCTGCAGGAGATCGCGAAGCCATCGCAGCCGCGCGCGAGAAGCCCGCCGCCCGCAAACCCGGGTCAGCAAAACGCCTAAAACGCGGCTGAGTGAACAGCCCAAAAGTAGACTCACCAGCCTTACCTGGTCCTTGGTAAACCAACTGAAAGTTCACGAAGCTCATGCTCTGCGATAACCGGTTAGGCAAGCCCGAAATCACCCGGGACTGCTCCGGCGGTTGCTCCTCTCAGATACTGATAGGTCGGCATTGCGACTGGAATCAGTGCCTGCGCACGGATCAGTGATATTCGCGCAAAGGTTGTCATCTCTGCGACATCCTCAAGGAGACGCTTACGCAATTCCAGGGCGATGCCG
This sequence comes from Occallatibacter sp., assembly GCA_049676965.1. Lineage (GTDB taxonomy): Bacteria > Acidobacteriota > Terriglobia > Terriglobales > Acidobacteriaceae > Telmatobacter. The sequence continues at coordinate 3,401 of JBAUBR010000433.1, forward strand.
ACTTCCTATGGCGCGAGATGGACATTGATGTCGACCCCCAATTACGCCAAAAGTAAAACGATGACGTGCACGTAGTTTTCATCGACGGACGCAAGGCGTTCAAGTACCGTATGGACGGGCGTCAGTTTCTGAGTGCGTTGGTTGGGAGAGAGTAAAACGAAAAACTCTCCGAGGTGAGAATGGCTCGTCGGGCGAGCGCGGAGCTTCTCCTGGGAGCCAGGGACGCAGCAGGAAGCGCGACCGGGATCTGACCCCTGAGGGTTGCACGCTGATTTCGCGGTCCGAGTCCTGAGGCTAAGGGTTCATCGAATCCGAGTTCCCGCAAGCTAAACGCAATCCTGGGCCGATCCGCACGAAATGGGAAAAGAGTAAAAGTGCGTACCTGACTTTTGTTGCAAGAACTCAGCCGGGCGCAGGCGGCAGAGCTTCGATGCACAACCTGTCTATTTAAGGAAGAAGACAGTAATTCCGCCCAGTTCGGTCAAACTGCCCCGCCGCATACGCTCGTCCGAACTCAAGAAGCCAGACAACCAGCGATCAGGACGTTTGATCTCGCTTGCCCGAAATTGCGAGCTGTGTGACTTTGTTGCTCGACGGTTTCCCGTCAAGGAGGCAAGTCCATGGTCAAGTCGTTCATGCGGACAGTGCGCGCCTGGCAAAAGCACGTGCAGGCGTTCCTGCTCGCTTCCTGTATCGGAGCAGCCGTTCTGGCGCCCTGTGCCAGCGTGGCTCAAAACCTCGGCACTCAACCGGCAACCGGTCAGGCTGTCCAGGGTCAGACCGCATCCCAGCCCGAAGGCGCATTTCTGAATGCGGTCAACTGGCTGTGCAACGTGATCTGCCCCGTAGGCGCCGGTGTCGCCGTAGTCGCAACCATCCTGCAGTGGCGCAGCGGGCGCAGCTGGCTCCCGTCAGCCATGACCGCCGCCGGTCTGATCTGTGTATCCGGCATCCTGCGTCTCATCGAGTACTTCATCGCGCAAGGCCAGGCGATCGGGTAGACGCTTATGCAGGCACCGCTGGTCTTCAGAGCCATTCTCGGCCTCCTCATGGATCTCGCCATCCCGGCGTCGCTGGGCGCGTTTGTGATGGCGGGCATGAGGCTGCGCTCGGAAGGGGGAATGAACTTTGAGGCCAGTGGTGGCTTTTTGAAGTGGCTGTTCTGGGGCTGCTTTCTCCTGAGCCTTCCGGGAGTGAGCCGCTGGCTGCTCAACGAGTCGGTGCCGGGAGCGCAACAGCTTGTTATTGCCGGAGCGAGCGGAGCGCAATACACCGCCGGGATCGAGCGGGTTACGAACGACTTCGTCAGCGATTTTCTGATTGGGCACGTCGTTCCGGTCGTTGCCGCCTCGTTGGTATTCAAAGCCGTTCTCGATCTGAGCCAGGGCTCTAGCCCTCTGGCGTCAATTATCGCGGCCCTGTTTCTTCTTGGCGTCCAAGGCTTTTACAACCTGGCGACCGGTAGTTGGATGCAGAGCGGAGACGCTTACGGCGTGACGGACATGCTGATGAGCATGTTCGGTTACGCCGCTAACCGGATCAGCCCGATTGTCGGCGGCCTCGCACTCTCCGCAGCGATTTTGAATCACGTGCGGCATCGGCCATGGGGCGGCCTCGCGGCGAGCGGCCTCGCATTCCTCAGCGTGAGCGGAATCTGGGCGCTCGTCACACATTTTGCGGGGGTGAACCTGTGAGGAGACATGTTCTCGAACTCTGCGGCGCGATCCTGCTCTGCCTGGGAGCCTATCTCGGTTACTCCTATGGGTTCCGGTTTTCGCTGCCTGCAATTGGAATGAGATCCGGCGTAACGAGCGACCGATTCGAGTGGACTGCCGATCGGATCGAACTTCCTGCGTGGCATTTTGCCTATCCGACGTTCCCCAACTTCTGCCTGGGGCTATGCACGAACCAGGAGTTTCTGCAATGAATCTGCGCCTGCTGCTGCAATCCGTGGTGTTTGTCGTCGAGGGGCTGCTGCTCGTTCTCGTATTCTCTGCCGTCCTTCATTTCGAAATTGCCAGGCTCCTCTTTGCGATTGCCATTGCGGTGCTCTGCCTGATTGCGGAGGTCTTTGTGGTGGTCAAGGCTGCACGGCATCTTTGGAAGTGGAGCGGCAGGTTGGCGGATGTGATCGTGCGTTGTGTCTCGGTCAAGGTTATCCGCACGGCAACCGCGGCCGGAAATCGAGGTGAGGCGTGAACAGTGGCTCTTTCGACGGAGGATTGCTCGCGCTAACCAACTGGGTTGGAAATGCAGTGATGCCGATTCTGGCCGTGCTTATCCTTGCACTCGGCATTTTCAAATACGCGCGCGGCTATCACATCGAGCCCTACATTGCCGGAACCATGAGCGCTCTATCCGTTTCCGGTTTGTTGCGTCTCGCGGAGGTTTTCGCGAGCCAGGGATCGGGTACGACGCAGTATGGGGTGGCGATCCTCTGCCTGGCCGATTGGGTAGGAAATGTGATTCTTCCGGTCTATGGAGGGATCGAGATTGCGCGCGCCGTCCTCGGTCTGGGTGGATTCTTCGAGCGGCTTTACATCGGCGACGACTGGATCCGTCACTTCGTTGCCGGCGGGGCATGTCTCTGCGTGTCCGGTCTGATGCGCCTGATGGAGCACTTCATTACAGCCGGAACAGCGGGGGTGGCGTAGATGGCATTACGCATGAGCCCGGTGTCGCGCAACCTACACGCCAAGGTCACTCTGTTGGGCCTTGAGCTCGAAGACATGTTGTTTCTCGCGATGGCGTGCGCCATCGCCATGCTGGTGGGGCAGTTTCTCTTTCCGAATCGCTACATGTTCTTTTTGCCCATGAACTGGTTCCTGATGTTGATGGTGCTGGTCCTGGGCGTGCCGGGTTTGGTGGTGTTCAAGTACGGCAAGCCGCGTGGCTATTTGCTCGACCTGGTGACGTATTACGGGCTGCCTCGAAGCTATTGCGGGTGTGCCCGCGATCGGAAACTGACGCGAGATTTTCTCATCGATCCAAACGAAACGGAGATCAACTGATGCCCAGGACAACAGCGCAGCATGAACGCTCGCTTGAGGATCCAGCGGTTTGCGAACTGCTGAAGATTCGGGACTTCCTCAACAACGTAATGGTCCGTACCGATGGCTGTTACGTCGCCGGCTTCGGTGTGGCCGGATCCATGACCTATTTCGGCGATGACGAGGAGCGAAACGAATCCAAGAGCGTTCTCGAATCGTTGTTGAGGGCCATGCCTGAACAAAGCATGCGACTGCAGTTCCGCTACGAAGTCGTCGAGAGCCTCAACGGACTGCTCGATCAATACCAGCAGGAGATGCGCTGCGAAAATGCGGAGGTTCAGGCGCTCGATGAGCAGAGGATGGCCATCTGGACGGAGAAAGAACGGGAGGGCGCGTATTTGACGCGAATTGCGGCGGTCTACCTGATCTGGGACCCCGCCAAGCACAAACGCGCCCTGCTCGCGGGCGGAGCGCCCATGAGCAAGGAAGACCGCAGGCTGGCGCATGGAGGATTCACCTTATCCATCAACAAATCAATCGAGAAATCAAGGAAAGAACACGAGGATACGCTTGCCGAGTTCGAGTCGCTCATCGCCGGCATCGAGTCCGCGATGAAAGCCGGCGGCCTGAGGCCGGAACGGATGACGGAAGTCGATCTTTTTCTCGAGCTCAAGCGAGCGATGCGCCCGATGGACCCGGACCGGAAACCGCTCAAACCACATGCGGCGGAGACTCGCTACATCTCTCCGCGCGAGCGGGCCACGACGGTCAGCATTCTGGGCCAGACTGAGAGCTACCTCAACATCGACGGGCTGCTTTGGAGCTTCATCAGTTTGAATGCTCCTCCGGACGGAACATATCCGGGCATCTTGCGCCAGTTGATGACGATTGGGTTCCCCGTCGTCATTTCGACTCATGTATCGATTCCCGACCAGAGAGTGGTGCTCGACAAGTACAAAAAGAAGCTGCGCAAGATGCAGGCGGCACAGAAGGATTCGAAGGGAAACCTTCGCGTTGACGTCACCGCCCAAGTGGCCTCGCATGAGCTGATCCAGATCCAGCAGGAGCTGATCGCAAACTCGGTTAAGACTGCCAGGGTCAGCATGGTTATTGGGATCCGCACGTCCGCTCCGGCCTGGTCGGCCGATCAGTACGAGAAAGCAGAGAGGGAGCTTGCGAACAGGCGCCAACAGGTGCTGCATATTGTGGCGCACATGAATGGCGCGCGCGGGCTTTCGGAATCGCTCGCTGCCCGGCGCATTTTCCTCGAGACATTGCCGGGCATGGCGGAAGACGACCGGCGAGATCTCGATCTGCTTACGCCTCACGGCGCCGACCTGCTCCCATTGGAGTTGCCCTGGTCGGGAACGGCCCGCTCGCCGCTGATGCTGTTCGAGACGCCCTATCGGCAGTTGTTGCCGTTCTCGCCTTTCGATCCTGTTCTCGAAAACGCCAATGCGATCATCGCAGCGACATCGGGAACCGGGAAGAGCGTGCTCGTTGGCAAAATGCTACTCACCTGTGCCCGACAGGATGTGCAGGTGTCGATCATCGAGCGGGGCGACAGCTACTACCATCCGGTGACGTTCATGGGCGGCGAGATGATCACCATGTCGCTCGATAGTCGCCATACGATCAATCCTTTTGATCTCGAACCGGGGCAAGCAGAACCCTCGAACGACCACCTTTCGTTCCTGAAAAACCTCACCCGATTCATGATCGGGGACAGCGGAGAGGGTGATACCGACCTGCTCGACAACCTGATCATGAACGCCATTCGCAAGACCTACGCGAGGGCTCAAATGCGGATGGAGAACCCGATCCCGCTCTACAGCGACCTCTACGACGAGTTGCAGAATTACTACGACGAAGACAAGAACCCCCACGTGAACGAGATGGCGCGCATCGCCGCGGCGAAGTTGCGGGCCTGGGTGAACAACGGAATGTATGCGCGCCTCTTTGATGCGCCAACAACAATCGATATGTCGACGCCGTGGCTCTACTTCAATGTGGACCAGCTCAAAGACGATCCGAAACTCGAAGTCGCGATGAGCCTCCTGATCGCCTATACGACCACCAAGCGGGCCCAGGGCAAGACGAACAAGCGTTGCATCACTGTGCTCGACGAATGCTGGGCGCTGCTCCAGTCTCCGAGCCTGGCGCCAGTAGTCGTGCAGTTGTTCAGGACCGCGAGAAAGCGCAACGCCTGCGTGTGGGGCATCTCCCAGGCCATCGAGGACTTCACTGGAACACCCGATAAACCCAACTAGTTCGGTGGGGCGATTCTCGCCACCACCGCCATCAAGATGATCGGCCGGCAAAAGGGCAACTTCGACGTGCTTCGGCATTTTGTCCACCTGAATGAAACCACCCTCAATCGGGTGAAGGGCCTCGGCATGACCGAGAAGGGTAAGAAGAGCGAATTCCTGATCGTTATTGGGGAGAAGGCCGAGACCACGCACAGCCTCTATATCGTTCCCACGCCGCTTGAGTATTGGCTCCTTACAACGTATCCGCGCGAACGATGGTACCGGCAGTGGTGGCTCGTCAAGCATCGCGAGTTGCGTCTCCCGGAAAGCTTCGGAGAGCTAGCGAGGCGGTTCCCAAACGGTCTCTCCGAATTGCCGGAGTTACCGGAAGAACGTTCGGGAGAGGTGAGCCGCCAGGGTCTCGATGGTGCGAGATCGACTGATACGGCCACGACCTTCGACGTGCCGAGCGAGATTGCCGAGGAGGAATTGGTATGAAGCAGACACCACGATCCGAACGTATCGCCTTCACGTGCAGCATGGTCTTATTGCTTTGCCTTGCCTCCCCAAGCGTGGGGCATGCACAGTTCGGAGGGATTTTCTCGGCGATTCTCGGCACGATCACCGGGCCGATCGGAGGAGCACTCACCGACATCAACCGGATCCGGACCGAGATCCTCCAGAGCGAGCGGCAGGTTCTCTGGCCGGTCGCGTTGATCGAGGAATCGCAGAATTACATCGCCACCATCAAAGCCAGCTACCGCGGATGGATGAACAATGTTTTTGCGCTTCGTGTAAACAGCGCTGTACTGCCTGCGTCACGGAGCCTTGAATCGGAGTTCCTCAGTGCACAAACCGGTCGGATGGCGACCTTCAGCCGGAATTACACGACGGAATTTGGAACCCAGCCCGCGATGGGAGCCGCGCCGCAATTGAATCTCCAGATGATGGATATCGAAGATGCGACCGCGAAGGATGCGACAGAGCAGTCGATGGCAGCAGACCAGGCTACACAAACCATGCTCCAGACGGCCCAAAAGATCGAGGACCAGGCACAGACAACGGCCCCCGGAACAGCCGACATGGTAGCGGCCGAGGCCCGAACTGCGGAGCTTGCCAGCATCGCAATGCAGCATAAATTGCTTGCGTACGAATTACGGGAAGCGGCAATCGAGATTGCACATCGAAACGCAGTGCTGAAGCAGTCGACGACCAACATGCAGAACTTGAACCAGCAACTACTGAACCGTCTTGGAGGTGGACAGTGAGACGCTTTCTACATTATTCGCTGGCCCTGAGGATTGCGTTTGTGGTTGCAGGGATCGCGACTCTTTCGACGGTTGCTGTCCAGCCTGCCCACTCGCAGTTCGGCATCGACCTCGCCGCAATTCTGACTGGGCTCAAGGAGATCAACAGTACTTTGAATAGCGCCGTGGCATCGCCACTGCGGCTCATCAACCAAGTTGAACAACAGGAGCAGCAGTTTCAGCGGCAGGTTCTTTATCCGATCTCGGCCATCGACAGCGCTCGGCAGATGGCGACAGGGTTTTCGAGCTCTTTTCTCAATTTCCGTCAGCTCGCGTCTCTGAATATAGCAAGCGCCCAGCTTCCATACCCACAGCAACTGGAGCGGCAAATGCTCTCTGCTGACCCCAATGACATTGGGACCATCGGGAATGCCTACCAGAACGTCTTTTCGCCGCTGCCTGCGCAGACCGCCGTTCCGCAGAACATCGCTTACCAGATCGATATGGGGGACGCTCAGGCACAGGACGCGATCAAGAAGGCGATCCAGCTCGATGCTTTCGCGGCGCGGGAAATGGAAGTGGCGCAGAAACTGAATCAACAAATTGCCGCATCCGCGCCCGGAACTGCGCCGATGCTCGACGCGGAGGCAAGCGCCTGGGTTGTGCAGGCAAACGCCTACACCCAGATGGGGATGGCTGAATTGCTGCGCCTGAACAGCGCCGGCATTTCAGACCACAGCGGTGCGCTTAAAGATTCGACCGCACAGATGCAGAACATGAACCAGAGGATGTTGCAAATTCTGGCTCCTCACCGATGAAGGGGTCTTCTATGCCGACCGGGATCTTCGAGTTTCAGACCATGCTCACCTCCGCTGTCAGCGGCATCAGCGGCAGCCTGCTTTCCACCGTGCAGGGCGTTTCCTATGTACTGATGACGATCTGCCTCGTTCTCGGAATTTATGAAGCATATTCAAGAGGAGGCGATCTTCGGTCTCTAGCCGGGTCCCTGTTGAAATATGCGATCGCGGCGTTTCTGATTGGGAACTGGACGGCATTCTTCTCGGACGCGTACAGCGGCTTCAACCAGCTTGCCAGTGCGATCGACAGCAGCTACGGGGGAGTGGATTTAGCAAAGGATTGGTTGGCACAACTCGACAATCTCTTTAAGTTGCACGGGTACCAGAGCATTTTCGCGGCGATCCCGTGGACGCCGTCTGCACTAATCACCTTGGTCGAGATCGCTCTTGCCTACATCATCTATCCGATTGCGGTTCAGATCTTTGCCCTGATCTATACCTTCTGGGGAACATGCCTGTTTGCAATGGGACCATTCGTCATTGCGCTGGCTCCTAGTTCGCTGATCAATTCTCTGACCAAGTACTACGCGCTGAACCTCGGGATTTGGAACGCCTGGTCGATCATCTACGCGGTGTTTGGCTGTCTCATTACCGCCATCCATGCAAACGACGTCAACGCGATCTTGAACGGCGATCTAGGCAGCTTCGGTCTCGGGCCGACGCTAGGTGCGACGGGTTCCCTGGATGGCGGCATCGAGACGATCGGGCTGATCAGCATTATGTATGCGATTTGCATTCTGCTGATCCCCATGGTCGCGGCATTCATTCTACGCGGCCAGTTTTCCGCGGTCGGCGTAGGCATGTCGATGGCTGTTTCGAGAATCACGCAAGGCGCGACCAGGGGCGCGGAACTGGGTGCCGCGGCCGGCCCGGCAGGCGCTGTTGCCGGCGGCCTCGTCGGAGGAGGGATGGGATTGATGGGCGGAGGTATGCCCTCGACGTTCTCGACGGGAGGCGCCTATGGAGCAATGAGCGTAAGCCAGGGGGGCAGCGGAAGCATGCCGCCGCCCAATACGCCCGACGACCCGAATATGACGCGATTCGCGTAGCGAAGGAGTGCATAAGGATGACCAAGACGAAGCTGAAGAACGAGACGCCGAGGTTCTACGAGATGGATGGTGCGCTCAGGGCTTATTCCAACCGCAGTATCGTTCTCGCAGGCATTATGGGTCTAGTCGCTCTGTTTGCAGTGGCAGGTTTTCTATTGATCCGACTGGAGCCGCCGACGGTAATCCGGATCGGAAGCGATGGACAGGCTGCTGTAATTTCGCCCTACCAAAATGCGAAATCACACTTGCTGCCTGCGATGCTTGCGGCCAAACCAGCAGGAGCCGCGCCAAACGAATACGAGAAATCGGCGTTCATCACAAGTTTTCTCGCCCGGTATCTGAACTATGATGCGCACACCCTCTCGCAAAACTGGGCGGACGCGATCAATCACATGACGGTCAATCTTCGCCGGACGGCTCTCGCCGATATGGAGAAGAACGACAAGCCGAGTATCAAAATGCCGAATGCCGTGGCCAGCATGATCGGCCTCGGTTCACGCACTCACAGGAGCTCGATTGTTCTCGGGATTCGGGAAGTCTCGCGTCCCCTCCAGTTCGAGTCGAGCTACACGGTACTCCAGCACGCGCCGGCGGAGTCGATTGAAACCGAGATCGTTCCCCAGGCCGTGGAAGCAATCGAAACACTCAAGGCTGCGTGGAGAGAGGGCAATCACCGCAAGGTGGTGGCGCTGATCGGCCATGAGGTTCGCCAGGACAACGAGGCGGAAGGGGAAGAATTCCAACGCGTTGTCGAGGCGGCCTTGCTGGCGGACGGCTCGGGCGAAATAACCCGTCATCCCTATATCCACACCCAACTCAGCAAACTGATGGCGCACTGGGCCTACAAGCTGATGACCGGCGGAGGCGTCGAACTGCCCGCCTTTGCGCTGGCGGACGACGGCTTTCTGGTGCTTCAGCGTGGCAAGGTTCTGTTCGGAGCCGACTGGATGCCCCTCTCGGCTGCCATTACCACTCTTCCAGCGAAGCGCGGTCTGTGCGTGCGCTATCCGGTACGCATGAAAGAAGACCTGCTTCCGCTCGAACACTTGCAAGGCGAGCAGTTGATGGTTCAGCTGATGGCGCAATTTGGGCTGGACGCGGAAATTGCGGACCAGGTCGTAGCCGATCAGCTGACGCTGGAGGGAACTTACACACTTCATTCGGAGACTGCCAAGCGTAACGGCGGAGATTACGACTTCGACTGGGTGTGCGTCATCGACGAGGACCGGTTTCCACGCTTCGTGGACAGCAGGTTCCGCATGGAACACGAACATGAGGTCACGAAGACCAAGGCTGGACGAGCCAAGTCTCCGTGGTTCTCGCTCGAGTTTGTGGCCCTCAAGTCGCGTGGGAATCAGATCGGAGCAATTACCGACCTGATGAGTTCCTGCGTCGCCAGCGGCCGTGATGATCTGCTCTATGAACTGGTCGCGGAGCTGCAACTGGAAATCGACTCGCTCAAACACAACACGAACGCAGACCGGAAGAAGCTGCAGGCGATTCGTCAGCAGGTTTTTCCGGCGCCCTGGCTTGCCCTGAAAGAAGCCAAGGCGATCAACGACCAAGAACTGCCGCTGTCGCTCAATGTTCTACCCACGGATCGAATCGGAAGACTCTACAACATTCTTCGAAAACATATCGAGGAATTGGTGGAGAAGCCGTTCCCGATCGAGCAGTTCCGTGGACTGATCACAGGCAATACAGTGACAGGCCCGATGTTCGCAGAATCCCGCCTGATCAATTCCGTGTATGCAGCCGGACACGGGATGATCCAGGCCAAACTCACCACGGAGCAAAAGGCACATGAGCAGTCGGCTGAACGCGTGGCGGAAGCCAAGCGATCAGGCGACAGGCAGCGAATCTCTGCCGAACAGAGAGCGTTCGCGAAAGCGAAGGCTCGCTATCGCCGCGCTCAGGAGCAAGCCCGCGATCAGGCGGCCTCCCTGCAGTCGATCATCCGCAGTTGGGGTGACGGCAAGCAGGAAGACCGGGTGGGCTGGTGCCAGGCGCTCCATACCGTCGTCTCGCGAGGGAAAGGCATGGGATCGATTTTGTTTCACGCCTTTCCACAGGAGGTGATCAACTCAATTGCTGCACGCACGGGCGGCATTCGGACTCAGGTTCAATGCCCCGTCCAGAGAGTGCGAGTCGTCGTCGAGAGCAATTGTCTCTATTCGGTCCGCGGAGACAGGAAGGAATTCCTGCTACGTATGGACAGCGTGACGAAGCAGATCGTAAGGGATCGCTGAGGCGCGACAGGCTGTTCGGTGGCCTGTTCGCAAACAATTTGAAACCAGCCACCCGGCGGAGCGGCAAGCGAACGGTTTGTCTCCTCCGGGGCCAGACGTTCGCCTGCTGTTGCTTCCGGAAGAGAGGGAGAACAGCATGCGGTTCTTGAACTGGCGCAGGACGGATGGAGCGGTACAGGTCTCTGTCCGTATCGAGCGCACGCCACAGCAATGGTTCTTCCAATGGAAGGTGTGCGGAAGACGACGTTACTCGAAACGCGAACTGCTTGATCTTGAAATGCGGGTCAGGAAGTTCGTCAACCGATGCCCGGCAATGGGGCCGGCCATAGAAACTCACTCCGTTTGGCTGTGAGAAAACCACCTGGTTGAAGAGGATGCCACACGGCGTCCTCTCCTTCCGGGAGAAGCAAGGAGACAAGCGCATGTTCCTGGGTAAAACTGTAGTTCCATTCCTCCTATCTGGCGGAGTCCTGGCCGGCGCTCAGAACATCGTGCATCAGACGGTTTACTCCGACCGCGTCACCCAAATCCACACCGCGCTCGATCACATCAGCATCATCGCTTTGCCCGAGAAGATCACGCGCGTCGCGGCCGGCAGCCAGGCGATGCAGATCGAGTGGCATGGAAACGACGTCTTCATCAAACCCCTTCAGAGCGGACAAGCGACGGACCTGATGGTCTGGACAGAACACCAGTTTTCGACCTATGAGCTCGAAGCGCCGGGAGACGTGAAGCAGATGACCTTCGTCCTCGACGAAACCACCTCGCCGGTTCCTCACGCGAGTGGCACTGCTGCTGCGGCGGACTCGACCGCCAAAAAGATCGGCCAAATTACCGAGTCGGCGATTGGTTCAGCCCTGCTTCATGTCACTCCCATCGTGCCGCGCGGCGTACGTCCTCAAAAGGACCACGTCAACGTGTGTATCAAAGACGTCGTGCGAGACGGCGACGGGCTTTACGTTCACTTCGCGGTGACCAACAACAGCGCGCTGCCATTTCGCGTTCTCTCGCCGACAGTCTTCGAGATCGCGCCGCAACAAAGCGCGGATCTGTTGCCCTCGATGAAGGACGAGCAGATCAGCGACAAGGCGGTTTCCCAGTTCCAGTCCAATCAGACCGCCCAAATCGTGGTGCGGCGCACGGATATTCCCCAGAAGGATATTTCTCCGGGAGCAACGGCCGAAGGAGTGGTCGAAATCCAGCCGGAGGATATGCAGAAGCCCGGAGTCTATGAGTTTGTCTTCGGCGGCGATGGCGATCACTCTATCAAGGCGATGGCGGTGCTCTGATGGCGGAACTCGAATTCATCACCCCGGAGGAGGCGCGCGCGCGCCTCCTCGTTGCATACAGGCGGTCCGGTGACGATAGCTTCGTCGAGACGCTACGGCGGCCGTTTCTGAACCCTGTCGAACAGCGTAATGCGGCTGGAAAGCGCAATCTCCACCCCTTGCTGCTGGTAGGTCTCGTGCTGCTGGTGCTGGCCGGCGCCGCCATGATCTTTTTCAGCTTTCACCTTCGCGGGTTGTAAGGGAGGTTCATTGTGCAACAGGAGATCCGCTATCGCCGGCATACCGATGCACAGGACGCGCTTCTTCTCGCCTGGGTGTTGATCCTGGGCGTGTTCGGCGTTCTCTATTTCGTTGCCTATGACAGGCTGCATGTGCGACCGGGCCAACTCATCGAGATGACGATCTACCCACTCCTTGGAGCAGTGTTCCTGTGGGAAGTCCTGCGGTACAGGGCAACACGGATCGCGAAAATGGAAAACGCATGGCCGCGCCCGATCCCGCATGTGACCCGGCGACAGGAGGAGCGATACCTTGCGGAAGCGAGGAAACAGTCCTCCGTCTTGCTCGGTTACGACATTTTCGGCGAGCCGTTCTACTGGTCCGACAAGACACGGACCATGCAGTCGAATGCTTTTGGCATGACGGGAGCGGGAAAGACCAATCTTCTCGAAACCGTGACCGAGCAGGATATCGCCCGCGGAGCGCCCATCATCTTCATCGACGGCAAGGGTGACAAGAAACTTCTGACGGAACTGTTGCCGTCGATCGAGGCCGCGGGGCGGATGCAGGACCTGCGGATCATTGACCCAATGCGGCCGGAAATCTCCGCGCGCTACAACCCGTTCTGGGCACCGCAAGGCAATGCCGAGGAGCACGTGGCCTTTGTCTTCGAGTCCTTCAACATGGAAAAGGACTTCTTTGAAGGCCATCAGCGCGTGTACCTCGAAAACATCGCGCGTGTCCTCCACTACTCGGGAAAGCGGTTCAACTTTCACGATGTGCTGGTCTGCGCTTACGATCAGGCACTCCTCAAAAAGCAGATGAAAGTGGCGCTCGACCGCGTGAACAGCGGCTCCTCGATCTCGCCGCAGCAGAGATTGACCCTCACCATGAGCGTCCGCAATCTGCTCGAATCGTTCGAGGACAAGGAGCGCGTATCGAAGATCCAGGGGCTGATCAACGAGATGATGACGTTCATGGGCGACGACATGGCCATGATCACAGGTCCCTACGATGAGTTGCTTTCGCTCGACGACGTGATCGACAAGGGGCTCATCCTTTTCATGAGCCTGAATGTGAATGTCAACGAGCGGGCGGTCACCGCGCTTGGCCGTATGCTTCTTCAGAACCTGCAGCTGATGATTGGCAGACGCTATTCGCGGGCCGAAGAGGGCGAACACCAGCCGTTTGTCAGCGTCATCATGGACGAATTCTCGCCCTTCGCTTATGAGAACTTCGCGCATATTCTCCAGACGGCCCGCGGCGCAAACGTGGCTTTTCTGTTTGCCCTCCAGAGCGCACCGCAGCTGCTGCAGGTCGGACGTGGGTTCCGGAACGACGTGTCCAGTGCGCCGAACACCACTTTCATGCTGCGCACCAAGGACGAGGAGACCGCCAAATATTTCCTGAATGCCAGCGCGCGAGTGCGGCAGATGCGGCGCAGTATGCGGGTCGAGAAGAAAGGCGTGTTCAATACGGAGTTTGAGGAAGGAACGGAAGGAAGTCAGACCGAAATCAAAGATACGCTCGCTCAGGACGAGCACATCAAGAAGATGCCAGTCGGGCAAATGGAGATGCTGGTGACGGACCCCATCCTCGGCACGGTCCACAAGCACCTCCACATCAAGAAGGCATGCAGCCAATGGCTGCCGCGCGTGCCCATGAACGTCTACCCCAAACTCGACTCTCTGGCGTCGGAATCGCACGGTCTGAATCTCAGTTTTCCGACACCGGAGCTTGAAGAGAAGAGACAGAGGAGGCGGAAGAAATGAAGCATTGGACACTTGCGATTCTCTTTGTGCTGCTCTCGGTCGGCACAGCAGGCGCGTTACAGACAGATCATTCTGCGCCTGATCACAGTTCCTACGACCCGATGGCGCATGGGAAGCGCATGGAGCAGCCGAAAGGAATGATCGAGACGACGCTGAATGGGATCAATCCGCGCAACCGGAATTACGGCGACGTGGTCGAGGACAGGCGGCAGGATGTCTTTGGAAACACCCTTCGCCAAATGTATTTCTGGGGCCTGATCGTGCTCGGGATGGGCCTCGGAGTCTCCCTGGCCGGAAATGGATGGCTGCTGCGAGAGAGGGAACGGAGGCTCACAATTTCGGCGGATGTGGTGGCGCAATTGTTCAATGCGTACATCGGTTCGCGCGCAAAGGGTCTTGAAGTGATCGGCAAATACAATTCGCTCGTCGACCGCTACAACAAGCTCGATAGCGAAAGGCAACGCCTTGCCGACCAGATCGCAGGACTGTCAGCCGACCCACGCCAACCCGAACTGGACTTCAACCAGGCGAGAGAAGACCGGGGAGGGACGGCCAAATCGCCGTCGATTGCGGCGCCCACAGTTCCGGATGGTGCCCAAGATCCCGAGACTGATCCCGCTGAAGTCGAAACTCTCAGGTCGCAGCTTGCCGGGTTCGAGACCAAACTGCAACGAAAGACGGCGCAGCTTCAGGCCAAGGACAACCAGATTTCGAACCTGCGGGAACGGCTCAGCCGGGCACATGACAACCTCGAAGGCCAACGGAAAGGCAAGACCCAAACGGTCTGACGGAGAAACTGGTTGCTAATTCGTTGCCTCAGTTTCGGTTCTCTTTGGTGGTTGCGGCCCGGCAATCATTTGGCCGACCCTCTGCGTTTCTCAGTCCATGCCGCGGCATTCAACACCACTGGGTTTCGGTGCGGCTGCCGCGAACGGCGGCTTTGGCACGTCTCGGGCGTGGTGAGAATCAATCTTGCATCGCATACCGAGACAACCGGAGCGGGCACTTTTGAGGATGGCTGCTATCAAAGTCCGGGGCTTGAGCGGCGCGGGGAGTGGAATCGGCTGCTGCTCGGGAGGCGCTCCGGCCCCGCTATCCGGGTCGATCGTCTGCTTCTTTGCGCACGAAGCACAGTCATCGGCCGCATTGATTTCGACGGCCGGTGGCGTGACGAAGGCGTGATCGTGGTCGCCGCGAGCGCGCTGCGCGGTGTTCAGGAGACGTTGCTGCTCGCCGTCCCGGGTTCCGAATTAAGGACGGAGATGGGGATGTGGGAGGTCACATGGAACGGTATTCAGCGGAAATAAGCCCGATATTGCATGCACGGTCTCCGTATATCCACTACAACCGCGAGCGGGATCTTCCATTGATGCTGGCAATCAGGAACGCCACGTTCATTTCTCATCACCAGCTCTGGGAACACGTGCAAGCGAGAGGCATGGAGACTTCGCGCCGATCCTTCAACTGGAGAATTGCTCGCCTTACGCAGGCTGGCGTCGCAGAAAAGCTGCCGCCTTTGCTCCCCTATCCGGGGCCCGTATACACAATCACACGCGCAGGACTCGCGTGCCTGGAGGCCTGCGGCGAAGGTTTGGTCAGCCTCACGTCGGAATCAAGGACGCTTGCGAACCCGAATCAGATGCAGCATTACCTGGAATTGGCAGAGGTGCGCGGTGCGATTCGCAGGGCTGGTGTACTCAGGGAGTGGTCCAGCGATCTTGAAATTCGGTCGATTAACCAGTCGATTGACGTGCCCTTGGCGAAGGACTACGACGCGATTGCGGATGTGGAATGGGAAGCGAAGTCGTACAGAATTGCAATTGAGTACGAACGCTCGCTGAAGTCTTCGGACCGATATCGCGACCTCGTTTCGGCCATAGCCCGCGAGCGCCAGGTTCAGATGATCCTTTATCTCACCTCGTCGGTTGACCTACTCTATCAATTGAAGGCGGAGTTCGATCGGCAGGATTTCCCCGTAGCCCTGGCGCCGTCGCACTCCTTCCGGCTCAATCCGCTCGCTGTGCGGCTCTACACGACACGCAAGTTTGAGCTGACAAGAGCAACCATGCCGGCGCTCATGCGGATGCTCGCCCCAGGCGCAAGGGAACTTCGATCCTAATAATCTCACTCAATCAACTCCAAAACGCGCGCGGTCTCGAAGCGTTTGTCAGTTCTGAACTGGCAGGAGCAGGCGAGCATTTGAGTTCTGTGTCGAACGCTATTTGGGCGCTAATGCCATCGAACTGCGCGGTTTTGCCAACCCATTCCCAATGCATTCCTCTCGACCTTTCGTGTCTTCCGGTTGTCTTCCCCTCGACTACTTGAGAGCGCGCGAAGCTACTGATCGGCAAGGGGATATTTCTGACTATCCCCCAAAACACGGCTCTTTAAGTGGAGAGAAGAGACAAGCTCCGAATATGTGGTCAAAATGCTCGGGCTGTTCCTGCGTTATTCGGAATCTGCCGGCAAGTGAGAGCGGCTTGTCTAGTGCAGCGTGGAAATGAAAGTGCGCATTGCCGTCAAGACTTCGCTTTGATTCGACAGAAAAACATAGTGATTGGCGTGCGGAATCGTGATCACCCGCGCAGTCGGAAGCCCGCTTTTCACAGCAATCTCTTGCTTCTGAGTGAGCGCTGACAATGCGGTGGAATATGCGTTGGCTGCTGTGCGAACAGCCGAGTCTGCACTGTTGTCAACCCAAGCGCCTAAGCTATGCGGGTTCGCGAAGATGAAAAGCGAAGGAACGGGGACACGGCTGTACCCGTCTGGATGCTTCAGAAGTGTCATCAACATGGCGCCGCCGGGAACGTTGTGTTGTTTTCCGACTGCTCCATCTGGACCCGATTGATATTCTTGGCGCAACTCTGCTCCCGGAGTTCGAAAGCCATTTACGCGCTCATAGTACTTCTCCAGCGCGCTGAAAGAGGCCAGATCCTTTGGACCGGGTGGCGGTGGCTGAGGTGCATGAAGAGCCATCATGTCCATCACACTTGCTCCCTGGCCGTCGTCGAGGGCGTATGAGTATCCGGCTTCAAGATAGATCACGCCTGCAATACGGTCCGGCTGGTTGTTGGCAACCCAGCTGATCTCGGCCCCGGCAATGGAGTGGCCCACCAGTATGGGCCTTCTTAGTTTGAGCGATTCAATGACGGCAAGTACATCCTCGCCCAGACGGTTCGCTGGATCGCTTATAGCCTCGTAACCGGAGGCGCCGAACCCGCGTCGCGTGATCGCGTAGACGTGATCATGTGTCAATGCCTGCAACGTCGGCGCAAAATCGTCAAATACATGAGCCGTATTTCCGCCCCCTGCCAGAAGTACAATTGGCCTCCCAGAACCGCCCCAGTCCAAGACCTCCAACCGAACATTTTTGTCGACGCTTACGAATCTTGTGACGTAGGGCGTAGCGGACGCCGACGCGGTTGAATGTTGGGCAAAAAGAGAAGCTACGAGCAGAAGGGGAAGAATTGAACCACCCAATAGGCTGTGCCTGGGCATGGGGCTGCGCTCCTTCACCCGCTCATTACGTTGCACAAGTTCGGGAAGTTCCCAGCTAGTTCGCACGACAACACACAGTTCGTTGCTGGGCCGGATGATTCTGCTCGGGCATTGTAGCGAGTGTTTGCGGCGACCGGCTGCCGCGGAAGCTCCATATCCAGTGAGGTTTCTCATGTATCCAGACTGCCCAACTCTTCGAGAGCTGGTGATCGGACTCGGCCTGTTGCGACCATCAGACGCAGCGGAAAAACACGCCGCTCACCAGAAGTGCACGACGTACCTCCAGTACCGCATGTGTTGCCGTTCGAGCGCTCATTCGGTTCTGGATCGGCAATTGGCAATCGCCATTCTTGAGCGTTGGCTAGCCTTGTAGCTGGTTCCCCCACATCAACCCCGCAAAGAATTCCATTCCGGGAGCAGTTCACTTCCACCAATCCATTTGTCAGAAGGGAGAATTCCATGTCCACAGCCTATCTGTATCGTCGCGCGCTCCTGCGGTTCGCGACGAGCATTGTGTTCACCATCCTGAACATTGTTGTCTGCACCCTGATGATCCATTGGGTGTCGCAGCACGATGTGTCGCCGTTGATCCTGGTCCTGACTGCGCCCCTGGCGCTGACGCTCTGGAACATGTGGCAGTGCACGGTGAAAGATCTCGTGCACGTCGGCGTTGCGGTTTCCTTCTGCGACGCCGAAGTCTCGGAGGGAGTTCCCGAGCACGTCTGATTTGGCCCTCCCAACTCAAGTACGCACTCCCCCTTGCCATCTGGCCGGGGCTTTTTCGTTTGCAGTCAACCACCCAAACAAGGAGGAATCGCCATGTCCCATCGTCAGCGCCGTTATTCGAAGCGCGAGTTGCTTGGCAACTTGCATGTGGACTATGTCATGTCCGTCACCGATCTCGGCCTTGCGGCCGGATCGAACCGCTGGGATGTGCTGCGCGCGTTCCTGGCCGTAGGGGAAGCCCGAGCGGAACGGCTCGTCGAGGAAGAGGACGGGTTTCTGATCCTCCAGAGCGTTCCGGGACAGCCGAACACCGGGGGAATCTACCTCTTTGCCGAACCGTTGCAGGCTTTCTTCTGGATTCGATTTGACGTGAAGGAGGACACGCTCAATGGCAACGACTTTCAGTTTGCGCTCCGCGTGTATCACCTGCTGGACCTGATCGACGGCAACCGGAAGAGGTTCCATCGTCAGCACCGCCGGCGGAGAAACCATTCCGGTCGGCCTAACTATACCGACCGCGGCACCCAGTTGATGGCCGCGGTCCCGTGCTAGGAGGATCAGCGACTTCCGGTTGATTTGACCGAGTTTTGGAACCGGGGTACAACAACACAGCTTGGAAGGAAGGGAGCACGAGCCATGGCTCACGTACAAGCCTCAGCATGGCAGCCACCGCGACCGAAGCCGGAGATCTTGCCCGCTTCGGTCGGGCAGGCGGCCGAATACATGGCATGGTTCGTGAACCGGCGTGCCTATACGCGGCAAACGGATCGGCCGGATGAACACTCGGGCAAGTACTACTTCTATCAGGCCCACAATCGCCAGACCAAAGAACGGCTGGCTCTTGACCCGCTGGTGATCCAAAAGCATCTGGCAGGAGAAGCGACCATCGGCCTCTATGCCATCAATCCCGAGACGCAGTGTTCCAAGTGGGTTGCGATCGACGCGGACTACGAAGGGGCCTACCGCGATCTCCGGACGTTGAAGTGGGAACTCGAACAGGATGGAGTTCACGCCATCGTCGAGATGTCCCGCCGCGGAGCGCACCTTTGGATACTGTGCGACCAGCCGTTGCCGGCGCGCCTCTGCCGCATCTATATATATAGTCTCGCGCTCCGGCTGGATGTCCCCATCAAGGGTACGTTCAGGCAAGTCGACGGAATCGAGATCTTCCCACGCCAGGATGAGATCGGTGCCGCGGAATTCGGGAACGCCATCCGCGGTCCTCTTGGCATCCACCGCGCCAACATGCACCGCTATTGGTTCGAGGATGCTCCGAGCACCCTTGCCGACCAGCTCAGTTACCTGCGATCGGTGAAGCGGCTCACCGCCGCGGAACTCGAAACGTTCACAAAGGGACTGTCGATTCCGGAATCAATTTGCGGCAGACCCGCGATTGAACCGGCGCCGCCCCGGGATCATCGGCCAGGATTTCAAATTCTCCAGCATGTGAAGGTCCGCTTCAAACGAAGCGGCAACTATTGGACGCAGTGTCCATCCTGCGCCCAGCAGGGGCGCGACCGCTCTCAAGACAACCTCGCAATTTCGGCGGCCGATCCCCGCTACTACAAGTGCTGGGCCGGCTGCACACGCGAAATGATCCGGGAGGCTCTAGGTCAGCCCGTCCGGAAACAGACCTATCGCTGAAAAGGGAGGAACCCGTGAAAGAGAGTCGATTGACCACGATCACGCGGCGTGGACTAGCGCTGCCGGCGGCGACCCTTGAGCAGATTCGTAAAACAGGAATCCGTTGTCGGCCGCAACTTGACGTCGTGTACCAGCAGCAGGCGAAGGCATGGAAGCTGCGCGGCGAAGAATCGGGGGGCGCCGTCGAGCTTCTCGGCCATTATGTAGGGTTCGTCGATACTCAGGGCGGACCTTTACCTTGGCTCCAGCGAGTCCAGAACTTCCTCCCAAACGGAATGCACGCCGTGGTCATCGGCGACGAATTCGTGCGTGTCGAGATGTTCCGTTTTGAGAACACCTACGATCTCTTGATCACAAGGCATTGGCTCGAATGCCAAGATGGCAAACGCGCGGAACTGCGGAGCAGCGTCCTTTTTCTGGGTCGGAGCGGTTTTCTCGAAACGGAACTTTGGGGCAAGGACGCAGCCTTTCGCGGGGGCGCAATGCCTCATTTCCTCACTCGGAGCGGCGAACCGGGACCACCGGAATCGCGGTGGACAGATGCGACGCTCAAGGCGACGGAGGCGGTATGTTGTTGCGGCTGCCGGCATTCGCACCTGTTGGAAGCCGCGCCGTCGCGGAACTTGGCCGAGGTGCCCGCATGATCGACTGGCATCACCCGCGGATCTTCGAGCGCCTTCGCTGCTTCGGTCTCGCCCTGTTCACGCTCGGAGTGGCCTCTCACAATGAGGCGAACCCTCCGGTAGCAGTCGCGGCAATTATCGTAGCAACTCTTCTCGTGGTCCGGCTGAAGATCGAGCTGGAGATCGGTCGCGATGAAGACCAGCCGACCCTCGAACGGAAGCTGAAGCACATTAATTGGATCAACGCCGTGGCCATCGGTCCAGCCCTATTCGGTGCCGTAGCGCTGATCCGTGAGGCTTCGGGCGTTGGGATATTCCTTTGAAACATGAGCACACTTCTGCGACTGCGGGTGTGATGCGGCGCAGAGGAAGGGGAGGACATGCACTTTTCGGTGAAGGAGCTAGTAGGTATATTCGCGCAGGAGTGGTACGTCATCTGCGCGTATTTCGGGATGTACGTTCTGCTCGAAATCCGCAAGCATGGCGAGAAGATCGCGGCACATCGCGTGGTTCGTCATGCGCTCTGGGCAGCCTCCTTTGTAATTGTTCTGCATGCCGCGGTCGTCGTTGAATCGCTGACGCGCAGATCGGGATTCAATTTCGGTCTCTTCGACTACGAGATCGTCATGTGCCTCACCGGATGCACGATGTTCTTGCTCGGGGAAATGTTCGAGGAAGTTCCGAAGCTGGCAGACATGGGGACGGAGCGACAGCCGTGAGCGCGGAGTGGGTTCCGCTCGAACAGATGTTGG
Source organism: Occallatibacter sp. (assembly GCA_049676965.1). GTDB lineage: Bacteria > Acidobacteriota > Terriglobia > Terriglobales > Acidobacteriaceae > Telmatobacter. The sequence continues at coordinate 24,565 of JBAUBR010000433.1, forward strand.
GACAGATTCTCAGCGAGAGGTTCATGTTCATGGGCAGAGCGGGAGAGCTCTACCTCTACAAGCACATCGACACGCGACGATATCTCAATCTGAGTGCGGACGGTCAGTGTTTTCGATACACGGAGAACGGTTATGTGCCTGAGGAACGCGAGAAGGCGATCACGCATGTCTTCGGGTAACGGTTTCGAGGAGACACGCTGGAACGACGAAGGCGTGAGAAAAGGAGAACAGTGCTATGGGCAAATCAGTGAACAAGACAATCCTGTTGGGGAACGTGGGGAAAGACCCCGAAATCAGGTCTACAAACGGCGGCGCATTGGTCGCCAATTTCAGCCTTGCGACGACTGAGCGGTACAAAGACAAACAGGGCGAGATGCAGGAACAGACGGAGTGGCACAATCTGGTCGCATACGCTCGCGGCGCGGAGATCATTCGCGATTACGTAAAGAAGGGCTCGAAGCTGTACGTCGAGGGCAAGATCAGAACGCGATCATGGGACGATAAGGAGACGGGAAAGAAAGTCTACCGCACGGAAATCGTGGTAGGCGACATCAGCCTTCTTTCGAGCAGCGACGGAAACGGCAAGCGCGGCGACGGGGACAACCGGCAAGCTTCGCGTCACCAGGCGGTAAAGCATGAGTCCGAAGAATACGGCGATCTCGGTATAACGGATCAGGACGTGCCATTCTGAATGACTGCATGTTGACAAATATGCAGTCATTGACTACACTTTGTATGGAGGTGAATGCAGCGTGCCCATTCTAACCGTACGAAATCTCCCCGATGAGACCCACCGTGCGCTCCGCCACCGCGCCGCGGAGCATGGGCGTTCGACCGAGGCCGAGGTGCGCTCCATCCTCGAAGAAGCCGTACGGCCTGCAAAACGCCTGAAGATCGGAACCGAACTCTTCCGCATCGGGCAGGAGGTCGGAGGCATGGATGATCTGGAAATTCCCCGCGACCGGAGTGAAATCCGGGGAGCTGATTTCGAATGATCCTGCTCGACACCAACGTTCTCTCGGAGCCTCTCAAATCCAAGCCCTTTCCCAAGGTCATCGAGTGGCTGGACATGCAGGCCGCCGAGACTCTCCACTTAAGCACCATCAGCTATGCCGAGCTCCGTTTCGGCGTAATGCGAATGTCAGAGGGCAAGCGTAAGAAGGATCTTGCTGCCAGAGTTGAGCAGGCGCTTCATCTATTCAAGGACCGGACACTGACCTTCGATCTCGAAGCCGCCGAGCACTTGGCCCAGATCCTGACCCGCACAGAAAAGATCGGCAGGAAGACTCCAGCTCCCGATGCATACATCGCAGCCATTGCCATGGCGCATGGCTTCGCCGTGGCCACGCGGAACGTCGATCACTTTCACGACACTGGCGTCTCGTTAATCAACCCGTGGGAATACTAGAATCCTGGTCCCCTACTCGTAGCGTAACGCGACCGAGGGATCCACTCGCATTGCCTTTCGCGCCGGCAGGTACGCGGCCAGGAATCCAGTTATAGCGACGAACCCCCATACGGTTGCCAGTACCAGGGGGTTCCGCGCACCGGTCCCATACAAAAATGCTTGTAGCAAGGATCCTGATGCGAGAGCTGCAGCAATCCCCAGCCCCGATCCGATTAGAATTAACACCGCAGCTTGCCGCAGCACCATCTGCAGTACTGTCCATCGCGGCGCACCGAGCGCTAGACGTACGCCGATCTCGCGGGTACGCCGAGTCACAGAATAGGCCATGACTCCGTATAGACCGACCAAGGTCAGCACCAGTGCGAGGCCCGCAAAAGCAGCCAGCAGTACCATGGCAAAACGCGGTTGGGCCAATTGAAGGCCGATCCGATCATGCATGGTGCGTACATCGGAGATGGGAATATCCGAATCCATTGATGCCAGCAGCTTTTGTACTTCTGGTTCCAGAGCGAGCGGATCCATACTGGTCCGGGCCACCGTGTACATGCAGCACCAGTTTGGGAGTTGGCGGGCGGGCACGTAATACATCGGATCTGTCTTCCGCTGCGTCGCTCCGGTCCGAATGTTGCCGACGACGCCCACGATGGTACGCCATGCAGGTGGCTGAGTGGGGCCGCCGCTGGTACCCGGTTTCAGCCTTTTGCCCAAGGGATTTTCGCCTGGAAAGAACTCTGCTGCGAACGCCTGATTCACGATCATCACCTGCGGCGATTCTGAGGTGTCGCTGTCGTTGAAGTCTCGCCCGGCGAGAAGCGGAATTTCCATGGTCTGAAAATAGGCAGGTGAAACCAGATCCACCATCGCGTTTTCCAATTGCCCCTTCGGACGAGGATGCTCAGGATTTTCAAAACTGATGTTGGCACTGTTATTTATCATCGGCAGCAGGATTGACCCACCGGCCGACTGGACGCCTGGCAGCGCCCGCAGCTTCTGGAAGTATTCCTGGTAGAACTCTGCTCGCGTATTTCTGTAACGGGAATCCGGCGTCTCAAACAAAAGTGTCAGCACGTGATCCGGATTGAAGCCATCGTTCGTATGTGTCAGGTGGATGAAGCTGGTCACCAACAGGCCAGCACTTGTTGTCAGCAGGATTCCCAGAGCCACTTGTCCCGCGATAACTACTGAACCCAGCCGATACTGGCCGCCGGTCTCGCTTCTTCCGCCTTCCTTCAGCGGTGACAGCAGATCGCCACCCGCGGAGGTTACTGCGGGCAGGAGCCCAAACACGAGGCCCGATGCAAGCGAAATTGCCAGGCCAAATCCCAGCACCGGCAGATTCACTCCTGCATCCGCAGCCCGCGGCACGCCGTCACCGATCAAGTGCAGCACGGCCGGCGTCGATACAAATGCCAGAGCGCATCCTGTCGCGCCGCCGAGTAAGCCTATCATTACGCTTTCTACCAGTAACTGTCGGACCAGCCGCGCTCGGTTTGCACCCAGAGCGGCGCGCATGGCCAACTCCCGCTCACGCTCGCGAGCCCGTACCATAAGCAGGTTTCCCACGTTCCCGCACGCGATGAGCAGCACCAGTCCCACCGCTCCCAGAATGACCAGCAGAAGCGAGCGCGTATCGCCCAGCTTCGCCGTGAGCTCGCTCTCTACCTTCGCCGAATTGTGATGGGTATTCGTGTCGGGATATTGCTTTGCCAGGTACGATACGATCCCGCTCATGTCCGCGTTCGCTTGGGCTATTGTCACGCCCGGTTTCAGACGTCCGATTACACTCATCTCGTGGTCGCCGCGATTGGCTGTCTGCGCTTTCGGTGTTCCATCGTTGTCCACCGCCAGCGTGGCCCAGAAGCTGTTCTGTGGAGCGTCAACGGGAAAGCGGAAGGCCGCCGGCATCACACCTACTATCGTATAAACCTCGCCGCTCAGGTGCATCGTTCGCCCAATGATCGAACGGTCTGATCCAAACTGGGATGCCCAGAGTGCGTGGCTGAGCAATACCACCCGAGTCCCCGACTTTTCTTCCTCCGGCCGGAATTCTCGCCCAATCTCGGGATTCACGCCTAGCAATGGCAGCAGATCCCAACTCACTACTTCGCCATTCAGATGCACGGCGCGCTGCACCCCTGTGAGCGTCTGCGAAGTGTCATGATATGACACAAGGTGATCGAAGCTCTGGTTCTGCGCCCGCCAGTCAAAGAAGTCTGGGTATGAAACATTGCTGTTCTCGAGCCCTGACTGGACCTCCACCAGCCTCGCCGGATGCGCATATGGCAAAGGGCGCAGGAGGACGGCGTCCACAATACTGAACACCGTCGTGTTCGCTCCAATTCCAAGGGCTAGCGCGACAACCATCGCCGCATTCAATGCCGGCCGCTTTGCCAGCATCCGCATTCCGAATTGCGCATCGCGAGCCCACTCCGCTGGCGAAAGAATTCCGCGCTGCGCTCTCTGCTTCTCCTTAAGGGCTGTCACGTTCCCGAACTGGCGCCGCGCTGCCTGAGCCGACTCCTGCGCGCTCATTCCCTGTGCCTGGTAGCGCTTCTCCAATAGCGCTATATGCTCGTGCATTTCCTCTTCGAAAGCCTCGTCCTCGCGCACTTGAACTGCCTGCCCCTTCACTCTCGACCACAACATCCGCAGTTTCCCCATCGCATCACCTCTGTCGCTCGAGTTTCAGCGCGCGCTCATCGCGCATGCGACCCGCTTCCTCAGAGTCAAACGTTGTTGGCGGCCGCCTACTCGTATCGCAACGCCACTGAAGGATCCACGCTCATCGCCTTTCGCGCCGGCAAATAACACGCCGTGAGGGCGATCGCCGCGAGTCCCATTGCCACCGCGGTCATCGTCACCGGATCGTTTGCCCCAATCCCGTAGAGTAGCGGCGAGAGCAGCTGCGAAGCACCAAACGCTGCGACGAATCCAATGCCCAGCCCGATCGCGGTCAGCCGCAGCCCCTGGCCCATCACCATCTTCATCACGTCGCTTTGCCGCGCGCCCAGCGCCATGCGGACTCCGATCTCATGTGTCCGCTGCGACACCATGTAGGCAATGACGCCGAAGAGGCCAATCGCGGTCATCAACACTGCCAGGATCCCCGACACGCCCAGCAGCCATCCCACGGTGCGGGCAGGGAACAGCGGTAACGCCATGTACTGCTCAATCGTCTGGACATCAGTGGCCGCCATCAGTGGATCGACGATCGGAACTTCGCGACGAATCTCGCTGAGCAGCGTTCGCGAGTCTCCTGCGGTGCGCACTACAAGCGTGCGCGCTGGAGGCACCTGGCCGTGGAAGACAGCAGGCGCAGGCGCTTCGCCCAGCGTGCGATACTTGCCGTTCTTCACCACGCCGACCACCTGGCTCATCGCCTTCTCGCCTCCCAGCGCGAAGTGCTTGCCGATGGGATCCTCACCCGGCCACATTCTCTGCGCCAGGGTCTCGTTGATGACCACGGCGTCCGGCTTCTCGGCGTCTGCCTCCATCTGGGTCAGATCGCGCCCGCGCAGCGGAATCCCAATAGTGCGGAAGAATCCCGGCTCCACGCGGAACTCGTCCGCCATCACGGCGTTCGGATCTTTGCCCGCTTGCCTGCCGACGAATGTGACAGAATGCGAGGTACCCAGGGGGAGAAATTGCGCGTAGCTCGCAGAGTTCACACCGGGCAGATGCTCGACCCGTTTCAACAGACGCGCATAGAAGTCGTTGATCTTCGCCGATGTGTACCCCAGCGCCCCCGGATCCAGCGTAGCCAGGGCAATATGATGTGTGTCGAATCCCGCATTGATCGCGTTGGCGTTCATCAGGCTGCGCACGCACAGCGCCGCCCCAGCCAGCAGCACCACGCACACGGCCATCTGCGCCACCACCAGCGTGCTGCGCAGGCGCGACTTCTTCAGGCCTCCTGCGGACGACTCGTCCTTCAGCACCCGGGCCGCCGGCACCGCGCTCGCCCGGAGCGCCGGCGCCAAACCAAACACCACGCCTGTGGCCACTGAAATCGCCGCCGTAAACAACACAACCCGCCAATCCATCGGAATTGACAGCGTCACGGGTATGTTCGCCGGCTTCAGTGCCATCAACATCCGCGAAGTCACCCACGCTATCCCCGCGCCTGTTGCTCCGGCAAGCCCGGCCAGCAGCAGGCTCTCCACCAGCATCTGCCGTACCAGCCGCGCGCGCCCCGCGCCCAGTGCTGACCGGGTCGCCATCTCTCTTGCCCGCCCCGTGGCCCGGGCCAGCAGCAGGCTGGCTGCGTTGGTGCACGCAATTAGCAGCACCAGCGCAAAGACCAGAAGAAGTCCTCCCGTAAATGCGCCCACGTACACCCGAAGCGGCCCCGGCACCATCGTCAGGGGATAAACCAGCGGGTCCAGAAAGTTGCCCTTGCTTCCGTGCTCGAGATAGACCTGCTTTGCCAGTACCTGCATCTCCGCCTGCACGCTTTTGCGGCCATCAGCGTGGGGCATCTTGCCGGCCACGATCAGCCAAGACGAGTCACGATCCGTAAATCGGTTCTGGTCGTCGGGGCGGAATCGGACCATTGCCGTCAGCGGTGCCCAGAAATCCGGATCCGTCCCCACCATCAACCCGGTGAAGCTCGCTGGCGCCACACCCACCACCGTGAATGCTTTACCATCCAGCATCAGCGTCTTTCCGATCACACCTGTATTCCCGCCCAACTTCTGCTTCCAGAAGGGGTAACTCAGTACGACTACCTGCCGCGGGTCGTCGATCCTGTCATCATCCTCTGAGAGCGTGCGCCCCGCCACCGCATTCAGTCCCAGCAGCGAAAACAGGTTCCCTGACACAAACTGCACGTGCAGAATCTCTCCCGTGCCCGCGTGATTCCAGATCGCGTCCTCGCCATCGCCGTCGAATGCCATCAGCCCTTCGAGCGACTTTGTGTGGTCGCGATAGTATGCGTAGTCGGGATAGTTGAACGGGAGATAGCCCTCCACACCGCCGGCCTTCGGATTGTGCAGCCATACCTCCGCCAGCTTGTTGGTCCCGCTTACGCCCTGCGGAGGCCGAAGCAGCAGCGCGTTTACAAACGTGAACACTGCGGAGTTCAACCCAATCCCCAGTGCCAGCGCCAGCACCACCGCGGCACTCGATATGGGCCGCTTGGCGAGCATCCGCATGCCGAAGCGCACATCCCGCCACCACTCCGTCGGCGAAAGAATCCCTCGGTACACCCGCTGCCGCTCCTTCAGTGCCGTCACGTTTCCGAACTGCCGGCGCGCCGCCCGCCCCGCCTCCTGCGCGCTCATGCCTTGCGTCCGGTAGCGTTCCTCCAGCAAGGCGATGTGTCCACGGATCTCCTCATCGAAGGCTTCATCCTCGCGGCCCTGCGCCGCCTGCCCTCTCACGCGCGCCCACAGCATCCGTAGCTTCCGCATCGCCTCATCCCTGCCTTTCCAGCTTCAGCACTCTATCCATTACGCCGGCCACACGCTCCCAGTTCTCGGTCTCGCGCTCCAGTTGTTTCGCGCCCTGCCTGGTAATCGAGTAGAACCGCGCCTTACGGTTGTTCTCGCTCGTTCCCCACTTCGAGGCGATCCATCCCTGCTGCTGCAGCCTCAACAGGGCCGTGTATACCGTTCCTTCGTTCAGATCGAGGACACCGTCGCTTACCTGCTCGATCCGCCGGGCAATTCCGAATCCGTGCAGCGGCCCCAGCGCGTAGAGCGTCTTCAACACCATCAGGTCCAGCGTTCCCTGCAGCACTTCCGATTTGCCTTCGCCCATCTTCCCCGTTCCTTTGGACAGTGCATAGAAGTTATCACATACTCCTATGCAGTGTCCATAGGAGTCCTGCTGTCCCCGAAAGATGCCAATCTGAGAATTAAGAGGCTTGACCATGGAAAACTCACAGTCAGTCGCAGAAGCCCTCGCACGTCTGCAGGAGCCATTTGCTTCCAGGGATGTGAAGTGGCTCGTCGCAGCCACTTCGAGAGACGGCCGCAAAGGCCGGGTGACGCCGTACGCCGATCCGCGAGCTTACACAGACCGGCTTAACCACATCTTCACCGCGAGTGGGTGGACAAGGGAGTACACGGTTCAAACTCTCGCTCCGATAACACGGCTGAAAAACGACAAACCCATTCAGACGGGCAAGGTCCTCGTGACCTGCGTCGTCTCGATCCCCGGTGTGGGCACCCATAGCGGCTGCGGCGAAGAATGGGCCGAGGATCCAAACGCCCTGACGAGCGCGGAGGCGCAAGCATTCAAACGTGCATGCTCGAATTTTGGTCTTGGCCGGTACTTCTACAACTTCGCCGAGATGTGGGTGGATTTGGACGAATACAAGCACCCACGGCAGATTCCGAAACTATCCGCGTGGGCGCTTCCCGAAAATGAACGCCGGAGCGGAGGTGACGCCGCAGCGAAGACGAGCACTGCCAGCAACTGGACCTCTCCTGTGCAGAAGGGACCACTCGATGCAAGCGTCACCAGCAAGATCGAGGAGTGCCGCAGGGATCTCGGTTATCTCCTTTATGGCAACATCCTGGGATCGGTGGCGAAGGTTCGCTCTGCGCGCGATATCCCCAATCAGCACCTTCAACAGGAAGTGCTGAAGTGGATGGAAAGTGGTGTCCGGGGGATGGCGCAGGTGCGCCGAGTGGCGTCCGAAATCGCAGAGTCCGAGTTTTACGGAATTCTAGAACGCCTGAGAATCCGGTCGCTAAATCAGATCCCAAACTTCGGCATTTTGACCAAACTCGTCTCTGAAATGAATGAGGCGCAATCGCGGATGCCGGCCGCATAGGCGGGAAACTCAAACTTCCAACGCAGGAGAGATGCGAGCAGTCGCGTCCTCTGTTTTCTGAGGTCAACCAAATGAGAGCCATGGAGTGCTCGATGTGCCGCCGTCCGGCGGCGTGGTTGATCGACACCGAAGTCTTCTGTGAGGGGCACAAAGAACTGATCATCGAGGCTGCCGGCGTCGATCGATTCAGGATTCGTCGTCTGACGGAAGCGGAACGCGCTTTCCAAAGTGGTGGCCGACTTTCAAGAACCGCAGCCGTGAAAAAGGAGGCAGGAACTTCCGATGGCGAAATTGTTCGAACTTCCCGCTGAGCAGAGCATTTGCTGCATTCCGCTGAAACACGCTGTCTACTGTCGCGCTTGCCTTACGGTGTCGAACTCGCGCCCGTTCGTGTGCAGCCTGTGCGGGAGCGGGAAGGTCATGCGCCTTGATGGTGTCCTCAATGGCAACCCCGACCCGCCTGCGCAAAGTTGCCGTCCGACCAGGCTCTCGCTAGTGAAGGCGGTCGGCGCGTAGAGCTCGCTCCCTCCTGGCCGCAGGCTTTTGCGAGGTCAAACCGACCAACTTCTGGGAGCGCGTTTATTCGTGTTCACCAGTCTGAACAGCTTGCTGATTTCGGGGCCCGCCGGCGCTTGAACACTGACGTATCCCTGACCACACACACTTCGTTCTCACGAAAGGAGACGATATGGCTTTCTCTAGACATGCCCGCGCGAGCGCCTGTGAAACTAATCCCTTCTTCTTAGAGCTTTTCCGCGATCACTCGGAATCGGATGAACGCGAACGCCTCTGGCATACCGCCATGGCGCACGCCGGTGAAGGTACTCCGGCTCTCCGGTTTCCCGTCTATGAGTGCCTGTATTTGATCAACGTCTATTCCCAGAAGCTCATCGACCTGCTGGACGAGGCCTGCAATCGCTTTGGCGTTGAACACGAGGCCCTAGTCCATTACCAATCTTTGATCCAGTGTGTCCGCGCCGGTGCGAGCCAGGACATCGTCTCATTCATGAACGATGTCGAACTCACAGAGGAATGGCTGTTTGAACGGCTGCGGATAAACGAGGAGCGGAAGTTCCGCGATCCAGAGGATGCCTATCTTGAGGTGCAACGACAGGAAGCTCAGCGCGCAGAGAAGGGACTTCCACCAAGGGTCGAGTTCTTTAAGGACGCGAATGAAGACCCGGAATCTGACGACAGGTCCTTGGGTGATGAAGAAACCCAACGTGAATAGAGCACATGCTCTATTTTCAGACACGAGTGGAGACCTTCAGGAGGTGGTATGGCCAGGAATGCAGCCCGTCTCAAGATGGGCTATTTTCCACTGCCGGAGGCAGAGGCTCGCGGAATCGGGTCTCTGCTCAGTTTTTCCGGGCCGTGTTGTGTAGTCGATCCGTGCGCAGGGAAAGGGACAGCGCTTAACCTGATCACGACCGGCGCGCCCGTCGTTCGCTTTGGGGTGGAACTCGACACTGCACGTGCCGACGAGGCGGCGACATCCGGCATTCGAATGCTTCAGGGCAACGCGTTCGACGTTCAGTCCAAGGCTGAGAGCTTCTCGCTGCTCTATCTCAACCCTCCGTATGACTCGGAGATCGATCTCGTCGGTAATCGGCGTATGGAGCGGCTCTTCCTCGACCACACGCATCGTTGGCTGGTGCAGCGCGGCGTGCTGATCTTGGTCATCCCGTTCGAGCAGTTCGCTGATTGTGCCGGCATCCTTGCTGGGAACTTCACAGGAATCGCCGCCTTCCGGATGGGGCATCCGGAGTCGATAAGATTCCGCCAGATCGTAGTGTTTGCCGTCCGGCGAAGCGTGCGAGGCGCAGCTCACGAAGAGAACCTGCGGACGACCCGTGCGCTAGCGGCGAACGGCGGCTATTCGAGGCTGCCTGAACTCACTCCAGATGCGATCGAACCATTTGCTGTTCCGCGTTCGGGCGATGCGTCATTAACCTATCGCGGCCTGCCGTACAACCTGATCGAGGATCTGTTGCCGCATTCCGCTGCTTGGAAACAAGCGGCGCTGGTTCTGCTCCCGAGAGAGGAGAACGCCATAGGCCGTCCAATTACTCCGCTCCATGGCGGCCACGTCGGCCTGCTGTGCACAGCGGGGTTGTTGAATGGCGTGTTCGGAGAGGGCGATGACAGGCACATCGCACGTTGGCGCTCGGTCAAGCACGTCACAGAGTTCCACGAAGAGGAGGGGGACACCAAGATCGTCCGGCGTCGCGAGAAATGGTCGAACGAACTCCACTTGCTCTATGTCACCGGCAAGGTAATGAAGCTGACCGAAAAAGCTCCGGCGGAAGGAGACGGCGATGGAGAATGCACATCTGAGGATGGGACTCCTTGAGTACGAGCGAAATACGGAAAAGATTGCATCGCGGATCAGAGTGCGCGTGAGCCATTACATCGGCGAAGACGAAGACGGCCACCTGCTCAGCGTCTTCGGGAACGACTCGGATGTCGGGGCGATCACGGCCGCGGTGTATGAGCAGGCACGATTCCGGCTGACGTTTCCGAATGGAGAAACGCAGGAGATCAGCATGGGAGAGGGGGCGATGTGTTGTCGCGGCAGCATCAGCATTCCAGGCAGAAAACAAGGGGTGCGGCACATGATCGCGCTTTCCGAGGAACTGCGCGGCTTGAAGTCGCTGTCGCGGACCTATGTTCTGCGGCCGGAGCCGAACGAGGTGTGGTCGGCGCTCGTGCATCGCTTTGGTTTGCCGGGGCTGCCGGATTGGGCAAGTGCCATGTTCCGGATGCTGAAGGAGAACGGGCGGATCACGCCGGTGGACAGCATCGGGTGCTCGGCAGCCGCAATCTCAGCTACCAATGAAGAATTGGTGGAGTGGACGGGAAAGGGAGTTGCCAAAAGGGGTCTTCTGTTCCCGGAGACAAATGGCCCTATTCTATGGCCCGGCCGAGTGCTTCCAGAGATCCTCCGGCCTGCAGCGGAGACGATGGAAAAGGCGGCGTGATAAATGGCGTCAACCGATGGCTATCCCAAGCGGATCGGCACACACCATGGCCAAAATTAGGAGCGCCGGTAGTCTTGAGGGCAGCCAGGCCAAACAGCAAGCTCTAACAGCGGTTCGTGTTTTCTATGCGTGCTGCCAACTTTTGTAGACGAACTCGATGCTGTAGCCATCTGGATCAAATACGTTGGCCGCATAGTAGCGGGAATCATAGTACAACCGGAAACCGGGCGCGCCATTATCGGTAGCTCCAGCCGCGATTGCGGCGGCGTGGGCGGCTTCAACTTGCTTCCGGCTGTTCGCTACGAAGCCGACATGCACGGCACGGCCATCGGCCACACCTTCACGTAGCCACAAATACAGGCGCCCATTCTTACCAAACCCTTTCAGGTCGGGATGGCCGGGTGGACCATTCTTCCCGTCGTAATCAAAATGCTGGTCTACGCCGAGCGGTGCGAGCGCATTTTTGTAGAAGTTCATCGAGCGTTCGATGTCAGTCACTGTGAGGAAGATGTGATCCAGCATAGTTTCCCTTTCATCCCTCAGATTACGCGGGCGGGTGGCCAGCCTCGCTTTTTGTGAACTGAACATCTCAAAAAATTGTGGGTAGGATACCGGCAAACGCCGTGGGCTCTGGGAGCCTGCGCGGACCCCACCACGCCGTCGGTATGGCACAAAATTACAGTCGCAATGCCGTAATTAACCGGCCAACGTCATTAAACAGCCGTTTAGAGAAGCAGCAGACGGTCGCCTGGGACAGAAAGTCGGGTTATTATTCTTCAGCAGGTTTTCTTCCTTCAGGCGTAGGTATTCCGGGGCCGACTTACTCACCGATTGGCTGTTCAAGGCGCTGAAAGACCAAGTAGAGAGTGACTTCGAGCTCTGATGGCCTGACAGACGTGCATATTTAGAGCGCAGCCGCCAAAGCCTTGAAGGAGAGAATTGGCATTCCACTGGAGAGCACATGGTTGCTTTAGCAGGAAGATGCCAGGATCGGCACCGAAAATCACAATATTCTACACTCCATAAAAATGGGCAGAGATTGACCGGTTAAGCCGACTTAGCGGTACCTATGCCCTAGTGATTTGGCGAAAACTGTGCGGCGCCACAAAATGCACGCGAAAAATCATAGGCTTAAGAAAGCTTGCTTGCGATCTGTGACGCCAGTCAGGCCGGTTGTTCGTCTGAGCCCATCCCAAGGACGACCTCCAACTCCGTCGCTGCTTTGGATCCCCGACTTCTATTCGGCCGGTCGGTATCGGGCAATAAAGCCGTGAAGAGGCCCAGTGCCGGTAAGAACGAGCAAACCTTGTAAACAAAGTCGATGCTGGTGTGATCTGCGAGTGTCCCAAGTGCGGCCGCGCCTAACCCTCCCATTCCGAAGGCAAGTCCGAAAAATAGCCCCGAGATCATGCCGACTCGATTCGGCACGAGTTCCTGAGCGTAGACCAGGATTGCTGAGAACGCGGAGGCGAGGATCAGTCCGATCAGGATGCTCAGTGCGACGGTCACGGGCAGGGAGACATGAGGAAGCAGGAGCGTCATGGGCAGTACACCAAGGATCGAGAGCCAGATCACCTTCTTGCGGCCAATTCTGTCTCCCAAAGGCCCCCCGGCGACCGTGCCGACGGCTAGGGCAGCCAGGAAGAAGAAGAGGTAGAGCTGCGATTGCTTCTGCGGGAGATGGAAATGCTGCATCAGGTAGAAGATGTAATAGCTAGTGATGCTTACCAAGTAGAAGTATTTTGAAAACGTCAGCAGGACTAATACGGCAATCGCTCCTACAACCTTCTTCCGGCTGAGGGTGCCCACCTTTACCGCAGTTTGCTTCTTATGAATGGCTCGACCGTGCAGTTTGTACCAGTGGGCGAGACCGGCCTGCATCGCGATGCCCAGCATTGCCGCCAATGAAAACCAAGCAAGACTGTGCTGTCCGTTGGGGAGGATCAGAAAGATCATGAGCAGCGGCCCCAGGGATGATCCAAAGTTTCCGCCAACTTGAAAGATTGACTGCGCTAATCCATGCGAACCACCAGAGGCTAATCTGGCGAGCCGGGATGTTTCGGGATGGAAGATCGATGAACCGACGCCCAACAAGGTTCCGCCAAGCAGCAGCATTGCATAATTTGTTGCGAACGCCAGCGTGAACAGGCCGCTCATGGAAATGGCCATGCCGAATGGGAGCGAATACGGCTGCGGTTTACGGTCGGTGTACAAGCCGACAAGCGGCTGCAGAAGCGATGCGGTGATCTGGAAGACCAGTGTCAGCGTGCCGATCTGAGTGAACGACAGATGGAAGTTGCCTTTGAAGATCGGATATGCCGCGACAAACAGCGATTGCATCATGTCGTTCAGCATGTGACAAACACTTGCCGCGCCGAGAACAGCGTAGGAGGCGGAGGGTTTGTCTAAAGTTTGTGGGGTTGTGCTCATTTGATTTCCTTCTTTCGTATGTAAAGACGATAGGCCCGGCTTGACAAGGCCCACCACCTTCATTGGGACAAAGACATTTGGGATCGGGCCAAAGTTTCAGCCTGGGCTCTCTCGTTAGAGTTTCGGAAGCTGCGATGCATCCCAGCCACCGCCGATGGCTTTGACCAGGCGAACACTGGCATCCATTCGTCGACGCAGTATGTCGAGATCGTTGCGCTGATTTGATAGCAGCTCAATTTGCGCCGTGATGACTTGGAGATAGTTGTCGACGCCACGTTCGTACCGATTGGTAGAGAGTTGAAGCGACTCTTCGGCAGATGCCGAAGCCTCTCGTTGTTGTTGCGCCTCTTTTTCGAGAATGCGCAATGCGGCAAGATTGTCCTCTACCTCCTGGAAGGCGGTGAGGGTCGTCTGCCGATAAGAAGCTACAGTACCGTAATAGTTTGCCGTTGCACTCTCAGAAATAGCGCGGCGCCGTCCGGCGTCAAAGATGGTCTGCGACACTTGTGGTCCGACGGCCCACATCAGGCTTGGCCCGCTGAACCAGTTTGTGATCGAGGTGCCCTCGAATCCACCCGTTGCTCCAAGCACCAACGACGGAAAGAATGCAGCGCGAGCTATGCCAATCTGATCGTTAGCTTCTGCCACACGGCGTTCACCCGCAGCGATGTCCGGTCTGCGCTCCAGAAGGCTCGTAGGCAGACCGACAGGAATAGTGGGGAGCTCTAGATCTGTCTTTGGTTCAGGCACGATGTCGAATTGCGCCGGCAGTTTGCCAATCAGGATTGCGATGGCGTGCTCGTATTGCGCGCGCATTACCGTGAAGTCGGTACCTTGAACTTGAGCTCCGCTTAGCTGTGTTTGCGCTCGAACTTCATCCGATTTGGGAGCGGTCCCAACCTCGAAGCGATTCCGGGTCAAGTTAAGCGCGTCGGTATAGCTTTTTACGGTGTCATCCAGAAGTTGCTTTTGCCGGTCCGCACTGCGCAGTTCGAAGTAATCGACCGCCAGTTCGGCATGCAAGCTCAGATTGGCAGTTTGAAGATCGGCTGCACTGGCCTGAGCTTCTTCCTTCGACGCATTTACGCTATGCCTGACCCTCCCCCACAAGTCGACTTCATAGGACAGGTCGAAAGGTAGCGTGAAGTTTCCTGTACCATTGTCAGCGAGTGACGGCGGGAAGTAAGGTTTATTTGCGGAGTATCGTTCATTGACAACGCTCGGCGATGTTGAGATCGTTGGAAATTCCGCGGATCGGTTGAAACGGATCATCGCGCGTGCCCGGCGGAAACGCGCCTCAGCCACTTTCAGATCTTGGTTGGAAACTGTCACCTCTTCTTCCAGCGCATTAAGGTGTGGGTCGCCGAAGATCTCCCACCACGTGCCAAGGAGCATTTGATTATTCGGCCGAGCTGACTTCCAAACACCATTCTCTTTGAAGGAGTCTGGAGGCTGTTCCTTGAATCCCGGAGCCATGAGCACGGTTGGCTTGACGTACTTCGGACCAACCATGCAGCCGCTGAGAAGCAGACTGAGGAGACATAAAGCTGCGAAGAGATGATTCTGCTTCATTTTGGTGCCTCCAGCTTGCGCCTTGGTTACCTGAATCGGAGTGCAGTTGCTGATCGCCATGTTTGCGATTGGTGCGACTGCGGAAATGAAAGTACGGATCGTCATGGCCATCAGACTCCCTGCGGCGCGGGGCCGCCCTCCTCATCCTCGACGGTGCCGAGAGCGTTGCTCTGCCTGAACGTGCCGTGGCGACCAAACAGCCGCAGCACGACGATGAAGAACATCGGTACAAAGAAGATTGCGAGGATCGTTCCCGACAGCATGCCACCGGCCACGGCACGGCCGATAGCGTTCTGTCCGCCAGCACCAGCACCTGTTGAGATCGCAAGGGGAAAGACGCCAATAACGAATGCGAAGCTGGTCATGAGGATCGGGCGCAACCGCAACTTCGCAGCTTCGATCGCCGCGTCGAAGGCGTTCATCCCCACACCCATGCAATCTTCGGCGAACTTGACGATGAGGATCGCATTTTTGGCCGACACCCCGATCGTCGTGATAAGCCCCACCTGCAGATAGATATCGTTGTTCTCGCCGGTGAGTGTCGCCCCGAGCAACGCGCCGATGACGCCCAGTGGCACTACAAGCATCACCGAGATTGGTACCGACCAACTCCCGTAGAGCGCGGCGAGGCAGAGGAACACGATCAGTAGCGACATGGCGTAGAGTGCTGGTGCCTGGCCACCTGTCGAGCGCTCTTCGTAGCTGAGACCAGTCCATTCGAGGCTGGTGCCGGGTGGCATCTTGTTCTGGATCGCCGCTATGGCCGTCATCGCTGTACCCGACGAGTAGCCCGGCCCAGACTGTCCCAAGATCTCCACTGCAGGCAGCCCGTTGTAGCGCGTGAGTTGGACCGGTCCCAGCCCCCAGGAGAGTTTGGAGAATGCGGTAAACGGAACCATTGCGCCTGTCGAGCCGCGAACGTAGAAGTCGCCTATGTCTTCGGGCGCTAGCCGGTACGACTCGTCAGCCTGTATGTAAACCCGTTTGACGCGGCCACGATCAATGAAGTCGTTGACGTAGGAGCCGCCCCACGCGGTCGAGATGGCGTCGTTAACGTCGGCGAGGTCGAGTCCGAGCGCACGCGCCTTGTCTTGATCGATATCGACCTTCAACTGCGGCGCATCGTCAAGCGCATTGGGCCGCACGCCAGCAAGCGTCTTGTCCTGTGCGGCCATGCCGAGCATCGTGTTGCGTGCGGCCAGCAGCTTGTTATGTCCAATGCCGGTATCGTCGACGAGCTCCAGGTCGAAGCCGCTGGCCGTGCCAAGCTCCTGCACAGCGGGCGGGACGATTGCGAAGATTCTCGCGTCACTGAACTGCGAGAAGGCCTTCATAGCGCGGGCCGCTATCGCAGGCGTCTTGTTGGCGCTCCCAGAACGGTCGTCCCAATCCTTGAGGTTGATGAAGGCTACCCCGCTATTCTCGCCGACCCCGGCGAAGCTGAAGCCGTTCATCGTGAAGACCCCCTTCACATTCGCATGCTCAGCGCCAAGGAAGTGATCGCGAACCAGGTCGAGCGCCTTCTCCGTTCGCGAAGACGTCGAACCGGCCGGCCCTTGCACCAACGCGAAGAGGACACCCTGGTCCTCGTCGGGCAGGAAGCCCGCCGGAAGTCGCCAAAACATGAGGCCCGTGCCGACGATGATCAGCGCATAGATGATAGCCGAGCGCTTCCAATTGCGCGCGATGCTGCGCACGCCGCGCTCGTACCTCGTATGTCCGGCATCGAACTTCTCGTTGAACCGCCGGAAGAAGCCAGCAAACGGGCCGTGCCCGACAGTCTCCTCGGAATCGTGCGCCTTCAGGATCGTTGCGCATAAAGCGGGTGTTAAGATGAGTGCGACCCCCACAGACAGCACCATTGCCGACACGATCGTGATCGAAAACTGCCGATAGATGACGCCCGTCGAGCCGCCGAGGAACGCCATCGGTAGAAATACAGCGGCGAGTACGAGCGCGATTCCAAGCAACGTGCCCGTGATCTCATCCATTGACTTGTGAGCGGCCTCGCGAGGGCTGAGATGCTCCGTCTGGATGAGCCGTTCGACATTCTCCACGACCACGATCGCGTCGTCGACCAGCAGGCCGATGGCGAGCACCATCCCGAAGAGTGTCAAGGTGTTGATGGAGAAGCCAGCGAGCGCCAACACCGCAACAGTGCCGAGCAGAACCACAGGCACCGCTATCGTCGGGATCAACGTCGCTCGCAAATTCTGAAGGAACAGAAACATCACGAGGAAGACGAGGATGATAGCAACGAACAGAGTCTCGATGACCTGACGGATCGAGAGCAGGACGAAAGGCGAGGTGTCGTAGGGGAAGATCACCTTTACGTCGGGCGGGAACTGCTTGCCGATTTCAAGCGCGCGCGCCTTGACCGCGAGTACAGTCGCGAGCGCATTTGCGCCCGGAGCGAGCTTGATCCCGATCCCGGAAGCAGGCTTGCCGTTCCACTCGGATTGAATGCCATAGTTTTCCGCACCGATCTTGACACGGGCGATGTCGCCGAGGCGAACGATCGAACCGTCAAGATTACTCTTGAGGCTGATCGCCGCGAATTGATCCGGGGTCGTGAGGCGCGACTGAACGGACACGGTCGCGTTCAGCATCTGCTCTTCCGGAGCGGGCTGCGCGCCGATTTGCCCGGCGGAGACCTGCGCGTTCTGGGCGATGACGGCTGCGCGCACGTCTTCAACGGTAAGCGCGTATTTCCGAAGCTTCAGCGGATCGATCCATATGCGCATTGCATACTGCGAGCCGAACACAGTCGTCTCGCCAACGCCCTTCACGCGACTAATCGGGTCTTGCATTTTGGAGACGACGTAATCGGACAGGTCGTCCCCGTTATGCTTGCCGTTCTCCGAATAGAGGCCGACAAACAAGACGTTCTCCGACGACTTTGCCACGAGGACGCCCTGCTTCTGCACTTCCTGCGGGAGGAGAGGCGTCGCCTGTTGAAGCTTGTTCTGAACCTGCACCTGGGCGATGTCGGGATTTGTGCCCTGTTCGAATGTCAGCGTGATCGTAATCGTGCCAGCGGAGGATGACGAAGACGAAAAATAGCGCAATCCGTCGATCCCCTTCATCTGACGCTCGATGAGCTGCGTCGTCGTGGCGTCCAAAGTCTGCGCGTCCGCTCCCGGATAGGTCGCGGTGATCGTAACTGCGGGCGGTGCGATCGCCGGGAACTGGGCGATCGGTAGATTGTGCAGTGCAAGTATGCCTGCGAGCATTAAGGTGATCGCGATCACCCAGCCGACGATTGGGTTATCGATGAAATACCGGGTCATGACGCGTTACCTACCTCTGCCTGCGACTGCGCGGGGCCCGCTGTTTTTGGGGCGTCGGGGACCCAGCGCTCAGGTATGACCAAGTCGCCTTCTCTTAGCCCCGCGCCGCCGTCGACGATTACCCGGTCGCCAGGCTGGACGCCGCCGGTCACGAGCCAGTCTTTTCCGACCGTTCGGCTCGTCTCTAGCATCCGCTGCTCGATTTTGTTGTTCCTGCCGACAACCATCGCCGTCGCGTTTCCGCGCTCGTCCCGGCCGACAGCGCGTTGCGGCACCAACATCGCCTGTTCTGTACCTTCGACGAGCCGGGCGCTTACATACATGCCCGGCAGCAGCAGCCCGTCGCGATTCGGAAAGACCGCGCGGAGCACTTGCGATCCCGTCGCCGGATCGACTGTCACATCGGCGAAGAGCAGTGATCCCTCGGGGCCGTAGGGTGTCCCGTCCTCAAGGTTCAGCGTCACTCTGGCGCTACCGTTGCGGGCGATCCGACCGGTCATAAGCCGCTGTCGCAGCTTCAGGAATTCGGCGCTCGATTGCTGGATGTCAATGTAGATCGGATCGAGACGCTGGATCGTCGCCAGCGGCTCTGTCTGCGCCGCCGTCACCAATGCACCGGTCGTATAAATGGATCGCCCGATACGACCCGTTATGGGCGCGAGGACCGTCGCGCGCGCGAGGTCGATCTGCGCACTGCGAAGCGCGGCCTCTTGTGCGGAAACCACTGCCTCTGCTTGCGCTGCGCTTGACTGTGCATCCTCTATGTCCTGCTTCGAGATTGCGCCTGTCTCTAATTGGCCGGCGCGGCGCGCAAGTGCCGCACTCGCTGAAAATGCG
Source organism: Occallatibacter sp. (assembly GCA_049676965.1). Classification (GTDB taxonomy): domain Bacteria; phylum Acidobacteriota; class Terriglobia; order Terriglobales; family Acidobacteriaceae; genus Telmatobacter. The sequence continues at coordinate 43,864 of JBAUBR010000433.1, forward strand.
GCCTTCGCTCTCGCGAGTGCTGCCTGCGCATTGGCGACCTGTGCTTCGTAAGGCGAGGCGTCGATGCGGTAGAGCGGCTGGCCCTTGTGGACGACATCGCCTTCTGTGAAGAGACGCGCCTCGACCAGACCGTTTACCTGGGGACGCACGTCTGAGGTCTCGTAGGGAGACACTCGGCCCGGCAACTGATCGGTCAATGTCACCTGTCGATCTTCGATCGTGACGTATCCCACACTCGGAGGGACAGCAGGCGGCTGTGCCGCCTGCTTGTGGCAACCGACTAAGCTCGCAATAAGAATGAGCAACCCCGGCACGAAAAATGTATTAGGCCGGTTCTGTGCTGTCCTGACGATCCACATCTCAGTCTCCTCCGTTGTCTTCGCGACTTCTCAAGCAAGTCTTGGCATTTCTTTTGGGTTGTTTCGGTCTCTCCACAAGAGAAGGACACCAACAAATGCGATGGCGCTCAGTAAAGTGGAGACAGAGAGCCCGATGTGCAGGATCTGGTTCTCCGCAATCCCGTCGCCGATGGCCGTGCCCGCTGTACGCGCGATGGCAACAACCGTCCAATAGACAACGATGAACTGCGTGGCACGGCGGAATCCCATTACGAGAACAATGCCCAGGATGGCGGTGAGCGCGATCGCCGAAATTCCCTCGCCAAACCTGTCTTCGCAGATGTCTCCCAGGACGGTGCCGAATACGCCCGCGCTCAACATGGCAAGCCAATAAGAGGCGTTGGTCCCGTTCAATGTGAACGAAGTGATCGAGGAGCGCATGGTGCGATAGCTCGCCCACCCGAAGAAAGCGATGAGTCCGGCCAAACTCACCGCAAGCAGAAGTCTCGGGATGCGCGCGCCGTATGCCAGATAGTCTGCGATGTTGGTTGCGCCGGTTCGGATGATGAGGATGACGGCCCAGTAATACAGTTCGTGGCGATGCTCGTCAAAGCGCTCAATAACAAAAGCGAATGCGGCAATAAGTGCCAGAACGCTGAGCCCCTTTACGATACCGAGTCCGCTCTCATGAGCATAAAAGTCACCCAGATTGGTTCCAAAGACGCTGGCCAGCGCAATCGCCGTCCAATAGCGCGCATTTACACGGGGTGTATGTATTAGCTTCATCGATTCTCCGTTCGCCGGTTGAACCGGCAAGATGTGGGGTACAAAAGTTTCATGCGTTGAAGGAATACGAACCACGCCGACGGCATCGCTCTCTTCTGGCAATTACTCAACTGAATCGAACGATATAATCGTGCTTAGGAGGCCCGCCACCTGAGGTGGGACATAAACATACTCAAATGGGCCAAAGAAAAGTAATCGGAAAGGTCGAGCAATATTTCACTGATACGCGTCCGATCATCGCCTTGTGCCAGACGTTCCCAGACGCGCACCACGTTCAAGCCCATCTTCACCAACGAGGTCAGTTGTTCTGTCCGATGTCCGGCCTCGCTATGGCTTCGACTTCGCACGGGACCTGGGTAGTCCCTTGCAGACGCGCACTGTGGATTCCAGCAGGCGTCCGGCACGAAATACGAATGGAAGGAGTGGTGGAGATGCAGAGTCTCTACTTCGACACGAGTGTGTTTACTGACATGCCGGATCGCTGCCGTGTGGTGGCCATCTCTTCGCTCATGCGAAGCCTCATGGCGGAAGCCGTGGCTTTACCGATCAGGCACGATTGCGATGGGCGCTCAGGAGCCATCATGAAGCTCATCGGATACGAGGTAAGCCGACTTCGCGAACTGCCCCTGTCTTTGCCCTTACCAACCGACAAGGCTCTCGCACGCCGGTGCCTCAAGTTCTCAGCATCTCCCAAAGCCAATGCAAGAATCGACGACTGGTCTAGGTCACTGCATATAACGCGTCGCACCTTTACGCGGCTGTTTCGCCGGGAAACAGGACTTAGCTTTGTCGCATGGCGACAACAAGCGTGCCTTCTTGCAGCGCTTCCAAAGCTGATGGCAGGGACATCCGTAACCCAAACGGCGGCCGATCTGGGATATGAGAATCCCGCAGCTTTCAGCACATTGTTCAAGCGATCCCTTAGCGTGGCCCCTCGGGAATACATTCAGTCCATCGATCGATCCTGGGAAGGTTCCACCAGACTTCCGGCTGAGTCGGATCTGTAGAGCTTTGCCCCACCCCGCGACGAGGTACGGTTCAGTACCGGGAAACGTTAGGTCCCTATCGGGACTGCCCCGTCGCAACAAGTGTGGCTTGTCGCAGGATCTTTTGCGGGGCAGTTTCGATAGGGTCGTTTGAAGTAAGTCGCTGGCGGGACTGACGCGGTGATCTA
>JBAUBR010000434.1:0-2245 GCA_049676965.1 Occallatibacter sp.
CCCACCGGCTGACGTCGTACACAAGCAGTGCGGAAAAGTCTGTCCGCTTGTTTTCCACGTCCGACATGAGCTTATTCAGCCCTTCGCGTCCTGCGATATTTAGACCACTTCGCCCATGATCCGAGTACTCGCGAACAATTTCCATTTGGTGGGAGGCGGCGTATTGGCGGACGACATCAAGTTGGTTCTCAGGAGAATACTGTTGATGCTCGGTGGACATACGCACGTAGTGCGCAGCTCGCAGAGGAAGAAGCGGGTTCGTGAATGTCGTAGACGTCTTCTCCATTCGTTTGCCACCAACTTGCGCAGAATCGAAAACCCACCATGGCGTTCGGGATCTGGTGAGACCTCAAAGTGCTCCATAGAACTAGTGGAGGAGCAATGATCTTTTCGCGACAAGGCGGTGAGATTTTTCTTTGGGAGATTTCCATCGGTGTTGGTAGCGTCCGAAAAGTCGGACCTGAATGCGCGTGGCGCAGTGAGGAAGTCTCCTAAATTTCTTCTTTTATCAAGTGCCCCCGCTTCAGGCGGCGTTCTGGCAGAGGCGGAAGGAACCTGTAAAGGCTCTTCGCTTCACTCCGACCGCTGACGCGGCGCCTGCGGCGGCCTTGACAGAACCCTCTCGCCCCTGACCGCCGCAAAGAGCCATGAAGCGGGGGCACTCAACAAAAGAAATTTGGGTTTGGGTGCTCTTACTCGTGGACGCCACTCCGCCCCAAGCGGGCGACATCAGGAGCACCGTATGCCGATCATCGACACCGTAAGGAATCTACTCACCCACAACAAAATTCCCACTCTCGACACTCTACAGATGTCGGATCTACTGCACCATCTGTTCACAGCGTCCGAGAAGCCAGAACGCATTCAGGTTGCCGAAGCCGTGTACCGCCACGATCACGGCCATCCGAGCGCACTGGATGTATTTCTTGCCTGCACGCTTCCCTTGGCTGAGAAGGCCGCGCGCCGCCGGGCGCACAAGGTATTCATTTACCCCTCAGATTGGCAACTTGAATTGATGTACGATGGCGCAGTCGCGGCGGCGATTGCCGTGTTTGAGTGCAACTTTGCCGTGGAGACGGGAACCAATGCATTTCGACGCTATCTACTTCGTGCACTGGCGTTGGGAGCCGTGCGATCGTATTTTAAGCGCGAGGAGAACGACGGCATTCGGGCAGTCGCCGATCTCTCTGCGCTTCCCATCCATATCAAGGCGCACAACAATCAGGCCGAGCAGGACATCATCGCTCGGGAACTACTCGATCAGGTAACCGGCTTCCCGAACTTGCGACCCGATGTGTGCGCAACTCTACTCTGCATTCGAGCACTCGGCCCGGACGAGGCGCTCAAGGAGCACGCTTTCACGGCATCGGGCGATCCTGACAGATGGAAAAGGGAAAGAGGCAGAAGGCCGATCCTCAACCCGAATGCGATTGCCCAAGCGATGGGGACTGATCGGAGTACGGTTCATCGTAATCTCCGTGAAGCGAGAATCATCCTCCGCAGTGCCTTCAATGCAGACGGCAAACTGTTCCTGAGCCACTAAAACGCCAGCAATGTAATCCCGCGCCAGCCATCGGTTTCGATGGCTGGCGCTTTCTTATGCCCAAGATCACTCGACTTAGGAGAATTACAATGAATCGCGAATTTGAACAGTATCGCTTCGCCCGCATTGAGGGCCGCAACGTCACACGCGCTCGACTCCAATCACAATTCAAGGATGGAATCAACGACCTTGACGAATTGGAGAAGGCAATCGCTTTGGAGCTAACCATGGAAACGCCCTGCACGCCATGGCGGAAGTCGGAAATCGAGCAAATAGGTTGCCGCGAGGGGACGCGGCTGGCCATCCATGAGTTTTTCGGGGAACTACGCCGGCAAATACCAGGTGCAGATCGCCATCGTTGTGCTGGATGGCGAATCGCCGCCAAGGACAAGGCGGAGACAGCAAGAAGGCCGCGCCGAAGCCAGCCGCCAAGACGGAAAAGAAGCCCAAGTCGGCATAGTCCAACCAATCGAGATGGCGGAGCCAAACCTCAGGCTCCGCCATTTTTGCGTCCGATGCCCGTCTTCCCGCCCGCACTTGAGGCTCCTGCTCCGTGGCAGGAGCACCAGATTGATCCCACGCATTATAAAAGGACGCCCTTCGTGGCAAGTAGAGAGACGCGCTGGCGCGCGTACCCTCCGCTGCGGTGGCCGTCAAGGATCTTCGACCGCTGCGCGGCGCGCACAGAACGCGCGTCCTTGA
>JBAUBR010000435.1:0-10896 GCA_049676965.1 Occallatibacter sp.
CACGGAACACCTCGCGGTGTCCCATGCAAGACTAGAGGTCAGGATGGAGTCGCTACTTCCTTTCCTGCAGGGGACTTGCACCCCCTACAACACGCCGGTTTATCCCGGCGCACAGCGGAAAATCGCCGGAGCTGGTGTCCCCAGCCACATAGACGTATCCGTTGCTGTCAAGGGCGATGGCCTGCGCCGAATCGCCTCCGCTGCCGCCGAGATAGGTGGAGTAGACTTCATCCGTTCCGCCGGGGTTGAGCTCGGTCACGAAGGCGTTTGTCGGGCCCGTCAATGCCGTCTGAAGGGCTCCCTTGGCCACAGGGAAGTTCGCCGACCCCGTGCTGCCCGCTACGTAGGCATCTCCCGAAGAATCGATGGCGATGGCATTGCCGTAGTCGCCGCCGTTCTTCGACCCACTGCCGCCGAGGAAGGTCGAGTACAGCAAGCCTGTGCCGCCAGGGTTCAGCTTGGCTACGAATGCGTTCGAGAGGGAAGTGGTTCCTGCGAACTCGGTCTGAAACGCTCCCTCGGTGGTGGGGAAATTCGCGGACCATGTATAGCCGGTCAGGTAGACGTCGCCGGCCGAATCCACAGCGAGGGCCTGCGCCACGTCGCCGCGGGCGGGGTAAATCTCGTCGCCTTCGCCGCCGAGAAAAGTGGAATAGACGAGGCCATCGCCGGCCGGATTCAGCTTGGCCACAAAACCACTGGTCGCCTCTGATTTCGATGGGTTCGCAGTCTGAAAAGACCCGCACGTCGCGGGAAAATCAACAGAATACGTGGCTCCGGCGATGTACACGTTTCTCAACGCATCGAGCGCGATGGCATATCCGAAATCGTAATTTGAGCCGCCGATGTAGGTGGAATAGACAAGCGCCGTACCGGCAGGATTGAGTTCGCTCACGAAGACGGTACTGTTGTTGCTGGCCTCTGCCGCATAGTTCAGCGACTGAATGGCCCCGCTGCTGAGCGGGAAATTTGTGGAATAAGTGGTGCCGACTATGTAGGCGTCGCCACTGGAGTCGACGGCTATGCCGTTGCCCTGGTCGCCGTTGCCTTTGGAGTTGCCGCTCCCGCCGAGATAGGTGGAGTAGACGAGTACCGGATCAATGACCAGCGGGTGCCCGTGGTTGTAGCTGCCGACTCGAAATTCGATTGTGTTCTTGGCGACGAGTCTGTAATTGGAAGAGACTGTGGAGCGATGGCCGCTGAATTCCTGGTAAGTAACGGGCTTGAGCAGCCGCAGTTCACCGGAGCCGGTGTTCAGGATCAGGTCTCCGGTGGCCCTGTCGATGCGCATGTGCATTGCGCTTTCGACGGCCAATCTGATTCTGCCAGCATCGGCGCCAGGAGCGACGACAAAGTCGTGCTCCAGCCGGTGCCGGTTGCCGTAGTAAACCAGGTCGATCCCAGGGTAAATGTCGGAGTAGCGGATGCGGCCGTAGTTGGGGATATCGGTCCGCCATTTCGCTGGATCGTTGCCGATGAAGTAATTGGTTCTGGTGATTTGCCGGTCTTCTTCGCGCGCCCGCGTGTGTAGGTCGGCGCCGATCAGCTTCATGCGGACGAGCGATGTTTCGAAATCGTCCGACTTCGAACTCCCGAATTCGCGCGGATCGGGCCTCGAAGCGGCTTTAGGGTCGGTTGTCTTGCTGCCGCGCAAGACCAGCACCGCTTCGCCTTGGCGCAGGAGCAGCGTGTATCCCAGCCCATGCGAAAGAAACTGCACCGAGGGATCGGTCTGGCCACGGTTGGATTCGAAGCTGAGCGGAATACGGCCATAACTGGTCGCAATCCGCGTTTTGACAGCGGGCTGAACTGTGCCCGTACCTGTCGACACGTTCTTTTGCTGCGCAATTGCCGGAACAAAGGCAAACAACAAACCCACGGAAACGAATTTTGCGAATGGAATGAATCGGAAGGAGCGAGTTACTGACATTGGGCCCTCCTGAACTGATAAGGGGCACCGGAAGAGCAATGCTCAAGCGCCAATGGAGTGATGAGCGCGCAATAACTTTATCACCGTCACTCCATTGTTCGCCAGACCAAATGCAGATCGACGGACCCCTGCGTGAAGGGTGGCTTGGGGCCTTGGCTTATGGGTTCATCACAACCTGCAATACCGCTTTTCAATTCGCAATATCCGTGCGGTTGACAGAAGCAAAGGCGGCTCATACGATTGCGTAACCGGCAGACACTTGAACGAAGCGGCACTGTGGACGGGGTAAACCTTGAGCCTTCGCGACTTTCTGTCCAAGCAGTTCATCGATGTCATCGAGTGGGTCGAACCCGAGAACGGGATTCTCGGATATCGCTACCCGATGCAGGACCGCGAAATCCAGAACGGCGGGAAGCTCACGGTCCGCGAATCGCAGGCTGCGGTCTTCGTCAATGAGGGCCGGGTTGCGGATGTGTTCGCGCCTGGCCTTTATACGCTGAACACGCACACGTTGCCCATCCTGACCTATCTGATGAACTGGGACAAAGCCTTTCAGTCTCCGTTTAAGTCCGATGTCTATTTCTTCTCCACGCGGCTCGAGACGAATCAGCATTGGGGCACGCAGAATCCCATCACGATCCGTGACAAGGAATTCGGCGCGGTGCGGATCAGAGCGTTCGGCATCTACGTCTATCACATCGCGGACCCCAAGGCGTTCTACACCAAGGTCTCCGGCACGCGGGAGGTTTATGCGGTGGCCGATCTGGAAGGCCAGCTGCGCAACACCATCGTCGGCACCATGACCAACGCCTTCGCCAACAGCCAGCTGCCGTTTCTGGACATGGCGGCGAATCAGACTGTGCTCGGGGAGACGATCGCGGCCCAGCTCAAGCCAGGATTCGCCCAACTGGGACTCGCTCTGGACAGCTTCGTCGTCGAGAACCTTTCGCTTCCCGACGAGCTGCAGAAGGTGCTCGACCAGCGGATCAGCATGAACATGATTGGCGACATGGGCCGGTACACGCAATTCGAGGTGGCGCAGTCGATCCCGCTTGCGGCGGCCAACGAGAGCGGCGGCATTGCCGGCGTTGGTGTCGGACTGGGCGCGGGAGTGGCAATGGGCAAGGCCATTGCGGATTCGCTCGGGAAGGCTGCGGCCCCAAGTGGCGAACCCCCTGCCGGCGCTGCGAGCGCCGAGACGAAGTTCTGTCTGAATTGCGGCAAGTCAATCCCCAAAGTGAGCAAGTTTTGTCCCGAATGCGGGCACGCGCAGCAGTAAGTAGCACCGATTCCAGCTATGAACGGGACCGAGTGGATTGTCGACGCGCAGGGATGCAGTGCGGAGGCGCTGCGCAGCCTGGAAGCGCTGCGCGAGCTATTCGATCGGATGATCGCCGCGCTGGATCTCAGGACGGTCGGGCAAACGCATTGGCACCAATTCCCCGGCGCCGGCGGCATCACGGGACTGTGCCTGCTGGCCGAATCGCACCTCACCTGCCACACTTTTCCCGAACTCGGATTGCTGTGCTTGAATCTGTTCTGCTGCACGCCCCGTGCACGGTGGGATTTCGAATCTCAGATGGCGCGGATGTTCTCCGCAACTTCGGTTCGCGTGGTCGAGGTTGCCCGGAATTACTCGGCGGCAGCGGAGTTCGATCCGATCGGTGCGGCAAGAGAGGCGCGATGACGCAGCCCACGGCGAATTGCCCCAATTGCGGCGCAAAGATCGTATTCCGCTGGAGCGGCAGCGTGCAGACGACATGCGATTACTGCAAGTCTGTTCTGGTGCGCACGGAAACCGATCTGAAGCGAATCGGGCAAATCGCGGACTTTCCCCCGAACAGTTCGCCCATCCAGATTGGAACCGAAGGCGTCTACCGGCTACGTGCGTTTGTTGCGATCGGGCGCATTCTCTATGAGTACGACCAGGGAAACTGGAACGAATGGCACCTGATGATGAACGACGGCTTGAGCGGCTGGCTATCGGACGCGCAATTGGACTATGCCGTGACGTTTGCGGCGCCGGGACATGAGTTGCCCAAAGAGTGCAAGGTGGGCCAGCAGTTCACGTGGGACAAGCAGACCTACACGGTCAGCACGATTACAACGGCGCACTTCAGCGGCGTGGAGGGAGAGCTCCCATTTCAATACTGGGACAAGTCCGATGTCGTATTCGTCGATCTGATGTCGCACGACGTGAGATTCGCCACCCTCGATTACAGCGAAGATCCGCCGCTGCTCTTCCTGGGGGAAGCCGTCGAGTTCGAAAGCATGAAGCTCAAAAACCTTCGCACTTTTGAGGGGTGGTCATGAGCACAAGCAGGCCGGGGCCTGCCGGCACGCCACGGGTCGAGGCGCTGAACTGCCCCAACTGCGGGGCGAGCCTCACGCTGCGCTCTCCCGGGAACGCGGTCTCGGTGGTGTGCGAGAGCTGCCACTCGGTGCTCGATGCGCGGGATCCGAGGCTGAAGGTTCTGCAGACGTTTTCGGCGACGCTTCGCGACGATCCACCGCTCGTTCCGCTAGGCAGCCGCGGCGCCATTCGCGGCACCGAGTACGAGGTCATCGGGTTTCAGCGGCGGACGATCGAAGTCGAGGGCATTCATTACAGCTGGCATGAATACGTCCTCTTCAATCCCGTCAAGGGATTTCGTTACTTGACGGAGTACGACGGCCACTGGAACGACGTAAGCACCCTGCGATCGCTGCCGGATGTGAGCCCCGGCGGCGCCACACTCACCTACCTGGGCGAAAGTTACAAGATCTTTCAGACCGCGGACGCGGCGACGACGTTTGTTCTGGGCGAATTTCCGTGGCAGGTGCGCGTCGGGGAAACCGTTTCCGTGTCGGACTATGTTTCGCCGCCCCGCGTCATATCGAGCGAAGGCGCCGGAAACGAGGTGACGTGGTCGATCGGCGAGTACCTTTCGGGACGCGACCTCTGGAAGGCGTTCAAGATGGAAGGCGAGCCGCCTGCGCCGGTCGGCGTCTATGAGAATCAGCCGTCACCGATGAGTGCCAATGTGACCGTTGTGTGGGTGATCGCCAGCGTCTTTCTCATGATGCTGGTGCCGCTGCTGGTTTTGTTTTATGCAACTGCGCGCAGCGCGCAGGTGCTGGAACAGACCTATCAATTCGACACGTCTTCGAAAGAGGAGGCTTCCTTCGTCACGGAAATCTTCGAACTGAAGGGGCATACTTCGGACGTCGAGCTGACCACGAGCGCGGCTGTCGACAACAATTGGATTTATTTGAACTACGCGCTCATTAACGAAGATACGGGCCAGGCTTACGACTTTGGCCGGGAGGTCAGCTATTACCACGGCGTGGACTCAGACGGATCGTGGACCGAAGGCAGCACCACCAATCGCGTGACGGTTCCGAGCGTTCCACCGGGGAACTACTATCTTCGCATTGAGCCCGAGAGCGACCCGAATCACGGCATCATTTATTACACGGTCACGGTGAAGCGGGACGTGCCGCAAGCCAGCTTCTTCGGGCTGGCCGCGCTCGCCTTGCTCATTCCCACCTGCCTGATTACCTGGCGGTCTCTCAATTTCGAGCACCTTCGCTGGGCCGAGAGCGGCTACGGCAGCCCGCCAGGCGACTCTGTTTTGGGCGCCGTGGAGGGAATCGTCGGTTCAACCAAGAGATCTTCATCCGGAGATAACGAATGATTCGAAGCCTGTTCCTGGTCTATGGGCTTGCGGTGATGTCGCTGTTATCGCTGGCCGAATACCGCGGCTGGAGCCTGGATCGTATCAACCAGGTGCCGAACGTTCCGAAGTCGGTGCGGGACAATCCCGGCTCCTATCGCTCGGTGTACGCCTTTTACCACCACTACACGGGAGGCAAGTGATGGGTTTCCAATGGAACAATCTGATCAATGCGATTGTCTATGCCGCGATCGGCATCGTGATCTTTGCCGGCGCATTTCTGGTGCTGGACAGGGTAACTCCATACAACCTCTGGAAGGAAATCGTCCAGGAGCACAATCTGGCATTGGCCATTCTGCTCGGCGCGATGTCGCTGGGACTTTGCGTGATCATTGCGGCTGCGATTCACTAGCGTGGGCATTGCTCTCTTCATCACGGTGCTGTTGATTGCCGCCTGCGGGCTCATCTACGAGCTCGTCGCGGGGACGCTCGCCAGCTATCTGCTTGGCGACAGCGTGCTGCAGTTTTCCACCGTCATCGGCTGCTATATGTTCGCGATGGGCATCGGCAGCGCGCTTTCGCGCTACATCGGCCGCGGATTGGCGTACCGGTTTGTGTGGATCGAACTGCTTCTGGGCGCCGTGGGCGGCTTCTCGTCCGCCCTGCTCTTTCTGGCTTTCGCCTACTCGCAGGCCTTCGAGTTCCTGATGTACGCGCTGGTCATCGTGATCGGAGTCCTGGTAGGGCTTGAGATTCCGCTTTTCATGCGCATCATCCGGGACCGCTATCGCCTTCGCGACGTGATCGCGCACGTGCTCACCTTCGACTACCTCGGGGCTCTCGGCGCATCGCTGCTGTTTCCCATCCTACTTGTGCCGCATCTCGGCCTTGTGCGTTCGGCCATGCTTTTCGGCATTCTGAACGCGGCGGTTGCCCTGTGGAGCACCTATCTCTTCGCCGGCCAGATACCCCGAAAGGCGGCGCTGCGAATCGCCTGCGTGGTGGTGCTGGCCGGTCTCTGCACAGGCCTTGCCGAGGCCAAGCGCATCACTCTTGCCGCGGAAGACAACATCTACGCGGACGAGATCATCTTCGCCCGCGACACGCACTACCAGCACATTGTGCTGACGCGCTTCAAGGACGACATTCGCCTGTTCCTCAACAGCCATCTGCAATTCAGCTCGCGCGACGAATACCGGTATCACGAAGCGCTGATCCACCCGGGCCTGTCGTCGATCGCGGCCCCGCGGCGGGTTCTTGTGCTGGGCGGGGGCGACGGCCTGGCCGTGCGGGAGATCCTCAAGTATCCGCAGGTGGAAAGCATCACGCTGGTGGATCTTGACGCGGAGATGACGCGATTGTTCTCAACCCATCCCATGCTCACCGCGCTCAACCGGGGCTCGTTTCTTTCACCCAAAGTCCGGATCGTCAATGCCGACGCCTTTGTCTGGGTGGATGCGAACGACGACAGCTTCGACTTCATCGTGGTCGACTTTCCCGATCCCACCAATTATTCGCTGGGCAAGCTCTACACCACCGCTTTCTATAAAGCCGCGGCCCGCCACCTGAGCGAGCAGGGGATGATAGTGGTGCAAAGCACGTCACCCATGTTTGCCCGGGATTCCTTCTGGTGCATCGCGGAGACGATCAAGCAGGCGGGGATGCTGACTTATCCCTATCACGTCTACGTTCCATCGTTCGGCGAGTGGGGCTTTGTTCTTGCGGCGCACCATGAATACAAGCCGCCAACCGCGCTGCCGGCGGGGCTTCGCTTCATCGATCTCAAGGGCCTGCCCGCGCTCTTTGAGTTTCCCCCAGACATGGCGCCGCTCCCGATGCCGCCCAACCGGTTGAACGATCAGGTTCTTGTGCATCTCTACGACCAGGATTGGAAGGACATCAGTCATTGACCGTCACGCGCCGGGCATTCGTCCAGTCGGCCGCTTTTTCGCTGATCGGCTTGTCGCGCAAGAGTGAGCCGGCTATCGCCGGATCGTTTGTCAACGAGTCGTTTCAGCAGGGACACCTCCTGCGGGACCGCGCAAGCTTCCCGGCGCCGGCACAAACGGTGAAGACCGCGGTCGTCATCGTCGGAGGCGGAATCGCCGGCCTGAGCGCCGCGTGGCGGTTGAACAAGAGGGGCTTTCACGATTTCGTCGTTCTCGAAATGAACGATCAGGCAGGCGGTAACTCGCGCTGGGGAGAAAACGAGATCACGGCATACCCATGGGCCGCGCACTACGTACCTGTGCCGGGCATGAAGGCCGCTTATGTGCGCGAGCTGTTCGAAGAACTGGGAGTGCTGAAGGACGGCATCTGGGAAGAACGCTATCTATGCTTTGCGCCGCAGGAGCGGCTATTCCTCTACGGACGATGGCAGGAAGGAATCGAGCCGGCAATCGGGCTGAACGCACAGGACCGCGATCAATTTCGGCGCCTGGAGGAGCAAATCCAGGCATTTCGCCGCTCGGGCAAGTTTACTGTTCCGATGGAGATCGGCTTTTCGGAGGACACTGCGTCGCTGGACCGCATCTCCTTCGCCGACTGGCTTCGCGAGCAGCGGATGGATGGCCGGGCGCTCCAATGGTATATGAACTATTGCTGCCGGGACGACTACGGCGCTACTGCCGATCAGACCTCGGCATGGGCCGGCATCCAGTACTTTGCATCGCGCGAGCCGGAAGAAAAAGGCCCACTCACTTGGCCGGAAGGCAATGGCTGGATCGTGCGAAGGTTACTCGAGCGCTTAGGCAAGTTCGTGCGCACCGGAAAGATGGTGCATCGGATTGTGCCGGGCAAGCCTCGGCTCAAGGTCTTCGCCGGCGATACCGAATATCTTGCAGAGTTCGTCCTATTCGCCGCGCCCACCTTCCTGGCTCCTTACCTGGTGGACGGCATGGGCGCTCTGCGGGACTTCGAATACTCGCCCTGGCTCACCGCCAACCTGACTCTCGAGACGCTTCCAAAATCCTATGGAGGCGATCCGACATGGGATAACGTCTTCATGGAATCGCCAACCCTGGGCTATGTGGACGCAACCCACCAGAGTCTTCGCACCCAAGTCGATCGAACCGTCTGGACTTTCTACTGGGCGCTGGCCGAGGGTCCGCCCTCGCAGAACCGGCAGTTGCTGCTGCGCAACGACTGGAATGCCTGGAAGGAAACCATCCTTCATGATCTCGAACGCGTGCACCCCGATATTCGTCAATGTGTCTCTCGGATCGATATCATGCGCAACGGCCATGCCATGGCCCGTCCCAAGGTCGGAGCGATTTTCTCGCGGGAACGCCGCGAGTTCAGGAAACTTCGCGGGCGCATCCTTTTCGCGAACTCGGATCTGAGCGGCTTTTCGATCTTCGAAGAGGCGCAGTACCGCGGAGTCGCTGCGGCTGAAAAAGTGTTGCGCGATCTTGGTGGATCAAGCACCTCATAAGGACTTCCATCGCGACACGTGTTTTTACAGCGGACTATTTTATGCCGGGCTATCGTCGCGGCTGAATTGTCCGCCAATAGAAGTCAATGCCACCCGCTTCCTAGCCGCACCTTGCCTACCTTCCGAGTGGCGTTTAGCCAAGAGCGTAGTTGGCTCGGTCCATACAATCTGCCCCCGCCTCCCGGCCGGAGCAAGGTGTGCTACTAGGGATGGTAACGATTAGGAGTCGGTAGCGGGAGAGGCTCTTCGAAACACATACTGCCGCGCTCAAGATCGAAATCCGTCCAGGTGAGTGCAACGTACTCGCCTGGCCGCATGCCGGTTCTGAGCGCGAGCGCAAATAAGGATCCGTACTCATGTCCTGAAATCGCCGCGATGAACTGCTTCGTTTGGCCAACATCGAACACCGCGAAACGCCGCCGTGGTTGCCGCGGCAGATGGACATCCTCAGCCGGGTTCAGTAAGGATCCTCCGGCAGAGCCGGAGGCTTTCGGTTGCTGGCCCCTCAAAGGGGCCTAATCGCAACCGGTTAAAAGCAAGAGCAACCGCAACAGAAGCATTGTTGCTAAACAACCGGCTTCGGCAAAGCAAAGGCAACAGCGGGAGGCATACTCCCGGAATTCTCAAAGTTCTACTGCCACCCCGGCAGAGCCGGGGGAACTCCCGTTTGATTAGGAGGAGCCTCCAACGGACCGCTTGCCTCAAGGCCGAGAAGAGAACCGCATGCGTGTAACAAATCGTGCGTGCCGAGAGCTTCCGGTTCAGCAACTCGCTGTAGAGCGTCTGAATTTCTGCTGGCGAAAGCTCCCGAGCGGTCTTGCGCCAAGTCGTGGACGGACGTACCGTGCGAGCAGGCTCCAATAATCGCGGAAGCTCTTCGCGCGTAAACGCGGCCGGGCGCAGATGTCGAGCCAGTGATCGAGAGACTGTCCAACGGTTTGCCGGGACGAGCGAATGTTGCGGCCGAGGTCCCGCTCCGCGAGCATGCGGTTGAGGTGGGCTTGTGCGGACCGCAGAGCTGCAGGTTGACGCCTAGTCCAGTGCCACAACGAACCGTGTCCGGTTTTTGTCCGACCTCGAGAACGTCTTCGCTATAAATTCGCCCATTTTCGATGACGAGGAACGAAATAGGAAGATCGCACCAAACTATCTGTTTCCTGGTATCTGCAAGAAAGGATTGGAGGCGCGGGCCGGGATCGAACCGGCGCATAAAGGTTTTGCAGTTTTCTGCACCGCGTCTAAGTCGTTAAGAAAACAGGGCACTTCCGCTGGGCGAAGTTCCCAAAAACGGCATTTTTAGCACCCATTTTTCGCTTATTGGCAGCTTAACGGCAGCTAGAATTCCGGTCTCCAGCTCGGCCCATTTCACCGCCGTGTGCTGCATCTCTCCTCCTGCGGCTACCGTCGCTGGATCCGAACTCAAGGCCAGCTGACCAACGGATCATGAATCCATTCCTAAGTTCTGTCAAAAAAGCTGTGCTGCTGCTCGATTGATTTTATCGCTTACTCATAATTCCAGTTTCCCAGGCGGTTCGTGCCACACCGTTCGGTCCAGCAATGCCCAAGTCGGGGCAACGAACGGCTGCCAGCGTCGCACGCCGTGGGCCTGCCTCTGAACTCGGCGTTCTGTCCACGGCTAGTAGAATTTTCTCAAGTGACAAGCCAGGAGTTGCAGAACCTCGTTCGACGAGGCGAATCCGAACAGCTTGAATTCAAGCAGAGCTCGGCTCAGTTTCCCCGGGCCGGCGAGACCCTTTGCGCCTTCATGAATGGCCGCGGCGGACAAGTGCTGGTCGGGGTTCGGCCTGATGGTTCCGTTGTCGGCCAAACAATCGCGGATAAGACTTTTCAGGATCTGGCTCAGGTTCTGCGCCGCT
>JBAUBR010000436.1:0-4610 GCA_049676965.1 Occallatibacter sp.
CATGACCGACAGCTTCGACGTGGACTTCGGCGTGGACCAGTGGCACGGCCACAATGCATTCATCCGCGACGGCGACAAGGTGTTCCGCACATACTTCATCAACAGCCGCGGCGACGAGGCGATGGGGACCACCTGGAGCTACCTCGATATGACGGCGCTCGGCCGCCAGGAGGCCTGGGAGGATTCGCCAGAGGGTTACCCGCAAACCCCGCCCTACAAGTGGTGGAATTGGCACGACAACTACGATGCCGAGACCGCGGTCCACCCGCTGTGGCTCGATATCGTGACCGATCCAGAGGGAGCCGCAGCCCGGCGGCGCGAGGCTGAAGGGAAAGCGTGTAACTGCGGGTGAGCCCGACACTGCA
Organism: Occallatibacter sp.; assembly: GCA_049676965.1. Classification (GTDB taxonomy): domain Bacteria; phylum Acidobacteriota; class Terriglobia; order Terriglobales; family Acidobacteriaceae; genus Telmatobacter. The sequence continues at coordinate 366 of JBAUBR010000436.1, forward strand.
ACATGAAGCAGTCCCCAAGAATCTGCGCGCGCGGTCTACAATCGAACGCAATGGCGTTCGAACCTGGCAATCTCGAGGAAAACCAGGCATTCGAACGGGTCGCCGAGCCGTTCCGCCGCGAAATCAAATTGCATTGCTACCGCATGCTTGGCTCCCTGCACGAAGCCGACGACCTTGTGCAGGAAACCTATCTGCGGGCCTGGCGCAGCTTTTCCAGCTTCGAGTCCTCGAGCTTCGACGAGCGCGGGGCTTTTCGCGCCTGGCTCTACCGCATCGCCACCAACGCCTGTCTCAATGCGCTCGAATCCCGCAAGCATCAGCAGCGATATCTTCCCGATCAGCTAGGCCCTGCCAGCCCGCCGAAGATGGAAGGCGGCCCTGCGCTCGACGTGCCTTGGCTCGAACCGTATCCGGACGCAAACCTTGAAGGTTTCGCCGACGCCTCGCTAAATCCTGAGGCGCGCTTCACTGCGCGGGAGTCTGTGCAACTCGCCTTTGTCGCCGCCATTCAGCAGTTGCCGCCGCGCCAACGCGCTGCGCTCATGCTTTGTGATGTCCTCGGCTGGCCGTCTGCTGAAGCAGCTTCTCTGCTCGACGGTTCTACCGCATCCATCAACAGCGCCTTGCAGCGAGCGCGTGAGACGCTCTCCAATCGCTACTCTGACCGCCGGCCGCCGCTCGAATCCCAGCCAACTCCCGCGCAGCAAAAACTTCTCGGCCGCTATCTGCGGGCTTGGGAAGGGCACGATGTCGACGGTTTCGTGGCTGTGCTCAAGGAAGATGCAACTGCCATCATGCCGCCGTGGCTGCAGTGGTTTGTCGGGCGCGAGACCATCGGGACATTCTTTGCCGCGGCATGGAAGACCTGCGGTGGCCTCCATTTGGTGCCAACATCCGCGAACGGGCAGCCCGCTTTTGCCATTTATGAGTTTTCCGACACAGACAAACGCTGGAATGCGCACTCCATTCACGTTCTCACACTAGAGAGCGACGCGATTTCTTCGATAACTTTGTTTTTGGATCCCCATTTCTTTCACGACTTTGGACTTCCACAGTTCCTGCCGGACGATGCGAGCACTGGATTGGGGAACCCTTCGCATCACGCGTAACCGCCGCGGCGTCCTCGGGATCACTTCCGACACCTTGCACGCAATCTGACCGCCGCGGGGCCTCTGGCATAGCAGCGAGCTATTTCGGCTCGTCCACCAGCTTGCCTTCGATATCTCTGATCTCCACAGTGCCGAGGCCGGCGTCTTTGAGTGCCGGCTCGATTTTGGCGCGGTCGCCGGCCGCCACGATCACCAGCTGATCGGGGTGCAGATACTGCCGCGCGACGCGGGCAACGTCGGCCTGGCCGATGACCTCATACTTCGCCGGCAGCTGAGCGTAATAATCCAGCGGCCGGTTGTAGAGGAAGATGTTGTTCATGGCGGTAGCGATGGCGAAGGTGCTTTGGAACTGGCCGGGCAGTGAGCGCATGGACGCTTCCTTAGCGGCCGCGAGTTCATCGGCAGTCGATGGGCTTTCAGGGAACTTGCCGATCTGGGCCATCAGATCCTTCGCGGCCGGCGCGGTCACGTCGGTGCGTACCAGGGCTCCGGCAGAGAACTCGCCGCCGTCTTGCCACTCGATGAAGCGGGAGGAGGCGCCGTAGGTGTAGCCGTGCTCCTCGCGAAGGTCCATGTTGATGCGACTGCCGAAGCTGCCGCCGAGGCTGTAGTTCATCACGCTCAGCGCTTCCTCATCCGGGGAACCCTGCGGTACGCCGAGTCCAAATGCGAACAGCGCGGTCTGAGGGGCGCCCGGCTTGTCGACGATGACGAGTCGCGTGGGTTTCGGCGCGGGCGGAGCGGGAATCGCTGCGGGCGTCACGCTGTGAGCGGTCCACGATCCAAAGTACTGGCGGGCGAATTTCTCGGCCTGCTCGCGGGTCAGATCGCCGGCGAGCACCAGCGCGGAATTCTGCGGGCCGTAGTGATCGGCATAGAAACCTGAAATGTCAGCGGGCGTGATGGCCGTTATGCTCTCGGTGGTTCCGCTGGCGGTGAGGCCGTAGGGGCTGTCGCCGAAGACCAGCTTGGGTCCAACGCGAAGCGCCATGCTGCCAACATTATCCGATTGCTGCACGATGCTGACGAGGCGCTGTTTGCGATCGCGCTCAATGTCGTCGGAGCGGAAAGCAGGGTGCTGGACGATGTCGGCGAGAAGGTTGATGCCTTCATCGGCGTGCCAGGTCAGCAGGCTCATCGAAATTTGCGCGGAGTCCATGCTGGCACCTGCGGTGATTTCTGTCCCGATCCGTTCCTCGTCCGAGGAGAGCTTCTTCACATCGCGCGAGGCGGTGCCGTCGCCCACGATAGTGGCGGTCAGCGTGGCCAGACCGCTCTTGTCTCGCTGGTTGTTGGCGCTGCCGGCGCGGGAAACCAATTCCGCGGCGAGCACGGGGAGTGCGTGGTCTTCAACAAGAAGGACCTTCAACCCATTGTCGAGGCTGAATTCAACCGGGACGGGAAGATGCAGTGCCGGTGCAGGTCCAGGCGCGGGCTTGTTCTTCCTCCAGTCCTGGGATTTTTCGAAGTCCGGCGAATACGGATTCGTGATTTTGAAGCTGGCATCGGTATCGGCCGGACTGCGCGGCACGTCGTCGAGGACTTTCTTGCCCGGCACGCAGTAGACCACCACGGCGGAGTCCTTCGTCATGTACCTGATGGCGGCAGCTTTTGCGCCGGCGACCGTAACAGCCTCGGTCATGGCCACGTCTTTCGGCAGGAAACCAGGGTCGCCAGTGTACTGGTTGTACATGTCCAGGGTATCGGCCACGCCGCCGAATCCGCCCAGGCGCTCCAGTCCGCTGATCTTTTGCGTAAGTGAGAGGGCTTTCGAAGCTTCCACTTCTTCGGCGGTCGGTCCATCCTGCTGCAATTTGGCGAGAATCGACCAGAAGGAAGCTTCGAGATCCTCGAGCTTCACGCCGGGCTTCGCAGTGATGAAACATTGAGCGATCCCGGTAAGCTTGAGGGCGTCGGTTCCGCAGGTGACCTGCTGAGCGGTCTGCGCTTTGTAGACCAGCGCGTCATCAAGGCGGCTGACTCTTGCCTCGCCGAGCGCGTACATCGCGGCGTGCAGGCTGTAGGCCTGCGGAGTGAAGGCCGGAGGCGTCAGCCAGGCCACCGTGAACTGCGGCAGCTGCACGGTATCAGTAACTGTGGCGCGGCGCTGCGCGGTGATGCGCGGAGTGACGACGGCGACGGGCGCCACCTTTGGGCCGGAGGGAATCGGGCCAAAGTATTTGGTCAGTAAAGCGCGGAGCTGGTGCGGATCGAAGTCACCGGCAATCGCGATCGAAGCGTTGTTGGGGGTGTAGAACTGCTGATGAAATTCCCGGACATCGGCGATGCGCGCCGACTCGACGTCCGCATGGCTGCCGATCACATTGCCGTAGTAGGGGTGACCCTTGGGAAAGAGCAGGTGCATGACTTCCTCCCGCTCGACGTAGTACGGCCGACCCTCACCCTGACGGCGCTCATTGCGAACGACGTCTCGCTGGTTGGTAAGCTTCTCGCGATCGAGACCCTCCATGAGAAAGCCCATGCGGTCGCTCTCCAGCCACAGCGCCAGCTCCAGCTGGTTGCTGGGCATGGTCTCGAAATAGTTGGTGCGATCGAAACTGGTGGTCCCGTTCACATCCGTGGCGCCGGCGGACTCCACATATTTGATGTGGGCCTTCTCTCCGACGTGTTCGGAGCCCTCGAACATCATGTGCTCGAAGAGGTGCGCAAACCCAGTGCGACCTGGGCGTTCGTTGAGAGGGCCAACGTGGTACCAAAGGTCGACAGCCACCAGAGGCAGGCGGTGATCCTCATGCGTGAGGACAGTCAGCCCGTTGGGGAGCGTGTATTTCACGTATTGGATGGTGGGCAATTTGCGCTGCGTTTGTGCGAAAGCCGCAGCTTCGGCTAGGAACACCGTCAGGGCAAGGCAAAGGACTCTCAAAGCCTGGTTTTTCACGCGAATCTCCTACATCCAGCATTTCGACGGGGGAGGGGCCGGCGGGATTGGAACCTACAGCGAATCTTACATGGCGAAGCCGAGAATGCGCAGGCGTCCAGCCGTGCGGGACTAGAGCCTGTTATTAACTTTGTTCCATTGTTTGCATTGGGATAGGGATTTCCGGTCGAAGCTGTTCATGCTCGAGGCATGAAGCCGAATCGAAGGGGCTATCCCAGCGACGTTACGGATGAGGAA
>JBAUBR010000437.1:0-69439 GCA_049676965.1 Occallatibacter sp.
ATCCAGCATCAGTTGCCGAAGATGGGTCACAATAAACCTCCTGTGACCCAAGCCTTACACCGGCAACAATGCCCGGGGACCACCCACGCCGCAGCGTCCGTCGCGCCAGCGACTTAGTTCAAACGGCTCAGCAAGAACCAGATGATCGCAGTCCGGGTTGGACAAAATCTCGCATACACTGCCGAAAATGATACGGATCCGTTCACCAGGACTGTGCGCGATAAGCTGCAGCTGGGCGAAGAAGCTCCTTCGGCAGAACTTGTAACGCGCTTGCTTAGGAGGCAGCGTGTCCTTGTGATCGTTCTGGGTCTCTCTGAACTTAATGAGCCGACTCAATCGAGTATCCAGCCCGGCAATGCCGACTTTCCCGCAAATGCGTTGGTGGTTACCTCGCGAGTTGAGGAGGCGCTGGGCGGGGTAAGTAAGGCTGAAATCCAGTTTTGCGATGAAATCCGGTCCTGATAAACCCCACAACATTCCAGCAGCACCAGCGATTCGAAGCCGCCCGTCGAATTTGGTTAATTTAGCTTAGCTCTCGCCAGGCTAGTCACCGGAGGCGGCTGACACCGCTGATCGCCATACCGCTGCAAGTTGACGATTGAATGCACCACGATTTTCCGCACCTTGCTCGCCCTTCCGTCAACAGGTATCCGTCGAATTGGCACGAATTTGTAATGATAAACGTTAGCTCCCTATCGGGACTGCCCCGACACGACGAGGGTGTCCTGTGGCAGGAGCTTCTGCCGGGGCAGTTTCGATAGGGTCGTTTGGACTAAGTCGCTGGCGCGACGGACGCGGTGATCTATCTATGGGATTTCAATCGGCGCCGGGTGGCTTTTGTGGGTGTTGTATCGGCGAGGTGGACGAATCGTGCTGCGCGGACGCTGGTTTGGGCCGAAGCGGAGGCCGGGGACGGCAGCCGCAAAAGCACTTGGCGAGGGTCGTGGCCGCAGTCGGGGCGCACGCCGGCTTTGGGTGCGAGAGCACAGCAGCGTGAGCGGTGGAGAACGACGCGGCGGGGAGCTGTGAGTCTCTCACGAACTGTCAACGCTGCACCTCCCTTGCTCAGACAGGATCAGGCCTGGATGGAAGTGAAGCTGGCCGCGGGTTAGCCGTTCGACGACCAGCATGATGCCGGAGCAGGTTGGGCAGCGCAAGCTGGGTGGCTCGGGTAAATCGACACGGGCTGCCATGCCGAGAAGCGCGCGGCAGCGTTGGAGCGCAGCACTGCGCCTACGGTTAGCGAACAGGCCGAAGTGACGGATGCGAACCAGGCCTTTGGGCAGAACGTGAAGAAAAAATCTGCGCAGGAACTCATCTGCAGAAACGGTCATGGCCTTTTTCTTGCCGCCGTGAGCATAGTCTCGCCAGCGGAATGACACGCGATCGTCTTCGAAGGCTACGAGTCGATGGTTGGAGATGGCGACGCGATGGGTATAGCGGGCCAGGTAGTTGAGAACATGTTGGGCGCCGCCGAAGGGTCGCTTGGCGTAGACGACCCTGTCCCTCGCCAAATAGCCGAACATGTGCTGAATCAGGCAGTTGAAGCACTCGCACTTCTTGAGTGAATCGGTGCGAAAATGGAGCATGTCACGTCCGCTGACGCTTCTGATTGCCTGGGCGACCGGGGTACTGCGCTCTCGCCACGACCTCCTCATGGAGAACCTGGCGCTCCGCCAGCAACTCATGATGTTGACGCAGAAGCACTCTCATTCTCGCCTCGCTGCGACGGATCGGATGTTCTGGGTTCTGCTGCGGCAGCTCTGGTCCGGATGGAGACGGGCGCTTTTGATCGTGCAACCTGAGACTGTCATCCGCTGGCATCGGGCCGGATTCAAGCTGTACTGGAAATGGCTGTCACGCAAACATGCCGTTGTCGGGAGGAAGCCGACAAGTAAAGAACTGCGTGAGCTCATCTTTCGCATGGTGGCAGAGAATCGTACCTGGGGAGCACCGCGGATTCACGGCGAGTTGAAGATGCTCGGATTTGAGATTTCCGAGCGCACGGTTTTGCGTTGGATGCGGAAGGCTCCTCGAGATCCCGAGCCGGCAAGACGATGGGCGGCGTTCTTGCACAATCATCGGGAAGCCATCGCGGCGATGGATTTCTTCACGGTGCCGACGCTAGCTTTTGGCGTCCTATACTGCTTCTTCGTAATTTCTCATAATCGGCGGCGCATCCTTCAGTGCAACGTCACTCGGTATCCAACCAGCGCATGGGTATCTCAGCAGCTGCGGGAGGCCTTCCCCTACGACTCCGCGCCAAAGTTTCTCATCCTCGATCGAGAGCACACGTTTCATGGCGAGGTTTTGGAAACAGCGGAGAGTTTGGGCGTCACCCCAGTTCGAATCGCGGTTCGAAGCCCCTGGCAGAATGGAATTGCAGAGCGATTCGTTGCTAGCTGCCGCCGCGATCTGCTGGATCATGTGGTCGTGTTAAACAAGCACCATTTGAAGTGGCTCATAAATGAGTACATCAGTTACTATCACGACGACCGCACTCATCTCGGACTCGGAAAAAAAACGCCCACCGACCGGAAGGCGCTGAACGCCCGCACTCGCGGCACAGTCATCTCCATGGCGAGGATCGGCGGCCTGCACCATCGCTACGATCTCGCAGCTTGAAGAGCTGGCTCCGGCTTAAAGTGACGCATTTCGAAAGCAACTCGGGACGGCTGTGTCTGCTCCTCTGAAGAGAGGAGATTCCGACTTCCATTTCATTCCAGAATCGCTGTCCTTGCGACGCGGGCTGTGTCGGGAGGGCGGCGTATGATACCTCCCGCACCGTCATTTGGAAGATCGAAGTCATCCGGATTCAGTTTTGGCGAAGCACAACCAAAGCTGCACGCGCGTCGAAATCCACGTGGACGAGCAGGCGACTTTTCCGGAAAAGTCTGGTGTTCGCCATAATTTTCTCGTTGAATCCGACTGGCAAGCGGTGCGGTTACTGGGGCTCAACTCGTTCCCTGGCCGCGCGCAATCGGTGCATCGGCCTACACAGGGGGCACCTCATCGTAGCCTGCCGAAGTTTCCGCAATGAACGGATCTCGGCGTCTCTCAGCGTAGGGTGCAGTCCAGTTTCCCTGGTTTGCTTCAGCGGACGGCTTATTTTACTGAGGGGCTGTCGTCCGCTTGCAGGTCGCCCAGCGCGTATTGAATCCCGGCTCGAAGGTGTTCCAGCATCGGCGTCATGGCATAAACACGATCGCTGTGGCCGTGCCCTTCGTAGAACACCCGCCCCTTGCCCTCGCGGCGAATATAGCTCAATGCATAATCGGCATCGGTTCGCGGACGCGCTTCCTTAGCCTTATCTTCAGCGCTCATCTTGTCGTAGTCGATGCTCGTCAATACATGCACGTTCCTGCGCGAAAACGATTCTTGCTCGAATGTATATGTCTCGTCATGGATCTCGAACTCTTTGCCATGGAACATAACCGTCAAAGGGCTGTTCGGATCATCGATCTTGACATAAATCAGCTGCGGATCGGGCCAGTGAAATTTGAAGTAACCGCCAATCAGTGTGTTGAACTCCGGCCATTGCAGCACAGGCTTCGATTCCAGGCCTAGACGACGCATCTCCAGCGGGGGTAACAACGAATTGAAATGCGCCACAAAATCGGCGCGGGTGACCTTCCCCGTATTGTCCGTATCCAGCTTTTGGAACCAATCGTCGGCAAGGGCGGCCCACTCCTGCCGGCTGACGGTTTCGTCACTATTTTTGTCGGCTGCTGTCACGAGCCGGGCAGCTAAAACCAACGCCCCAATATTCAGGCCAGGACTGCCGTTCTTTGCAGCGGCCTCACTCGCCAGGCAATCGGTGTGATACGAATCTGTCGCCGCGTGTATTGCGGCAATCCCTTTTCCGCCTCGCACGAAATTCAGGAACGCCGCTCGCCGCGCAGCCGTCACCGCGGGATCCGGATCGTCAAGAAAGCACGCAGTCGTACTGTCCAGGAAAATGGCGTCGTATTTCTTGAGGTTATTGGTGTTGATATCCGCCGCGTCGTAACTGACAGTCGTGGTCCATAAACCGCCCTGGTTTCCCAGTGCTTCTACGGCCTTCGCAGCCAGCGGAATGGAGGCGTGAACGAACCCTCCTGCACCCGTATGCGCCAGCACCAGCAGCCTGCGCTCGTGCATCGGCTTCCTACCCGGCGTAGTGGGTAAGGCTGCCATCATGGCGTCCACAGCAGCTTGCGGTACGGGGATCGGCGTCGAATTACCGGTCGGGTTGAAAGTGTTGGCCTGCCCAGGCTTGACCGCGGGCGGCGCAGGCAACAATGTACTGATTCCGGCCAAGATCTGAGGCTGGGTGAGGGTCCCGCTATGAGTCTTGTCCCAGGCTGTAAACCAGGAATTGAAGCCAGACTCCAGCTGGGGCCGTGTCAGCGTTCCATCCTTGTCAGTATCGAGAGCGGTAAATAGCGCCTGAGCCGTTCGGCCGCCGTCCGGTCCCTGCGCTCGCAAGCTTGCGATACCGGTCGTCAGCAGCACGGCAGCGCCAACCGAGATAAATGTTATTGCGATGAATCTGGTTTGTCTCATATATTCTGTCGGAATGAGTCTACCTCGAATGTGACCTTCGAGTCGCGTCTGAAGTGGGAGGGCGTCTATGGCGATTTGGACAAGATGGCCGTCCAACAAGCAGCAGCGGCATCGCGGTCAAGGTGAGCCCCACACCCATCTGGTCCCTTTACAGCTGCTTCCTCACTACTATGAGGTGGTCCGTCCCTGATCGAAACCTCGGTATTTCCGTCTCACGGTTCTGCCGCTTGTACGTTTTCCCTTACCATCTCCGATCAGGTTCCCATGTTCCGCATGAAAGCCTGCACCAGGCTCGCGCCGCCTATCTGCCGGTCACCGTCCAGCCCGTATACAGGGTTCCTGCTGGACTCGGTCCCAGGCTGCCAAATCGACCTGGTTTCGATGACGGTTCAGTGTCTTTCGACAGAGCATCCGCGGTTCACTTCCGTTCGCCTTCCTGGAACATACCTGACGAGTCACGCTCGCCTTTTCCCGGACCGTTCACCACCTGGGAACTTATCCCCACGCAGCGCCGGGCGGTTTGAGGGCTGATCCTGTAACCCGCCCCCGGAGGGCCTGCCCCCATCTTTCATGCAGCAAGGCCGCTGCATTTGGTCTACATCCCTACCTCCTGCTTCGGACGTCATGGCACACTTTGGCGAGGCACAAGTGCGATGAGCGATATTACGGCGTGAATACGGCGGGCGCGCTGGAATTTATTCTTCTTTACGTGAAATTCATCCTCTTCGCGAACACTGTGAAAGGGCCGCGGCCTGGCTCTGCCGTCCCGTGCGGGCGGGTAACTTGCTGGCGGCTATTACTCATGCATCGACTCTCCCTCGCGGTAGCACTTTTCTTCCTTGGCGCGTTCTCCGGGTCCGGGCTTGCCTCCACCCCTCAGGCCGCAGGCGGCTGTCCGCGTCCGGCGCCAGGAAGCGAAGTGCCGGAACCGGCCGATCTGCGCAGCCAGAACGGCGTGCTCGAAGCCGAGCTGACGTACTACAACGAGCCCGCGGCCAACGGTTCCGTGCTCTACTGCTACATTGACGGCGAAGGGCATGAATCGCCGAATCTGCGCGTTCATCCCGGCGACCTTGTGGTTCTGCATCTCAAGAACGGACTGAGAAATCTGCAGCCGGCTGGCGTGCCCGCGGCGCCCAATCACGCGCGCATGCACGCGCTTCAGGGAAGCGGCCCATGCACCAGCGGTGTCATGAGCCCAATCTCCACCAACCTGCATTTTCATGGCCTCACGATTCCACCTGTCTGTCACCAGGACGACGTGCTCCACACCTCGATCCAGCCAGGCGATGCGCCCTTCGAATACCGGTTTCGCATCCCCGAGGATGAGCCGCCGGGGCTCTACTGGTATCACCCGCACATTCACGGCTTCGCCAAGCAGCAGTTGCTGGGCGGCGCTTCCGGGGCGCTGATCGTGGAGGGCATTGAGAAGGCGAAGAAGGCAGTTTCGGGGTTGCCCGAACGGGTATTCGTAATTCGCGACCAGGACCTGCTGAATCCCAACGCGCCGCCCGCCCCATCCGAGCCCAGGGTGCCCAAATTCCTGATCGATCGCGATGGCGACGCGGCCAACACCGGCACCGGCTTCGGCAAGCCGGCCAAGGATCTCTCCATCAACTTTGTTCCCGTTCCCTACCCCGATTACCCTCCTGCGGCCATCGAGATGCGTCCCGGCGAGAAGCAGCTATGGCGCGTACTGAACGCGTCGGCGATCACCTACCTCAATCTGGAAGTGCTCTTCGGCCGCGCGCCGCAGCCACTCGGTCTGGTCGCGATGGATGGCGTGCCGATGACTCATGGCGATCCCTCGGGCGAGCAAGTCGACTGGCAATCGCACCTGGGCGTTCCTCCCGGCGCGCGCGTGGAGTTCATCGTCTCCGGCCCGGCCGCCAACCAGCCAGCGCTGCTCGTAACCCGAACCGTCGATACCGGTCCCGGAGGCGAGAACGATCCCAATCGCATGCTGGCGCGCATCGTGGCTTCGCCGGATTCGCCAGAACCACAGGCCAGGTTGGGAACCGCGACGGAGCCGGTTCCCGCAGGGCGCCTGCCCTGGCTGGGCGACGTAAAGCCGGTGCGGGTGCGGCATCTCTACTTCTCTGAGAAGCTCGACGATCCCAACGACCCCACCAGCGCGGTAGAGTTTTACCTGACTGTCGAAGGCCAGGAGCCGAAGATGTTCGACATGAGCGATCCCGCGCCGAACATCGTGGTGCAGCTGGGAACCGTGGAGGACTGGATTATTGAGAACCGGTCCAGCGAACTGCACGACTTTCACATCCACCAGCTTCACTTTCAGTTGCGCGAGTACGTGGGACGGGAGGTCGACGAGGACTTTCTGCGCGATACTGTCAACGTGCCTTACTACAGCGGCCGCGGATTGAGCTATCCCAGGATCCGCATCCGCATGGATTTCCGCGACCCCAATATCGTGGGGACTTTTGTCTATCACTGCCACATTCTGGAGCACGAAGACAAAGGCATGATGGGATCGATCCGCGTGGAACCGGCGCCGGCCGCGTCTTCCGGCGGCAAGGAAACGACCGGCAGAAAATGAATTCGCAAACGCCGCCAAGAATGAGTCTGCGGCGAATTCTCACGGACTCCGGCAACCCAAGCAGTTTCTGTCGGTTGAGTCGACGCGGGGGCGGGAGATTTCCACCGCATTCACCAACTTTTGTTCGAAACATGTCAAATCTGTAATCTACTGCCGGTATAACGCTCAAAGCTGTGACCTAAGTCGCAGAGGAGGGATGTAAAGATGACGGTGAAGTTGCTCAGGTCGGCAGCAACGCAGGCTGTCAAGACTGGGCTGGTGTCCGCAATGGTCATCCAGCTCGCGATCGGCAATGCATTTGCTGCCGAAGCCCCAAAAACACAACCTCGAGATTTCCAGACCGCTTCCCCGATCAAGCACGTGATTGTGATCATCGGCGAGAACCGCAGCTTCGATCACGTGTTTGCCACCTATGTGCCCAAGCACGGCCAGACGGTCCACAACCTGCTGAGCGAGCACATCATCGATCTGGATGCCAACAAGAACGCTATCCCGGGACCGAACTTCCGCGAGGCCCAGCAGCTCGCGGCTTCGGATCTGGGCACCCAGGACGCCTTTCTGCTGAGCCCGCCGAAGCAGGAATTTCCCAACAACCAGCTCCCGGCGCCGGAGGCCGGCGGCCCATCCGGGACGGACGGCTATTTCACACCGAGCGGGTCGAACACGACGATCGCGTGCGGCACCACCACCGTCAACGGTAAAACCAGCACCAACTACCTCACCCCCGCGGCCTGCGCGGCCGTGACCGAGACCGGTCTGACGAACGATTCCGACGCCAACGGATTGACCTACTACCAGTCCCTGGCCTCCGGCGGCACTCTCCAGTACAGCTACACGCCGGACGTGCGCATCGTCAATTTCGACAGCCTGCCGGCCGGCCCGTTCCAGCTGACCAACGGCACCAGTTCGGCGACGCCGGGCTACAGCCTGACGTACACGGACTACTCCGCAAGCCCCGTGCACCGCTTCTACCAGATGTGGCAGCAGCTGAACTGCAGCCTCAAGCACGCCTCTTGGGAGAATCCTTCCGGTTGCAACGGCAAGCTGTTCTCGTGGGTGGAGGCGACGGTCGGCGCGGGAACCAACGGCCTGACCCAGGCTCAGTACGCCCAGGGCTACTACGGGCCATCCTTCAACGAGTTCTTCCAGTACCCCGCCGGGTATTCCGCCGCCAACCCGCCGACGGAGGCCGAGTGGACTGCCAGCGACTACAAACTATATGACTCGGTGCCGACCACCACGGGCGAGGGTTCCAGCGCCCTCGGCTTCTACAACGTCCAGCAGGGCGATGTGCCCTACTTCAAGAGCCTGGCGGACACCTACGCCATGAGCGACAACTTTCACCAGTCGGTCAACGGAGGCACCGGCGCCAACCACATCATGTTCGGCCACGGCGACATGATCTGGTATAGCGACGGCAACGGCAACCCCGAGACTCCGCCCAGTAACGTCTCGGCAACCACTGTTCCCTCCGTCTACGAGGGACCGGGATTAATCAACGAAATCGAGAATCCGAACCCCGCCCAGGGCACCAACAACTGGTACACGCAGGACGGCTACGGCTCAGACTACAATTCCGGATACCCGATGAAGGATTGGGACAAGACCCAGTCGAACGGGTTGCCCATCATCTACGGCGGCGGCTCCTACAGCGACTGCTCCGATCCTTCGCAGCCGGGCGTCGGTCCAATCGTCGAATACCTCCACTCCATCCACATCGATCCGCGCTGCGTGCCCGGTCACTACTACCTGCTGAACAACTACAACCCCGGCTGGTTCGGCAACGGCAGCAACGCCTCTACCGACCCGAGCCCATCCAATACGCCGTTCACCGTTCCGCCGTCCTCCACGCCCAGCATCGGCGATGACCTGAACAACGCCAATGTCTCCTGGAAATACTACGGCGACCAGTGGAACAACTACGTCAATGACCCCTATCAGCTAAACTGGGGCGCCCATGGCCCGAACTCCGACGAGTACTGCAACATCTGCAACCCCTTCCAGTACGACACCTCGATCATGTCGAACCCGGCGCAGGTCGCGGCGCACATCCAGGATACGGTGAACCTTTATTCGGATATCGCAGGCGGAACGCTGCCCGCGGTTTCCATCGTCAAGCCCAGCGGCTTCGTGGACGGCCATCCGGCCTCGTCGAAGCTGGACCTGTTCGAGGGTTTCGTGAAGAAGATCGTGGACCAGGTCGAGGCTTCGCCAACCTACACCAAGGACACCGTCATCTTCATCACCGAGGATGAGGGCGGCGGCTACTACGACTCCGGCTACGTGCAGCCCCTGGACTTCTTCGGCGACGGCACGCGCATTCCGTTGATCGTGGTGGCCAATCCGCAGTACCTGCCCTTGCGGGCCGATGGATACATCTCCCACAAGTACGCGGACCATGTCTCGATCCTCAAATTCATCGAGCGCAACTGGGGTCTGCCGCCGGTCACGCGCCGCAGCCGCGACAACTTCCCCAACCCGGTGCAGTTCCCTGGTTCCTATGCGCCGCTGAACACCCCCGCGCTGGACGACCTGTTCGACTTCTTCCAGTTCGACAATCACTGGGGCTCTCAACCATGAGGCTTTGAAGCAAAGAAGTAACTCGATCGCGCAGTAAAGCGCCGGCCGGAGTTTGCGAACTTCGGCGGGCTTCGAGCAGAATGACCGATGATGGTGCTGTCCCTCGCCAAAACTCCATCTCGTCCCGAATTTGATCGGCCGATCAATCCAGCGAACCGTATGATATTCCGGTTTATCGTTCACTATATGGGTCGGCGAGCCGCATCAGTATCAAAATTCTGCCGCGCGATCGAGAGGGCTACGATGTCCCGCATGGTGCGCGTTTCCGACGTTGGGAGCCCTATGGTACGCGCACGGGCGAATCTGCGGTCATTGATCGAATGAAGGCTCTGCGTCTGGACGGTCTGGCCGTTGACAAGGTGGCGGGTGTGCTCAACTCTGAGGGCCTGAAACCACGCGCTGGGCAAATCTGTACGCGACTAGCGTCTACCGTGTCCTAAAGGCTGCTGGCGGCCTGTAAGGGGCATTCTGAGCGCTGTCCCAGAACTCACTTGTTCGGTTTATTCCTCTTGCTCTTGAGAATGTCGCGGGCGGCAATCTTCGCCAAGCCAAGCAAGATGCCAGAATTCGTCAGAACGGCATCAGCGACGTAAAACTTGCCCGGATCGGAGAATGCTGGCGTCCATTCGGCGGCGTTAAATGTCGATATCATTGCGCTGATTGGCCAGAAGTGCCGTTTGGGCGGTAATGACCTGCAGATAGTTGTCGACACCTCCTGTGTAGCGATTGGTAAATAACTGAAGCGTATCTGTGGCGGAAGCGGTTGCTTCCCGCTGCTGCTTCGCCTCGGTTTCAAGGATGCGCAATGCGGCAAGGTTGTCTTCTATTTCCTGAAAGGCGTTCAATGTCGTCTGGCGATATGTAGCGACCGTCCCATCGTAGTTCGCTTCAGCAGCTTCAGACGTGGCGCCGCGGTGACCGGCGTCAAACAAGGTTTCCGAGAGCTCCGGTCCGACGGCCCAGAAACGACTGGGGCCAATTCAGCCAATTCGTCACGGTTGTTCCTTCAAAACCGCCCGTAGCGCCGATGGTGAGACTGGGGAAATAGGCAGCACGCGCAATCCCGATTTGGTCATTGGCCTCCGCCATGCGACTCTCGGTGGCAGCGACGTCGGGGCGGCGCTCGAGCAAAGTGGAAGGCACTTCGACAGGGATGACCGGAAGACGGAGCTGGATCTGCGGTGATGGCGAAAGACTGAATTGAGCCGGCGGCTTTCCGATTAACACGGCGATGGCGTGCTCATACTGAGCGCGAGCTGATCCCACGGCTTTCGAAACTACTTTTAAGCGCTGCAGATGGTGAGACGGTGCGGGATCTAACGCACAAGGAAATTGCCCAACAGCTTCGCGTTTATCGAGAATCTGCAAGTCCCGCTCTCGGCGAGTTGCGCAAGGCGGGAACGGTGCCACAAAGGCGGAGTTGCACAATATCGTCGATATCAATCTGAAGCTTATGTGGTGCGAATCGCCTGAGTTGAAACAGAGAGCCACGAAACAAGGTCGAGCCAACAAGCAGTCCGTTCACCGAAAAGGCACTTCGATCATGTAAACGATACGCGCTTGAACACGAGTAAAGAGACACCATGGCAGACTGTAGCACCGCAGAAGCGTCAACGAGGAATTTCGTCCGCGCAACCACGCGCATATGTCTCTTGATCATGAAATAACGTCTTAAGTGCCTCAGCACCTCAAATGAGACACCCAACGCTCAGCGTTCACGACAGACGATGTGCGCTTCCACTCGAAACCTCGAGAGGATTCGCTCTTGCCGAGCAATCGTTAGAAAGTTTGAAGTGCATCTGGGGCTCGCCATCGAGCATGGCCCCGCTTGACGAGCACGTGCACACGCCTCTTACGTGGCCTCGCGGGTCTATTGCTTTGACGTTCCGTCCACGTCGATGGAAGCGCTTGCTGCGACAAAACTATTCTTAGTTTTTGTAGGCTATTTCTCTCCTAAAGCTGTAACCTTTTCCAACCTTCGACATTCCTACCTTCGCGCAATGCTAAAGGCTCACCGTGCTCGTTCTCTCCTTAGCGGACGGGTCCGGGAGTTTGTTGTGCATACGGGGAATTCCCCAGAAGGAGTCAACACTATGTTGAAACCAGTTCATGGGTTTCTCGCCGTCACGCTCTGCATCGGAGCCTCCACTTCCGCCATGTTCGCACAAGCCAACAGCACCTCGGTGTTCGTGATGACGAACGACAACGTAAAGAATGAGGTACTCACATATCAACCCAGCTATGACGGACAATTTGTTCTCAAGGTTCGTATTGCTACTGAGGGGCGAGGCAGTGGCGGCGAGACAGATCCGCTTCAATCGCAGGGCTCATTGACCCTAAGCGGGGATCACAATCTGCTATTCGCCGTAAACTCGGCAAGCGGAACCGTCTCGAGCTTCCATATCGTCGACGGAATTCCTGTTTTCGTTGATAAAGAATCGTCGGGGGGCGCTTTTCCGGTGGCTGTTACCGAGGTTCTTCATTTCGTACATCGAATGTTCTCCTTGGGAAAAATAGTCTGGCTCTCAATTGCAACCCTCAATAGCCGTCCCTGAGACAACATCAGGCGGTCAAAGGTTACAACCAAGCAGGAGTGCGCTTGAGATTGAGGAAGTTGCTGACCTAAAGAGCGGTCGGCAATTCCAGGCTTTCCTAATTAACGGCTGATTCGGAGACCTGCTTTTCTTTCGACTCCACAGATCGGTCTGCACCGACGCCGCTATGTGCCAGCTGACTCATGACGGGTAGATGTCAATGGTCTCTCGGCAATTCGTCCCGATAGCGGTATGATTTTAGAGAGCGGAGTGATTGGCGAGACCGTAAGAGAGAGAGGGTAACGTGTATCCGACGGAGGTCGAGGCTCAAGAGCGTGATGCTGTTACGCCGGACATGGCATCTCCGAGAGTTGGCACGCAATTGGCGATCGCCGGTTCCGGTCTGTTCTTCTCAGTTCTGCAAAGTGTCTGCACAGCAATCGTAACAATCAATGGCGTTCGCCTGGTGATCGGAGTCGGCGCGCTCGCAATGACCGCCGGTCTTGGATCTGCACTCGACAGATTCCATCAGATTACTTGGTTGAGAATATCGTTGCTGGTCGGCGCCCTGTCTGGCTCAATATTCACGCTTGCCATCGTGTTGCACACAAGGCATTTGCGGAACCGACCCGCAGCGCGCTGGCGTATGCGTCCGCTCACCGCCCGTCAGAGGCGGATGGAAGCATTGCAGATCGTGCTTTCTGTGCTGACTTTGCTCGAATCCCTCGACGTCGTGGAGGAGAAAGATCGTTCGATAACCGGGCGGCAGGGTCTCCAGGGCGCGCTCGATGGCCAGACGGTCGACGGAGCCAGCGAGGTTCCTGTCAAGGGTACCGAAGCTCCTGGCTAAATGTCCTTCAGGAATCTCTACCATCGTGCATTCCAGTGAAGTCAGACATAGCCCCTTCTTGCGCATGTGCATCAGCACCACGTTGACAGTAAGCCGGTGCAACCAGGTGGAAAAAGCCGCGTTGCCCTGGAAGGTTCCAATCTTGAGGTAAAGCCGAAGAAAGGCTTCCTGGGTCAGGTCTTCGGCCAAAGGAATGTTGCCCACCATGCGCAGGCATAGCCGATAGACGCGGGCCTTGTGCAGAGAGTAAAGTTCGGAAAAAGCCTGATGGTCGCCCGTCTGGGCACGAGCCACGGCACTTGAATCGCGGGCCTTCGGTAGAACCGCTGGCCATGGGCGCATCGAGGCAGGCGCTGAAGCGGAACCGGGAAGCAAAATGGGGAGCGTAGTGTTGATCATAGGTCTCCTTCGTGGACCCGGAATCGATCCTCAAGGCCCGCGTACGGTTGTGCCAGTCTGCTCAGCCCATTCATCCGGGATAAGCATCCGGGTCGGAAAAGCCTTCGAGGGAAAGGATTACGCCACACTTGCACGGCATTTTCGCGAAAGTACCAATGGGGGCCGCATCGGCTCTGCCGAGGCGATTGGTAGCTCCGGGGTCACCGGCGGCTGGTTTTTGCCGCTGTGGCCGACAAAGAGACAGCCTTGCTAAGATTGTTGGATTCGGGACATTCCTTCTGACATCTTGAGATCACCCAATGTGATAACTGGATGACTTAGGTTGCCATTTGCGCTGGAGGTGGTATGTTCAATTTGGGACATAAGTGAGAAAATTATAAAGTTGTACCTCAATATGAATATGGAGCAACACAGAAACAGTCCGGCCCAGATGATCCGTGCTGATAGATCCGGCCAGAATATCTATGTACAGATCCCAGGCGCCCGCGCCGCGTTGAGCGGGTCGGGGTGAATAACTGCCTTTGAGTCTGCAAAGGCACTCAGCGCAGTTTATTTCTACTCCGGCGCTGACAATCATTCGCGAGCCCGAGGGATTTGGATTTCCGCTCAAGCATAGCGCTGCAGTTTCAAATGCCGTCGCATCCCAGGCCTCGGCCCAGCATAGCGGCGGCGACCACAAGTAACCGGTTCCTGCAGCATCAGGCGGCGAAGCAAATCAGCTTCGTCGCTTCGCATTGTGGGGGTCCGATCTCACCTTTGATCGTGGACCCCATGGTGCCCGCCATGGACCGCCCGGACGCGACGAACTTCGACAATCAACCGAGCCTACCGAAACAATTGCATTCCGTGCTGCTCAAGATTGCTCATCGAATTCGAAGCCGGCGCCCGAACAGGCCCAGACTTCCGAAGGACCGATCGCATCAGGGCTGAAGCGCTTCATCTTCTTCGTGTGCCCGACAAGCGGCAACGTGGTTCGCGACGAAGCAACGCACCGATCGGCCACCACCGGAACCGCGCCAAACCTCGCTGGTGAGTGTATAATATTGAACACAACTGGGCAGGCAAAATGGAAATGCGAACTCCCTCAATTCTGAAGCGTTCGCGCACCTTTCTCAACGGTCCCCGTGAAGACCGGCATCCGGGGCGGGCCAATCAAGAGAACGGGGTGAGAAGCATGAAATTCGACCTCGCCGCCTTTCTGACGCACGCAGGAGTGGGACGAACAATCGTCCAATTCCAGCCCAAGCGGGTCTTCTTTTCGCAGGGAAGTTCGGCTGACTCCATCTTTTATCTTCAGACGGGCCGAGCAAAACTCACTGTCGTTTCGAAGGATGGGAAAGAGGCCACCATCGCGCTCATCTCCGCCGGGGAATTCGTTGGAGATGAGTCGCTGGCGAGCGTGGGCCGTCTGCATTTGGCGACTGCCACTGCCGTTACCGCCTGTACAGCGCTCAGGCTCGAGAGGGAAGAGATGATCCGCGTGATGCACCAGGAGTACTCCCTCTCCGACGTGTATTTGAAATCTCTCTTGACCCGCAGCATGCGAACCCAAGCCGATCTTGTCGATCACCTTTTCAACTCCAGCGAACGGCGCCTTGCGAGAATACTCCTGTTGATGGCCGAATTGGGTGAGCCAGGCAAACCGGAGCATATGATTCCCACGATCACGCAGGAGACTCTGGCAGAGATGGTCGGTACCACCCGGTCCCGTATCAGCTTTTTCATGAATCGCTTTCGCAAGCTCGGCCTGATCGAATACAACGGCGGAATCCGGGTCCACAAGTCGCTGCTCAATGTGGTTCTACACGATAATTTCACCGAGCAAAGCCCCGTGAGCCGCCCTGTTCCGGCCACTCCGCGAGGTCCCTCAAAGGCGACCAACCGGGCGCGTTGAGTGTGGCATGTGGCCGTATTCCCGCGTTGATCTGGGTCGTTGCCAAGCGGCCCGAAGCCGTCTCCGGCATCGACTTTGCGGAATGCGCGGGCTCGATAAGTTCTGCGTGCCGACCCGCCCATTGAATCGACTCAATCAACTCTTGAGAAGCCTGTTCCCGTTGCCTGCCGGGTCGATGCGACGAGTGTGCTAAACCGAACAGACTAATACCGGTTACCGTGCTATGTTGGCCGGTGAAGAATTGCGCGCTCTGGCACGGAATGATGGCCCCCGTCGCCGCTCCAACCACCACTGATGTCGATTATCAGCGACCAGAACACGCTCAGGAAGAGGCCGTCTAAATGGGTAGAGAAACCGCGAAGCCTTTTAATTCCGCCGCTTTTCTCGCGGAAGAAGGGCCGGGACGAAGCATCAGCAATCACGCGGCAAAGCAGATCATCTTTTCCCAGGGGGGCCCGGCCGACGCGGTGTTCTATCTTCAGACTGGCCGGGCGAAGCTTACCGTCATCTCCAAGAGCGGCAAAGTAGCGACGGTTACGCTGCTCTCCGCCGGAGACTTTTTTGGAGAGGAGTCGATCGCGGGAGCGGGAACGCTGCGAACGGTCACGGCCGCAGCGATTACGGCCTGTACAGTACTCAAGATCACCAGGGCGGAGATACTTCGCGTCCTCCAGACGGAACACAGGTTCTCCACCTTTTTCTTGAAGTTCATCGTGATTCGGGGCATGAGGACCCAGGCGGATCTCATCGATCAGCTATTCAACTCCAGCGAGAGGCGATTAGCGCGGACGCTCCTGCTGATGGCGGAATATGGTGAACCCGGCGCACCGGAGACGCTGATCCCACCGGTAACGCAGGAGACTCTTGCAGAGATGGTCGGCGCAACCCGGTCACGGGTGAACTTCTTCATGAATCGCTTCAGGAAGCTCGGCTACATCGATTACAACGGCGGCATTCGGGTTCACAAGTCGCTGCTGAAGGTGTTTCTGCAAGATCGGCTACCGGAGGAAAATACATCACGGCCCAAGCTTCTCGATCCCCCACCCGGTCCGGCACGAACCGCGAAACGGGCGAAGCGCGTGTGAGCAGCGGATGTCTCGCATAGAATTTCATGATGACGGAGCCGAGCGCAACCGGTGGTTCGGCAAAATAGCGATCTGCGTTCGAATCAACGAAACGAACAGCGCATCCAATTTGGTCCGCCACTGGCCGTATGTCGATTCCGACCCATCGCCATTTCCAGGCAGCGAGCCGAGCTCCCTGCTGGCCGTTCTATCTGAAAACTCCTAGCAGATAGCACACCAGCAAAACCACCAGGATCGTCCCAATCCCTATGCCTCCACCGCCGGCGTAGCCCCACCGATTGTAACCGTAATATCCCCCACCGCCGGCGAGGACCAACAACACAACGATAACGAGTAGGATGAGCATCGCAAATCTCCTTTACTCGGGTTACAAACCCAAGCACATTTTGCTTTCGCATCGATAGTTTTCCACACGGCTACCGAACGCGCTGATCAATCGGATACACCGTCCCGATTTAGCCTCTTCATTCATCGCACATCTGCCGGAGCAGATTGCGATGGAGGTCGCGAACGAAGGCTGGCCGTGAGGCTCGTGAAGCCGTCGGAGGCCGCAATTCCTCACGACTTGAGCGATTCTGCACAGCACTGCGACCGCAAGCGAGTGAACCTATAAGCTGGCCCCACGGAGCAGGAATTGCGCAATCTCCCGGGCTCGGACGTAGCGCCGTGAAAGGACAAATATGAAAACTATAAAATTGCTCGCTCCCATGCTGGCGCTGCTTGCAATTGGGACGATGGTGGGCTGCTGGGGAGCCTCCGCGATGTCGCCGGATGTTTCCGACAGCATCCGCAAAGCGCTCGATCAAGCAGGCCTTAAACAGGTCTCCGTCAATCAGGATCGCGTCAAGGGCATCGTGACCCTCGATGGACAAGTTGCCACTCAGAACGAGAAATCACAAGCCGATTCCCTGGCAAAGTCCTTAGCCGGCGGGCAGGTCGTCGCGGACCAGATTGCCGTTGTTCCCACGGGTAACGGAAAAGACGCAAAAGCTGTGAACTCCGATTTGGACGAAGGCATCGAGAAGAATCTGGACGCTGCACTCATCCAGAACAAGTTGCACGATAAAGTGAGCTACGAGGTGAAAGGCGGCGTAGTCACTCTGACCGGAGAAGTGATCTCGGAAGACACGCGCATGACTGCCGAGAAGGTGGCGAGCGGCGTGCCGAACGTGCAGCAAGTAGTCAACGATCTACAAGTCAAAAATCAGAAAGCCACTTCATCACAGTAGGAAGTGCGGAGCTGATCGATGCGTGGATAACCTTCTCGATCCGCGATCGACGTGAGTCAAACTTCGCACAATCTCTGCCGCACAATCTCTGCAAGGAGAAGTTCATGATGGTCGCTCATCTCCGCGGCATCCTTTTGGAGGCGTTGGCGCTGGCCTGCTTGATTCCGGCGCCGGTCTCGACTGCGCAAACAGCGCTCGGGCGTGAAGCCGCGACCTCAGCGGCTCCGGGCACGCTGGTACGCTGGGCGGCGCCGGGCGCAAAGCGATGCAGCAGGGGAACGCGTTCATGGGCCGCGCTGAACGGTACCTGCTATTACCCGATCGATTTGCTGGAGAGGACGGGTCCGGCAACAATCGCGCTGCTGGGCACCGGGCCAAAGCAGTTCGCGCGCCTTACTGTGGAGTCGAACGATTACGGAACCGAAGAGATCACGCTTCCCGACATTCCGCAAGCCAACCCTTCGCGAGCGGATCTGAGGCGCGATGCGGCCGACCGGGTGGAACTGGGCAGGGTATGGAGGAGCAAGGAGGGACCGGCGCAGTTTACGCTGCCACTGGGGGCGCCGGTGAGACCGCTGCCGCAGGGCAAGTCCTTCGGCGTGAAGCGGGTCTATAACGGCAAGATTGCCGAGCAGGCCCACATGGGGTCCGACTACGATGCGCCGGTGGGCTCACCGATCCTGGCAGTTGCGGACGGGACAGTTGTGCTCGCGAAGGATATGTTCTTCGAGGGCAACTCCGTCTTTATCGATCATGGCGACGGCCTCATCAGCATGTACTTCCATCTCTCCGAACTCAAGGTCGAGGCCGGGCAAGAGGTCAAGAGGGGGCAGACGCTGGGACGGGAAGGATCGACAGGCCGCGCCACGGGACCACACCTCTGGTTCGGCGTCCGCTGGCACGATGCCCGCATCAACCCCAAGTTCCTGCTTGAGAACCCGGACAGGATTCCGACAGTGAGCCGAATAGCACAATAGAAATCGGATGCGGCTTGTCGAGCGACCGGCTGAAAACGAGAATGTTTCTGTATTATCTGGGGATCGAAAGCGGAACTGGACTGGGGCCGCTGGAATCTATACCGGCACTCTCGCGCGTTCGATGATCAAGGCCGTAATCTACCCTCCGTTTCTCATCATTTGATAACGGGAGTTTCCCAATCAATCTTCTAAATTACTCCAGCCAGATAGTTGACTTCGGACGGTTGAGGCCTATGCTCCCTGGCGCCGCACTGGGCCAGCACGACGGGCGACAGCGTGATCACCGGGCAATGCGCGAAAGCCAGAACCTTGTACACGTGGCCGGAGCGGCTGATGGCGGCAAACTGGGACGCGCCCTGAGCGCCGAGCACAATGAGGTTGGCCTGCTGGGTTCTGCCCTGGTAGAGCAGTTCCTCTACCGGATCGCCGAGCGCTACTCTTGTCCGCACGCTGACCTTGCGCTTCAACTCGACCGGAACCAGAGAGGGCAGTTCGGCCTCAATCTGATCGATGGTACGGTCTCCGAGGACCTGAACGCGCTCCTGCGGCGGAATGACCTGCTGCAGGATCAGGCTGGCGTTATGCCTCGCGGCCAGCTCCGCGCCAAAGCTCGCCACCACTTCGCAGGCTTCCTGCTTGCTGACGTCACAGAGGACCTTGCGGTTGAGACGGTTGCGATAGGTACTCTCGACCACGTGGGGACCGACTATGCAGACCGGCACGTTGGCGTTGCGGAGTACCGCCTCGGCCACCGAACCCACGAGCAACTTGCCGACCGGGCCCGGAGAATGCGCGCCCATAATCACGCGATCGATCTTCCGCCCGCGGAGGAAGGCGAGGATCTGGTCGGCGGGCAAACCGGGCCGGACCACGATCCTGCAGTGAATGCGGAGATTCCTGGCGCGTTCGGCCAGAGGCTCAAAACATTGCTTCACGGCGCGGGCGGCAGCGATATCGTAGCAGCGGTTCGCCGCAGCCTCCGATGCGGAGATGTCTAAACTGTCGAATGCATGAAAAATGAGGAGATCTGCGCCAGACTCGGCAGCCTGTGCAAGAGCAAAGCCGAAGGCCTTTTCGTTGGCGGGAAGTTCGCAAGCGAAGAGGATGGCGGAGGGCTTGCTCCAACCTGGCTTGGGGGCGGCGGCCATGGGAACCTCCTTCATTGGATTGTCCTGATAAGGGTACGGTCAGACTGCAAAACGGAAATTAGGATGGAAGCGACAAGATTTCACGGAGAACCCAACGCGATGGTCGCAAGAATCCAGGCGAGGTGAACTGATGCCCAGAACCCCTTGCGGAGCGTGGCGTCTGCCTTCCATTTCTGCAACTGGGCGCTCATCGACTGAGCACGCAGCTGGAATTATCGCCGACAGCGACGAGGGATTCTGTGCAATTTTGCACACTATCGGAAATCTTAGAAGTGGCCTAAAGTAGCTCAATCCGCCTGCCAGACCGGCACGATCAGTAATGCCCCCAAACGACGAGAAGGAGGATGTCCGACGCGCCAACTTGGAGAAGGGATGTCTGGAGCGGCAGATAAAGCCGCCAGGTTGCAGCGGGTAGTGCAGGCCACCGATTCTCGGCGCAGCTTCGACTCTGCGACCTACATCGGAATCGCTCAATGTTTTGCGCCCGGCGGGCGTGGGATCACAGCTATCAGTAATGCTCGGAGCATTCGCGCTCAATGCGAACAACACGATCGACCATGCCTCGGCGCCGCGGTGGAGTACGCCGACATAGGGCATAGCCCCGGAAGAGAGTCGGAATAAACAGAGAGGGAGCCAGATGGCAACTGTTCTTAAACTGGCAGGGATGGGTTGGCGGGAGTTGATTTACACGACCTGGCGGGATGCAACCACGTCCAATATCGCGAATCGTGCCGCCGAGCTGGCTTTCTGGTTTCTGCTCGGCTTTTTCCCTATGCTGATGTCCGTAACCGGTATGGTTTCGATGCTCAGTTCGGCTCCGGATTCGCAAGCCATCCTGATGAGGTACATGGGAGAAGTTCTACCATCCACCGCTTCCAACCTCGTACGACAGGTGCTGGCGTCAACAACCGGCAGCGGGAGAGCCTGGTTTGCGCTGCTCTTCGCACTATGGTCCTCCTCATCGGCGACGGCAGGGCTTATCGACACACTTAACGAGATCTATGACCTGAAAGAAAGCCGGCCTTGGTGGAAGTCCCGCCTGATTGCCGTCGGCCTTGCGTTGGCCATGGGTGTACTGCTTACCGGCGCACTGATCATCGTGGTGTACGGTCCAGCATTTCTGCGGCATGTCTCGACCGGCTCGGCAACTCTCTACGTGTGGGACGTTGCACAGTGGCCGACCGCTGCGTTTTTGCTTATTTTGGCGCTGCTCGGCCTCTACCGCTTCGCCCCGAACATTCACAAACAGAAATTGAGATGGCTTCTTCCCGGGAGCGTTTTCGCGGCAGTAGTGTGGTTGGTCGTTTCAGTTCTGTTTAAGCTATACGTCCGTCACATCAGTGATTTTGGGTTGCTTTACGGATCCCTCGGCACCCTGGTCATCCTGATGTTCTGGTTCTACCTCGGCGGCGTGGTGATTCTTGCCGGCGGAGAAATCAATGCGATTCTGGAAGACGCTGCCGCCAGACACAACATTCCTGGAGCGAAAACGCGTGGACAGCGCTCGCCGGCGCTGACGCTCGATTGAATCCCTTCGCGCCCGAAAGCTTTTGGCGATATTTCGAAGTTTCGTCCCCTTAGTTCGAAGAAACATATACGGTGCCTCAGGAAGATTAACCGCACTTCTTCTAATCTTCTCTTAGGCGCTACAAGCACTGATTCCAACGACGGTTACGCCTGACCGCAACTTCGATGTTCTGACCGCGTCGACGCCATCAATAATCGATTTGACAACGCCCAATCAAGAGACTACGTTCAAAGATGAGGCATAGAAACAGTCACCTCATTCAGGTCCCCTGAAATAAGTAAAGGCCATCTGAAGTTTCCCCGCCACTTATAAGCGAAACAACCTTTAGGGGGTTGAATATGTACGCACGCAATGTAACTTTCCGCCTGAAATCCAACCAGCATTCTGATTTCACACACACGGTTGAGAACCAGATTCTTCCTTTGCTGCAGAAGCAAAAGGGCTTCAGGGATGAAATCACCCTGTGCAACTCTGGCTCGCAGGAGGCGGTTTCAATCAGTCTGTGGGAGCACAAGAGCAATGCCGACGATTACAACACCCGCGTCTACCCGGAAGTGTTGAAGACCCTGGCGCAAGTGATTGATGGAACGCCGCGGGTTCAGACGTTTGAGACGGTTGTCTCGACCTTCCATAACGTCTCCACGGCCGTGTAAGAGCTGCAAAGATGTCGTTCCGGAGGGCGGCTCAGGCCGCCCTTCTCGACGATGCTCTGCAAATACTGCAAGATTTCGGTGAGCGGAATGTGAAGGACCGATGCTGCGAAGGCGCCTGTGGCGCTTGAAGCTGCCTCCACTTATCCGGAAGCCAACCGGGCAGTTCACTCCGGCGAACATTCGGCAGGTTCGTCAGCGCCAGAAGGCGCGCGGATCACCAATTAGAGTAAATATTGAGACCGAGGTGAGTCGCTACGCAGCTCGCCTCTGCTTGGCCGCAACGCGCCTCCCGCAAAATGCGAGCCCCAAAACGTCCGCTCGATGGGGCTTATTAAGCTCAATAATGAAACAGATCGCTCTTCCGAGCCGCTATCCTTGAACATACACGGTTTCGGAGAGGCGTCGCGAGCAGACCGGGAACGCTCATAGCATTGGGGTGTGTGCCACAGATCCACTCGACGAGGAGGAGAACAAAGTAGGTAGGTGGCGAGGCAGACGCACGGGATGTTCTTTCCGCACACCGACTAAGGCCACGGTAGGTGTCGTCTGGCGTCATCTACCTACCTACGGAAACTAAAATATATGTTCGGTTTACCCAATTCTGTGCAATATCGCACATTCCCGTGACAAAAGCATTACAGGGTCGCGCAGCATGTAAAATGGCAATACCGAAGTGCGCGACGGACGCATTGAGACCCTCAGCCGGCCGTAAACGAAGCCGAGCCGGACGAGGGAAAATAAATTAGATGTAAGTTAGTAGGTAGGCAGGGCAAACATTCGGGGCGACCTCTCCGCACACCTGTCCACTGATGGTTATCGTCAGACACCATCTGCCTACCTACAAGAGCTAAACTATTGGCTAATCCAATTCTGCTCTGCCCTTTATTGCTCATTCCGAAAACAGAGTCTTCCCGTGCGCCTCGTTGATCCGACGACGACCGCTCTTGGGGGGGCGCAAGACGGATACCTCGCAGTTGAGTATGCCAAATGGAGGGGTGTGCAGTAGAGATCAGACGGGTAACCATTCATTCGATAGCCTACGAGCGAAGGTATATCTGCTGGTTTTGAGGATTGGCATCTACTGAATAGAAGATGGCGCCGCAGACGAAGGGACTTAATATGATCTTGTTAGGAATTATGAAATGCCTCTTTCAGAGGAGCCTCGCAAACATTTTCCCAGTCGTATTTCTTGTGTTGCTTCTCATGATGGGTCTGGCAAAGCCGGCGCGCGCGCAAACTGCACCATCCCTCGGCACCGCCCAGAGCTTTGCGGTGCTAGGTGCCTCAACGGTGACCAATACAGGCCCATCCGTGATTACAGGCGATCTCGGCCTCAGCCCAGGCACTTCGATCACCGGTTTCCCGCCCGGCATCGTCGACGGGGGTTCAATCCATGCAACGGACGCTCAAGCACAGCATGCTCAGGCGGATGCGACTAACACCTACGGCGTTCTGGCAGGCCAGGCTTGCAATACCACCTACGGCGTACCCACCGACCTGGGTGGAAAGACGCTCGTGCCGGGTGTCTATTGCTTCGCATCCTCTGCTGCCCTCACTGGAACGCTCACACTGAATGCCGGTGGCAACCCCAACGCCGCCTTTATCTTTCTGGTCGGCAGCACTCTCATCACAGCCAGCGATTCCTCCGTGGCGCTCATCAACGGCGCGCAACGATGTGAGGCCTTCTGGAAGGTCGGAAGCTCCGCGACTCTCGGTACAGGGACCAATTTCGTTGGCACTGTTATAGCCCTAACCAGCATCACCCTTGATACCAACGCCGCTTTGTCCGGCAGGGCACTCGCACTTAATGGGGCCGTCACGCTGGATTCGAACACTGTTTCCGTCTCCTCGTGCGCCTCGCAGGTCAATTCCCCGCCTGTAATTGGTAAGTCATTCAGCAAACCCTCTATTACCGAGGGTGACAATTCGACGCTCACCCTGACTTTGAGCAATCCCAACAGTACCGCCGCCAGCATTACATCGGCCCTGACTGACACGTTCCCCAGTGGATTGTTGGTTTCCGGGAAGGCGAGCACTACCTGCGGTGGAACTGTCAGTGCGCCGATTGGCCATTCATCCGTGTCCTTGACCGGAGGCACCATTCCGGCCGATGGAACCTGCACAGTTACCGTGGAGGTCACCGCACCTACTGCGGGCAATTACATCAACTCTGTGCCATCCGGCGCATTGAAGACCAGCAATGGCAGCAGTGTGTCCCCGGCTGTCGCGACTCTGACCGTCACTCCTGTCTCCACCTCCGGCATGGTTCCACCCACACTTGGAAAGTCGTTCAGCCCGGCGACCATTTCTGTCGGCGGCATTTCGACGCTGGTCCTTACACTGAGCAACAGCAATTCCGTCATCGATACCATAACGGCACCGCTCACAGATCATTTGCCTGCCGGCATGACCGTCGACGGCACCGCCAGCACTACCTGTGGTGGAACCGTCGATGCTCTCAAGGGGAGCATGACTGTAACGCTCACCGGAGGCGCCATACCTGCCAAAGGCTCCTGCACTGTCTCGGTCAGCGTCACTCCCGAATGTGAGTGCCTCCATTACAACTCCGTAAGCGCCGGCGCACTGGAAACTGACCACGGCAAGAACGCTGCCGCTGCGGTAGCCACTCTAACCGTCACCAGAGCCGCCACGGGCGTCGCGCCTTCCGTAAGTAAGTTCTTTTACCCGGATGAAATCAAACCGGGAGGGTCCACCACACTTACCATTGCCCTGACAAACACCGATGCAGCGGCCGCAACGCTGACGGCGCCGTTCACTGACAACCTGCCCAGCGGCATGGTCGTCAATGGCCTCCCAAAGAAGGTTTCAGACAACACTTGCGGTGGAACGCTCAGCGCCACAAAGGGCAGCACGTTTGTAACTCTCACCGGTGGCAAGATTCCGGCGAACGGCACTTGCAGGATCACCATATTTGTCGCCGTGGAGAAAGCTGGGACTTATGTCAACTGGCTGCATATGGGGACGCTGAAAACCAGCAACGGCAGCAATACAAACCAGGCCAATGCTTCGCTTGTCGTCAGCGCCTCCGACGGCGCGGGCACGCGGCTGGTCAAGTCTTTCTCTCCGGCCACTATCAAGAACGATGGCATTTCAACCCTGATCATTACCCTCAAGAACCCCTACGCCTCAACCGCAGAGCTCACAGCGCCATTGGTCGATAACATGCCTCCGGGCATGGTGGTCTATGGCGGCGCAAAAAATACCTGTGGTGGGGCGGTCAAGGCCACGCCGGGCACCTCCAAACTAACTCTTACCGGCGGCGCAATTCCGGCAAATGGCTCTTGCACTATGACCGTTAAGGTTACCGCTCATTGCAACAACTATTTCAACAATTTGCCGGCTGGGGCCTTGCAGACCAGCAACGGAAGCAATCAGGAACCTTCCGGCGCGAGCCTGACCGTAACCCCTGATTAGAGCCTGCTTAATAATCGGCATTCGCGGCTCGGCAAATTCCCGGGACCTGGCTTGTTGCCAGGTTGCACGCGACGCAAATCGAGCCGCGCAGGATCTTTGAAGCACGCTGTAGGCGGGCAGACCATCCTTCGAATGTTCATCGCTCACTGATATGTGCATGCCTCCAGGGCCTGCTAGGATTATCCGGGCTTTGCTGTATGTCGCATCTCGACATGCGCGAGATCTGAGACTACGCGGGACCGAACAATCCGCTGGCGAATAGCGCGGATGGTGTGGGCATTGGAAAGTCTCAGCCGCGGGGTGATACTTGTGTAATCGCCAAGCGCTGCTCTCAGCCGGTGAGGTTGTGCTTTGTTCCTACTCATTCTCTCGAGAATGCACCTGGAAATCCTGCAAGGAGAGGCAGGCGGCACATCGCTTCCTGAGCTTGACTGAGTGCGATAATTTGCAAATGGCCGGCCCCAGCTTGTGGTTGTAACAATTCACTTACTTTTAGAAATATCTCAAATCCCTCCGGGCACTACTTCTGTGCCCAATCGGTTTTGGCTTGCAGTGTGGATTGAGGCGCCGCCAGGCTACTCACCCGGCTTGCGTCTATAATCTCGTAATCGCTGTAATCGATGGTCAGGTCGGCACGCCCCCCAAGCCGAATCGCTGTGACGCTGTGGTTGTATGCCGGAAGCCAGAAGTCGCTTACTTTTTTGTACACCTGCACGATGTCTGCTTTCGTGGTCCAGAACGAAGGGTTCTTCGCGGGCTCGGCCTCCAAATGCACTACGGCAAAGTCTTCTGCATCAACCCAGATTCGGCCGCGATAAAGAAACTTGTCCCTCCTCCGGGGTTCCACTTCGAGTACGTAAACCGCACCAGACGTTCCATTTTCCATTCCAACAAGGGTGAAGCGATAATTGGCGTCAGTCAGTGCGATTCGCTGTTCGTTCCCGGGGGTGGATGCTTCCATTTCTGCTACCAACAGTTTCTTCAAAACATTATCGATGATCAGTTTGGAGCCAGTCGCGGATTGAATGACGAATTCTTTCCTCCCCGGCGCCAGGTACTTCACGCCGACAATCATTTCCGCCTTTCGAGGGCCCGCAATACCGTCATAATCCACCCGATAGATACGAGTTCCCACGTATGCGTGAAGCGCCTCGACGCGGTGAAGGTTCATGTGGGCAAGGTTGCGTACCACTTGCGCTGCGGTAAGCGGAGCAGGATTCGCAACGGGCACGGCAGAGGTCTGCTGCGAGCCTGCAGACTGCCACAGTGTTGCGGGGATCAATAGCAACAGGAAACCGAAACACCAGGAGTGTAGCCGATTCCCGTGTTCGTGGCCCCCGACATCTACCTGCGATGCCCTAGAGCCGAAAGGCGGCCCAAGGATGATGTTCGCTGCTCCAGACTCGTTCGATCTCGCAGCATTCCTCGCTAATGCCGGGCTTGGTCGAAGCATCGTTCGACTGAAACCGAAACAGGCTTTCTTTTCCCAGGGAGACCCGGCGGATTCGGTTTTCTATCTTCAAAAGGGCCGCGCAAAAATCACCGTCGTTTCCGCGGTGGGCAAAGAAGCGACGGTCACACTTCTTGTGCCGCACGATCTTGATCTCCCGCTGCGAGAGCACAAATCAGAGGATGTCACCTGTGATACCATGCATTCGTGAGAACGGTTCTCGATACGTCCGTGCTCATCACCGCGCTTCGCTCAAGTACCGGACCGGCAGCGGAAACTGTCCGGCTGGCACTACGAGGCGAACTGACAACTCTCATGGACTACAAGCTGGCCTGCGAGTATCGGGATGTGGCGTTACGTGCGGAGCAGTTGCATGTATCGGGTAAATCACAAGCGGAGACGGCAGCGATTCTGGATGCGCTGGAGGCAATTGCAGAGCCGGTCTTTGTTGCTTTTCAGTATCGTCCCCTATCCCCGGACGCAAACGACGACATGGTTTTGGATGTGGCAATCAACGGAAGTGCCGACGCAATCGTGACCAACAATACGAAGCATTTTCGTGAAGCAGCGGAGCGTTTTCACCTGGACGTGTTAACTCCTGCCGAGCTATTGAGCAAAGTCCGAAAAAGGAGATAGGGCTTATGCCTGTGAGTCAGAAAAAAGTCACCGTGAGCAAGTTTCCCCTCCGGCTCATGCCCTCCGTGCGCAGGGTAGCGGAGAACTTCTCTCAGAAGGAAGGCGTCTCGCTCAACCAATTCATCAATGTTGCCGTAGCCGAAAAGCTCGCTCATCTTCAACATGAGGAATGGTTGGCGCATCGGCCCAAAGCTACCGACGCTATTATCGCCAATGCGCTCGATGTTCTTGACCGTCCAACGGGTCAAGCACCGAAAGAGGGCGACCGGCTTCCGAAGGGCTATAACTCAATTCGTCGTAAATACGCGGGGAAGAAATCATAGCCACAGGCTCATCCCGCGATCATGCCCAAAACCAATCTGATCGCGAGCTAATGCTCTGCACTGGCAGTTGAATAAGGTCCATCCCACTCACATTCCCGGGATAGATCGAGCAAAGCCGTGGCTAGGGCGATGTCAAGGGCGGCTGCACCGCCGCGAAGCGGTCAAGACCCTTGACACTGCCCTCTCCGCCTTGGCTCACAATCCCAATATCGGGAATGTCACAGCTCCTGTCCCCAACCGAGATTCGTCGAGCCCCGGCTCAGACGCCAGGAGCCGAAGCGCAATTCAAACCACGCGAGCGACGATGTTGCTCTGCCTCATCAGCCCTGCCAGCGCCCAACTCAGCCCAGTGGCGGCAACCAGCACCGCTGCACACTTCACAAGCGCCGGCGTCGGCCAATGAAGCGCCGCATACTGAATCCAGATGACAAATAGGTAGTGCAGGAGATAGATTCCGTAGGCATTTGCGCTCAGACTGTCTGCCCACCTCGACGGGCGCGCGAAACGGATCACGACCGCGATGAGAAACAAACTCGATGCCGCGCAGGAAACCGGAAACATCATCCCTGCCGCTTTGAATTTTCCGGACAGCATCAGTACAACGATGGCCAAAAACGCGGGAACCATCGCTAAGCCCCAAAGCCACCATCGCCGCGCCAATCGTCCCGCGCGCTCGAAGATCGGAATCTCCGTTCCGAATGCGCCCAGGCACATGCCCATCGCGAAGTAAACAAAATAGTGAAGAGGCCGGTTCGACTGCACGGAAAACGGTCCCCAACTCCACCACGTTGTTCCGCCGAAATGGAACGCCATTGGTACATACGCGGCGCACGAAAGCGCGGCAAGCAGCAAAAACAACAGCACGGGCCGGTTGGATACCGCTCGCACTCCACGAGCCAGCGCCTCGAAGACATTCGGAAGCGCTGTGAAGAACAACGCCGCCACGCAATCAAACACGAGTAGCACCCACAGAAACCATGCCGGCCCCGCCGGCCACTCGCCCAGCGCCAGCCACGCGCGTGCATAACTGCCGAGGTGAGTATCGCCGCCCAACTGGAGATATGCCGGGTAGTACGCCAACGGCGCCAGCAGGCCGGCTGCGACTAGAAATGGCACACCCAGTCGCAAGAATCGGCGCTGAATGAATCCGCCTGCGCCGTGACGCCGCAACGCCGGCCACACAAACAGGCCGGAAACAAAAAACATCAGCGCCATAAAGAAGACATCGTTCCATCCGACGAGCAGGTCGAGTCCCGGCCAACTGCCTGGGTCGCGGACGGGAAATGCAGTCCACCAGAGGGACAACGCCGTGAACCCATGGACGGGCGGTTTCGATGAGAGGTAGGCAAGGGCGGAGTGATGCGCCACCACAAGCAGCGTGACAAGCGCTCGCAGATACGAAAGCTGAAATTGCCGAGGCGTAGATTGGTCCTGCATATACCCGCCTCCTCCAATGGAGTTTTTTTGCAACACCTGTCTTGCGGCTCCAGACGGATGGTTCGGTCCGCCAATGCGAAGCCTCAAAGAAAATGGGGGAAATTTGTGGCTAAACGAAGTCCTTCTTGCGCGCCTGAACGAAGAAAGTAATCGCAATCATCAGTGCGATGGCGGCAAGCTCGGCTGTCAAGAGCGCTGTCGCCGTGCTGCTCCACCGCATGGTCGCGCTTGTCAGCGTGCCGCCAATGTCGGGGAACCGCACGATCGACCATCCGATGCCGTTCAGACTGAGTGCGCCAACCTGTGCGGCGCCCACTGCCCAACCCTGCGACTCGGTCGTGACTGCAACCGCGGTCACAAGGCACGTACTCATCAGGATCTCCACAGACATGATCACCACAAACGGAATCAGGCCGTGCGCGAAGCCGGGAGCCAGCAGAATTGTTGCCAGCATGTCGGCCAACATTGCCGTCCACAGCACCAGGAAAATCAGCAAACCGCCTGCAATCTTCGCGGTCGTGTACTCCGAGTAACTGATCGGCAGGCTCATCACAAAGGGCAGAGTCTGCTGGTTCCGTTCCGTTACGGCCGACACCATCACCATTGCGCCCATACCGATGAGGATGGTGACCACAACAATCATCCCGAGAATCACCACTATGCGGGAGCCATGCGAAGCCGCAACCAGCCCCAGCGTCGCCATGCCTCCGATCAAGGAGACGAGAATCCACGCGCGATTCAAGTACCAATCCTTCCAGATCAGCCGCCCCACCATCGCAATGCTCACAGCGCCCCTCCTTCCCGCCGGCTTTCCACGCTGGCAATAAATATCTCTTCTAAAGTCATCACGTCCACGGACTGCACTGCGACGCCCACCTCGGTGCAGGCCGATACAACCGCCGGATCGAATCGATTCGTGGTAACCACAGGCAGCCGCGTGCTTCCGCCTACGGCCACCACGCCGGGGAGCCCCGGTAACCGGGTGTTTGGCGGGAGCACGAGCCGCAGCCTGCGCCAGCGATCGAGAAACGCCTCTTTATCGGCCGACTCCACGATGCGTCCCCGGTCGATGAACGTGATCTGGTCGGAAATCTGCTCCACCTCGAGTGTGTTGTGCGATGAGAACAGCACCGTTCGTTCTTCGTCCGCGAGCACTGCCATCAACTCACCCAGTACCTCTCGCCGCGCGATCGGATCGAGGCCGGTGGTCGGCTCGTCCAGCACCAGCAGTTGTGGTCTGCGAGCCAGAGCCAGCAACAGAGCCGCTTTCACCCGTTGTCCATGGGACATCCCCTTGATCCTCTGCTGTGCTTTCAAGTCGAACCGGCGCAGAAGGGTGTCGGCGTATGCACCATCCCAGCGCGGATAGATCGACCGAATGAAGTTCATGTGCCACTCGAGAGTCGGGGCGCCGTAGAGCCGCATATCCTCCGATAGAAAGCCGATCTCGAGCTTGGCCGCCGCTTGTTGCTCCGGCATCGCGTACTTGAGGACCTGAACCGTGCCCGCATCCTGGTGCACCAATCCCATCAGGATGCGCAGAGTGGTCGACTTGCCAGCGCCATTGGCCCCGACGAACCCCATGATGCATCCCGTCGGCAGCTTCAGATCGATGCGGTCAAGCGTGAAGTGTTTGTATCGCTTTGTAACTCCGGAAAATTCGACGGCGAAGTCGATCATGACGCCTCCGTTTCCAATTGCATGGCGGTTGCGCGCAGTCTCTCTGCGATTTCGTCTTCAGAGAGCCCAAGCAGCATTCCGATTCGCGCTGCGTGGCGCAGGTGCTCCTGAAACTCCTGTTCATAAAGGCGCGGCCCGAGGTCGGGGTCGCGCACCACGGTTGACCCTTTTCCGTGCTGGGTTACGATGATGCCCTCACGTTCGAGTTCCAGGTAGGCGCGTTTCACGGTGATGACGCTCACCTGCAGCTCAACCGCAAGGGCTCGTATGGAGGGAATGCTTTCCCCTGGCTTCCAATCCCCAACGGCCACCTTCTGGCGGATCTGCTCCATGATCTGGAGGTACATTGGGCGGCTGTCGGATTGCGAGATGACGATCAAGCTGCTCATCTGTATATACTGAGTATACTCAGATGACGGTCGATGTCAACGGCAAAGTGAAGCCTTGCCCGTTATTTGCGGACGATCAGTGGTTAGCGCGCGCCACGTTCATCCTTTTTTTGCGTAGGTTCTACAGACTCAGGCCAAAATCGTGACCGATGCTGATTTTCTAGCACCGGGCACTCCCCTTCACGGCGATAACACGGGTTCAAATCCCGTCGGTGAAGCCAAATAGAATCAGCGATTTAGAGTTAATTCCGCTCTGCGCGCGCTTCTTCACGGTAACTCTACGGAAACGATAGACGACGAACTCGCACCATTTTGCAGGTGTGAGGGACTAGAACATCGAGTCAAAACGCGAACGCTGGTTGCGAAACGTCTTTACACGCCGAAATCGCCAAGATACTTCTTTAGCGACTTATTCAGCAGAATCGAGCACGCAGAAGTGAATCGGGTATCGAGATGGGCGGAGACTGCATCCCTCTCTGTCCCAGGAGACGCCGTGCTCATGAAATCGCCAGTTCAATCATTCCCGAAGTGAATTTCGCGCGCATGTGCGCGCGCGATGGTGGGATGGACCGATTCATCCAAGTCTCGAATTTTGCAACAAGTATGCGCGCAGGTGCGTGCGTGCGCGGGAGGCAAACGCCGAACAGTCGGAGTTTCCTTCACCCAACACAAATGGCCCTATCGTTGGCCAACGAAAGATTCGCAGTGCTGGTGATCCAACCTGATACTGACACCGTATCCGACAAACGAACGGGCGAACGCACGCTCAAGGAGTCGCCGGGGGGCCGCTACTATCGCCCCGAGCTGGACGTCCTTCGCTTTGGCGCGTTCGTACTCGTATTCATGGCCCACACATTGGGGTCGGTTGAGGAAACACGTGTCCAACATCTGCTGAAGGGCTTTGCATCCGTCTTCTTCGCCTCGGTAGCCGCCTGCCGATTCGGACTTAATCTCTTTTTTACGTTGAGTGCCTTCTTGATTTGCGAGCTATTGATTCGAGAAAAGGAAACGACCTCCACAGTCAGGATTGAGCAGTTCTACGTTCGCCGCATTCTTCGCATCTGGCCGCTCTATTACCTTGGATTGGCCATCGGTGTTGGCGCGGCCCTCTTGCCGGGCGGCGATCCGAGATCCATCGCCGCGATCGGCTGGTTTGCAATTTTTCTCAGCACCTGGACCATCCCCGCACACGGCGTTGCTCCGAATCCAGTTTTCCCGCTGTGGAGTATTTCGGTAGAGGAACAGTTCTACCTGATGGCTCCGTGGCTCTTAAAATATTTGAACCGCAAGGCCCTTTACGTTTTTTGTTTCGTAGTCCTCCTCGTATCCAACATTTGGCTTTTCCAACTGGGTTCTGTGCGAGCACCCCTTTTCCGGATTTGGGCGAACTCCTTCGTCGAGTTCGAGCCGTTTGCCGCTGGGATTCTCTTATGCCTCTTGCTTCGCGGTCGGCTACCGCGAATCGCGGTCTGGCAGAGGTTCATCCTGGCAGCAGGTGGCTGGCTTTTGTGGCTTTACGCATGCTCTTCGCTGAGTGTCGTTTTTGACCCACACAAGAATCCCGGAAGTTGGTCACTCATCGGAGGGTATGCGTTGGGTGCGCTCGGCTCTGTCCTGATGGTCATGGCATTCCTGGGCATCGATCCCTCATTGTTACCCAGATGGGCAATTTATCTGGGGCGGATTTCATTTGGTCTCTATGCTTATCATCAGTTTGCGATCTATGTCACGTCTCGATTCTTGACCCCTTGGCTCACTTCGATCCCGATTCCGAGTGATCGTCTCAGACCACTGCGTGGATTTGGGTTGGATGTCCTAGCGCCCTTTGTGCTGACCGTCGTGACAGCGTCGCTTTCTTATCGATTCTACGAATCGCGTTTCCTGAAGCTGAAAAAGCGGTTCACGGTTATCGAGAGCCAACCGATTGCAGGCGCTCGTCCGCTTTGACTAACGGGCTTGAGCGAGCTATCGACTGCCGGACATCGCATTTAGGGTGATATGCTAATTTCCACGGTTTCTCCGTGACCCGATGCCGCCCCTGTCGTCAA
Source organism: Occallatibacter sp. (assembly GCA_049676965.1). GTDB lineage: Bacteria > Acidobacteriota > Terriglobia > Terriglobales > Acidobacteriaceae > Telmatobacter. Next base: position 33,378 of record JBAUBR010000437.1, read on the forward strand.
GACTACGGCATGAGATCTACCCTTCGAACACATCATTTACCTGCGGCTGAATGGAAGCGCGCATTGCCCGATGCATACGGGGGAATACTCCATGAACAGAGTCCTGGCTCCCATTCACCTTGCCGGCTCCCAACTCGACGAAACACGCCATGTCTGCGCATTTTTCAACAGCGACGACGAAGAGTATCGCGTGTTGCTTCCATTTATCAAGGAAGGATTCGAGTGTGGCGACAAGGCGGTTCATGTAGTTAATCCGGATCAACGTCATGATCATCTGCAACGGTTGACCGCGGCCGGGATCGACTCGGCGGCTGCCGAGCGGAGCGGACAACTGGAGGTTCGGATCAACACCGAAGCATATCTCCGCGACGGCCGTTTCGATCAGGATCGGATGCTGACTGCGTTTGAGCAGATGGCCAGCGGCAACGCCAAAGGGGGATTCCCACTGAGTCGCATTTGTTGCCGGATGGACTGGGTGGTTGGAGATCGATCCTACTTCGACGACGTCGTTGAGTTCGAATCGCGCGTGAACGAAGTGTGGCGCCACCATGACGACGCTGTCATCTGCACCTACCACCTTGGCAAATTTGGAGGCGAGACGGTGATTGACATCATGCGGACGCATCCGATGATCATCATCGGCGGCATTTTGCAGCGGAATCCGTTTTTTGTACCGCCGGAGGATTTCCTGCGCGAGCTTCGCGAACGGCGGGCCGGCCGGACTACCTCGCCGCCGGTGGCGGCCTGACCTGTTGGGTTGAACATGGAAGCGCAACTCGAACACACTGCCGAAGAGATCAAGCGCCTTCAACACTGCATCAACGATCTGATCAGCGTACTCGCTCTTCCTGCGCTGTGGAGCGGCGGCGAACCGTCCCAGGTTGTTCATACATTGCTCGATACGCTCCTGCGCCTGCTCCTCCTGGATCTGGTGTATGTACGGTTGAAAGACCCGGCCGGTGAGGCGTCCTTGGAGATGCTCCGGCTGGCTCAATCGCCAAGACCGGCGCACCGGCAGCAAGAGATCTGCACGCTGCTTGATCGCTGGTTGGGAGATGACCCACTGATGCGGCCTGCGCGGGTGCCCAACCCTGCCGGGGACGGTGACATTTCGATCGTTGCTCTGCCACTGGGCCTGCAAGGTGAAATCGGTGTAATCGTGGCAGGTTCTCAGCGAGCGGATTTCCCGCGACAGACCGAAAACCTTCTTCTCAGCGTAGCGGCGAACCAGGCGTCCCTGGGCCTGCAGGCGGCGCGGCTCCTGAGCGAGCAGAAGCGCGTGGCAAGCGAGCTTGATCTTCGCGTTGCGCAACGAACCAGAGAGCTTGCCGAAACCAACGAAGAGCTGCAACTCCAGGTTGGCCTGCTGCAGCATCTTCCTGTATCCGCCTGGACGCTCAAGCCCGATGGGACACCAGATTTGGTGAATCAAGTTTGGCTTGAATACTCCGGTCAGACCTTCGATTTCGTCCGGTCGCATCCCGAGGCCTGGATGACCGCGGTCCACCCCGAGGATCGAGAAACAGCATCGCGGGCGTTTTGGGATGGAGTTCGCTCGGGACAGGGTTTTGCGATGGAAACCCGGTCTCTCCGCGCTCAGGACGGGACCTATCGCTGGCATCTCCAGCAAGCCGTGCCCTTGCGCGATGCAGATGGAAAAGTCCTCAAATTCGTCGGTACGACCACCGACATCGACGACCAGAAACGTGCCCAGGAGGAGCTGCGGGCGAGTGAGGGCAAGCTGCGGCGGGTGATCGATACCATTCCCACACTGTCCTGGTGCAATCTGCCGGACGGTCCAAACGAGTTCCTCAGCAAAGGCTGGCATGAGTACACAGGTCTCTCTCCCGAAGAAGCGCACGGTTGGGGTTGGTCAACGTCTTTCCATCCGGACGATCTGCCGCCATTGATGAAACGCTGGCAGGAGTTATTGGTCTCAGGCGAACCGGGCGAGATCGAAGCTCGCATTCGCCGGCACGACGGACTCTATCGCTGGTTTCTCATCCGCGTCGCGCCATTCCGCGATGAAACCGGCACGATTTTGCGTTGGTACGGAACCAGCACGGATATCCATGATCGCAAGCTGGCGGATGAGGCCCTGAGGGCGAGTGAAACCAATCTCCGCCAGATTGTCAACAGCATCCCTGGGCTCATCTGTACCATGAGTCCGGCCGGTGAGATTGAACAACTCAACCAGCCACTCCTGGAATACTTCGGTAAGACTCCCGAGGAACTGAAGAGTTGGAGGATGACCGATGCTGTTCATCCGGATGACCTTCCTGAAGTGGTCAATGCTTACACGTATTCGATCGCAACCGGAACTCCATATGAAATTGAACATCGTTGTCGACGGGCCGACGGGGTCTATCGATGGTTCCAGGTCCGCGCTTTGGCGGTGAGAGACGCCGATGGTCATATAACGGGCTGGTATGTCTTACTGACCGACATTGACGACCGGAAACGCGTCGAAGAGGAACTGCGGGCGAGCGAAAACGACTTGCGCAAGATTCTCGACAGCATTCCCGGGCTGGTATGCGCCATAAATCCAGCCGGCCAGATCGAACTTGCCAATCAGCCACTGATGGATTACTACGGCATGGCCGTTGAGGAGTTGAACAAGTGGGGAACGAACGGCATTGTCCATCCGGAGGATCTTCCGCAGGTCGTTGAAGAATTTACCCATTCAATGACGACCGGAACTCCCTACGAAAGTGAACTGCGCTATCGCCGGGCCGATGGCGTTTATCGCTGGTTCCAGGTTCGCATCCTTCCTGTACGAGACAAAGAAGGCAGAATCACGGTCTGGTATGCCCTCATCACCGATATCGAAGACCGGAAGCGCGCTGAAGATGCCGTCCGGGCCAGGGAGCGCGATCTCAGCTCGATTATCAATACGATCCCGGCGATGGCATGGTCGACTCAAGCAGACGGTTTCTGCGACTTTACCAATCGGCATTGGCTCGACTTCACGGGTCTCTCAGCGGAACAGGGGCGTGGTTGGGGGTGGGGCGCGGCGATTCATCCGGACGACTTGAATGAGCTTGTGGAGTACTGGCAAGCGCAGCTGGCCTCCGGTACGCCTGTTGATACGGAAGCGCGCATGCGCCGCTTTGACGGAGAGTATCGCTGGTTTCTGTTCCGCGCGAACCCATTGCGTGATGAATCCGGCAACATTGTCAGATGGTATGGCACCAACACCGATATCGATGACCGGAAGCGCGCCGAAGATGAGTTGCGGCACAATGAGGCCCTGCTCGCACAAGTCCAGAGCGTTAGCTTAACCGGCGGCTTTTCCTGGTGTGTTGAAACGGATGTCCTCACATTTTCAGAGGAGGCCTATCGCATCTTCGAGTTTGAGAAGGATGCGCCGGTAACCCTCGGGCAGATTGCCAGCCGAGTCCATCCAGAAGACATCCCGCTGCTGTCGCAAAAGATGGCGGGGGCGCGAAGCGGCGGCGACCATGACTACGAAATCCGGCTGCGGATGCCAGACGGGACGGTCAAGTATCTGCACACGATCTCTCATGGAGTCCGAGACCACGAGGGGCGACTTGAGTACATCGGGGCCGTTCAGGACATAACGCGACGCCGAGTGTCGGAAGAGGCGCTCGGCAAGGCGCGATCGGAACTCGCGCAAGTGTCCAGGGCCACAACTTTGGGAGTCTTGACGGCGTCGATCGCGCACGAAGTCAATCAGCCGCTGTCGGGCATCATCACGAACGCCAGCACCTGTCTGCGGATGCTGGCGGCCGATCCTCCCCAGGTCGAGGGCGCGAAAGAGACCGCCCGGCGCACGATTCGCGACGGCAACCGCGCGTCCGACGTGATCGCCCGGTTGCGCGCGCTGTTTAGCAAAAAGGACGCCGCTACCGAATCTGTGAACCTGAATGAGGCGGCTCTCGAGGTGATTGCCCTGTCGTCAACCGAGCTTCAGAAGAACCGGGTCGTCCTGCGTTCCGAACTCGCCGACGATCTTCCGCTCGTCACAGGCGACCGGGTACAGCTTCAGCAGGTCATACTGAACCTGCTGCGGAATGGCTCAGACGCAATGAGCGCAGTCGAGGATCGTCCCCGGGCAGTTGGTGATCAAAACCGAGCGAGACGAGGGTGATCGAGTTCGCCTTACGGTGCAAGATGCCGGAGTTGGGTTTGACCTTCAGGCTGCGGACCGGCTCTTCGACGCGTTCTTTACCACCAAGGGCGAGGGTATGGGAATAGGGCTATCCGTCAGCCGTTCCATTATCGAGAGCCATCACGGCCGTTTATGGGCAACCCTGAACGATGGTCCGGGAGCCGCGTTCTCGTTCTCCATTCCTCGAGCATCCGAGGGCTTGGCTGGCGCCGGCGATGGCAGCAACATTCAGGCTCCCGCCGTATCTGATGCGAGTGCTGCGTGAGGGCTACGCTGGCGCGCATAACGAAAGATCCGCGAACTGCCGTTTTGTTGCCGTCAGTAGAGCAGATAGGGCGCGCGAAGCTTCTCGAATCTCTCATCCGCGTCCTGCCAGTCTTCCGCGACGCGACGCGGATCCTCGCCGGCGATCAGCGCATCGAGGCTCGACTTGTTGACCATCAGCGTGTCCAGTCCGTCGATCTTGTATTGGCTTGGATAAAGCTTGACCAAAGCCGCGGCGATCTCGATGCCCATCTCCGGCGAGTCGAGCGCATTTCGGTCGGTGACGACTAGATTCACGCCCCCGCACGGTTCATTCGCATAGACCGAACTCGTGGGAGTGAATCGCACGGGAATGAAGCGCACTCCATCGAGCTGGCGCGAATTCAGATAGCGCGCCAAGGCGGCGGGATCGATCCACGGCGCGCCGACGAGTTCGAACGGCGTGTCGGTCCCGCGGCCTACCGAAATGTTGGTGGCTTCGATCATTCCCACGCCTGGATACAGCACCGCTTCATTCAAGCTGCGCATGTTCGGCGAGGGATCGACCCACACGTCGCCGGTCGAATCGAACCAGTCGCCGCGCAACCAGCCTTCTAAAGGGACCACGGTCAGGTTTGCGCCGATTTTGCGCTCCGCATTGAACATGCGCGCCAGCTCACCCATGGTCATGCCATGGCGCACCGGCGTCTGCCAGTAACTGACGAACGATTCTCGTCCCGCATCGGCCACTGGGCCCTGGACGTACGCGCCGCCCAGGGGGTTGGGCCGATCGAGAACGACGATCTCCTTGCCCGCTTTGGCCGCGGCTTCAAGAAAATATCCCAGCGTGGTTTCGTACGTGTAGAAGCGTACGCCAATGTCCTGAATGTCGAAGACGATCGCGTCCAATCCGGCCAGCGCCGCGGCCGTTGGCCTGCGCTGCGCGTCAGTGTCGCCATAGGCGCTGTAGATCGGTGCGCCGGTCGAGGCATCGCGGGAGTTGCCGATGTCCGTCGTGTCGAGCTTTCCTTCGATGCCGTGCTCGGGGCTGAAGATCGCGGCCAGCTTGATGCCCGGCGTGTTCGCCAGGGCGTCGGCGGTGCGGCGGCCTTCGCGATCGACGGCGGTTTGATTGGCGACAAGACCGATGCGGCGCGGATGAGAGAGATCGGGATGCAGCTCGCGAAAATCGTGGCCTTCAAGAACGTCGATGCCACACTTGACTTCGCCGTTGCGCGACACGATGCGCCTCGCAGCCATCATGGACTCGTTATAGCCGGTGATGCGCGCGAGCCGCAGCTTGTCTTTCTCGGGCACGGTGAGGTCGAGCGCGTCGACAACGGCGGTTGCGATCTTCGCGCGCAGCGCGATCGTGGAACCGTGGCCGCGAGGATGCACGGCATTGGTGAGGATGATGATGTAAGTATCGGTGACGGGATCGATCCATAGCGACGTGCCGGTGAACCCCGTGTGGCCAAACGAGCCGACAGGTAGCAACTCGCCGCGGTTGCTCGCAAACGGCGAATCGATATCCCAGCCAAGGCCGCGCATGCTGGCCGCATTGGCGGGCTGTTGCGGCGTGGACATTTTCTCCACTGCGAGCTGGCTCAAGACGGGCGACCCGCTGAGCAACGCCTGCGCAAACCGCGCCAGATCGTCGGCGGTTGAGAACAATCCGGCGTGGCCGGCTACGCCTCCCATGCGCCGCGCGGTGGGATCGTGCACTACGCCGCGCAGCATCACGCCGTGCTCGTCGTATTGTGTCGGCGCGATGCGAGGGAGCCATTCTTTCGGGGGCAGAAAACGCGAGTTGTTCATGCCCAGAGGGGCGAATATGTGCTTTGCAGCATAGTCGTTCAGCGATTCCCCGGTCACCTGTTCTACGAGAAACCCCAAGGTTTCGAAGTTGATGTCGCTGTAGACGAAGCGCGAACCGGGTGGATACTCAGGCCTTGCTTCCATCGCCATGCGAAAAGCGGTTGCACGGCCCTGCCACGGCGTTGCGAGATCGAGATCGGGAGGCAGGCCGGAATAATGCGTCATCAACTCCCTGATCGTAATGTCCTGCTTCCCGTTCTGCGCGAAGTCCTTGAGATATGCGGATACAGGGTCGTTCAACCGCACGCGGCCTGCTTCGAAAAGCTGCATCATCGAAGTCGTGGTGGCGATGCACTTGGTCAACGATGCGAGATCGAAGATGGTGTCGATTGTCATTGGCTCGCGCGCCGGTTCCAGCGAGCGCGAGCCAAACGCTTTGCGATAGACAACTCTGCCGTTATGACCGATGAGCACGACTCCGCCGGGGATGTTTCCTTCCGCGACTGCCCGATCCATGATTGCGTCGATATTCGCGAAACCCGCATGATGAGCGGGCCCTGGCAACGCCGGCGTCTCCTGCGACGAAGCCCGTGCAGAAAGCAGAACGGGCGCAATCGCACTGAGCAGAACCGCTAGCAGCGATCGACACAACGATTTGTTTCCGAGTGGTCGGGTCATCAGACCTGCCTCTCTTCTTTGACTTGGAACGAGCTCTGTTGAGGTTTCGCTCCCGGCATCAGAAAGCTGGCGATATAGCCAACCAGGAAGGTTCCCACGCTGCCCAATGCAACCCACCAAGTGAAAGGAATTGAAGTGAAACGCCACAAAAAAACGTTCAATGCTAACCCGAAAAGCATTCCCGCGATCGCCCCGCCTTCTGTCGCGGAACTGGTGAGCACGCCGAGCAGAAAGACACCGAGAAGCGCTCCGTATGCGACCGATGCGATCGACAACCCCATCTCCAGCACCGCGCCGCCGCGCCGGGCCAGCAGCGCCAATGCGAATAACAGCAGGCCCCACCCGATTGTCGCCCTGCGCGATAGTTGCACGCGGCGCTCTTCGCTCGATTGCGGCCGGATGCGCGCATAAAAGTCGATTACCGTGGTCGAGGAGAGCGAGTTCAGCGCGGCGCTCAGGTTGGACATGGCGGCGGCCAGAATCGCCGCGATGAGCAGGCCGCTGACGCCATGCGGCATGCGGTTGACGATGAACGCCGGGAAGATGGTGTCATTGCGGGTAAACGCCGTCGCCGGCGGGAACAGGTTGTAGAACACGAAGAGCATGGCGCCGACCAGCAGAAAGAGCGAAAACTGAAAGAAGATGGCGATGCCGCTCGAAAGCAGCGCGACTTGCGATTGGACTTGATTGCGCGCGGAAAGCAAACGCTGCACGATGAGCTGATCCGTGCCGTGGCTGGCGGTGGTTAGAAACGCGCCGCCAATCACGCCCGACCAGAGTGTGTAGGTCGAGGAAAGTTTCCACGAAAAATCGAACACACGAAATTTGCCGGCGTGACCTGCGATGGTGCGCGCCGTGTTCCAACCTCCGGGAACGAAGTGCAGAATGGTGAGCAGGCCCACGATCGTGCCGGCAATATAGATCGTCAACTGCACGACATCGGTCCAGATGACCGCAGCCATGCCGCCTTTGAAGGTGTAAGCCAGTGTGAGCATCGTGACGATGGCGATGGCGGCGACATCGCGCCCAAAACTGCTCCATCCGGAAAAAGCCGCGCCAAGCGCAACCCGGATAATGATGGCGACAGCGAACACGCGCACGCCTTCGGCCGCCGCTCGCGTAACGAGAAACAGCCCCGCGGTGCAAGACCGCAGCCGTTGCCCAAAGCGGCGCTCGATCAGTTGGTAGGCGGTGACCAGTTCGCCGCGGAAATATTGCGGGATGAGAAGGAAGCTGACGACCACGCGGCCAATCAGGTACCCGATGACAAGCTGCAGAAAGCGGAAATCGCTTTCGTAGGCGAGCCCGGGAACGCTGATAATGGTGAGCGTGCTGGTCTCCGCGGCAACGATGGAAAGCGAAATGGCCCACCACGGCGCGGTGTTGCCGGCGAGGAAGTAATCCTTTACGGTGCGCTGCCCGCGGCCAAAGCGCAGGCCGAAAAGCGTAACGCCGGCGAGATACGCAACGATGACCGCGAGGTCCAGCCCATTCAGACCCATTCACTGACCCCAAATGTTCCCATGAGCTCCAAGCGAAACCAAAGTCTGACTCGTGCATCTTCCAAACAGTGTAATTGCCGCAAGTCCGGCGGTCGGCGCCGGGACCTTACGAAGACCCAACGATCGCCTTACGGAAACCTTACGGCCGAAAGTATCGAATATCACAGGCGCGAGGTGGAGTGTCGATATGCCCTTGCGAGGTGGTTCCCCCGTGAAAATGGATCGCGTTTTCCTTTGTGGAGTTATTCTTGCAGTTTTTGCAGCGGTTGGATCGAGCCCGGCAACTTCGCAAACGGGCCCCAATGACGGCGCGCGAGGCGGCGCTTCCTCCAATTCGGGCGCGGATGCGAACGCTCCGCGCACCCCGCGGACCGCTCCACTCGAAGAGCCTAAGCCTACGGTCGAGCAGGAGATCGAGATGCTCAAGCAGCGTGTCGATCAGCTCGAGCGCGAGTTGCGCGAACAGCGTGCGGCCGCCCTTGAGGACAGCGCCACCACCGCGGCGATGAAGGTGGCGGAAAGGGATTTGATTGCGGGGAACGGCGTGCTGCCGACACACACCGCGCCTGCGCCTCTCGTGCAGTCGCCTATCCCGGTGCCGCAAGCAGCGCAGGCGCCCGTCGAAATCGGAGCGCAGGTCACGACGAAGGGCGAGCCGTTTCAGGGCGACTGGACGTGGCTCAATAGCAATGGCCACGCCTCCGATAGCCCCTGGAGCACCAAGTACTTCACGCCGGAGTTTCGCGCCGACGCGAATTACATCATCGATTACAACCATCCCAAAGACGATACGATGGGAGGCTCGACGGAGAGCTTTCGCTCCGATGAATGGCAGCTCGAGCAGCTCAGCATCGGCGGCGACATCCGCATCGACAACGTGCGCGGGCGCATTCTCACCATGGACGGCATGTTCGCCGTGACCACGCCGCGTAACGACCCCAGCGTAGTGCGCGGAAGCTGGGACCTGACCGGCGCGTACAAGTACATCTCCGAGGGCTGGGGCGGTTACCACTGGGATGTGCAGCACGGCCTGAATGTGGATGCCGGCATCTTTGTCAGTTACATCGGACTCTTCAGTTACTATAACTTCGATAACTGGTCTTATCAGCCGTCGTTTGTTTCATCGAACACGCCCTGGTTCTTCAACGGCGTGCGCGTGCAGTGGTTCCCCACTGCCAAACTCAAGATCGAGCCGTGGTTCATCAATGGCTGGCAGTCTTATGCGCGCTCCAACGGCAAGCCGGGGTTGGGCGGGCAGATTCTGTGGCGGCCCAAGCCGTATCTCGACTTGGTCTGGAATAACTACGGTCTGGGCGAGGACGATCCGGGTCAGCCGGGCCGGTCGCGCGTGCACGCCGACTATAGCGCGCAGGTCAAATACTACGACCATCCGGAGAGATTCTTTGACAAGGCAGCGTTCACGCTGACCGGCGACCTGGGCTGCGAATACGGCGGCGGCGCGCCGAACGGACCGTACAACCCCAACGGAGCTTCTCCCGAGAAAGGCTCCGTCTCGACTTACTCCGGCGGCGTGAACTGCCACAGCGCGGCGAACGGCAGGCCCAAGCAGGCCTTCATGGGCTGGATGGCTTACACGCGCTTCTGGTTCAAGAAGGATCTCTATGCAGTCACGCTGGGCGGAGGGCAGATGAACAATCCCGGCCGCTACCTTACGCTGCTGCCGCCGATCAACGCTGCTACGGCCATGACGGGCACGCCCTACTTTACCGAGAATGGCGGCGACCGCGCCCAGATGCACGACGGAACCATCACCTTCGACTACATGCCCAGCCAGTTCATTACCTTCCGGCTGGAGGAGGGCTATCGCTACGCCGATATACCCTACTGGACCGGCCGCGGCGGCATCACGCCCCCCGGCGGCGACAACGGCGCGCCCACACAATACTCGTGCGCCAACGGCACTCCTTCAGGCTTCGGCTACGGCAGCCTGATGCAGGCCGAAGCGGCGTGCATAGGAGCCGGGAATAACAACGGAGGGGCGGGGTTGAGCGCGATCTGGTGGCCGGATCTCAGGACAAATCAGACCGTGACTACGGCTGCGATCATGGTTCGGTTCTGATCCAGTTCAAGACGTTGAGCCCCGGCGCTGCCGCGGTCATGGCGGCCGGGGCTACGTGAGGTGTGGCGTGCCGGATGCGGTGACTGGCAAACTCCGCCAGGCGCAGCAGAATCAGCAGCATAGCCAACGCCACCAGCACGGTCAGGAGAATTCTCGACCGTGAGTTGCGGCCGGCCGGCGAACCAGTAGAACGGGCTTTGGCGCGTGCGCTCACCGAAAACATGCTAACGCGAAACCGAAGTTGTAGGCATTCGGAAATGGCCCGCGCCGCGCGTAAACAGGCGTAGAATGTTTGTATGAATCGCCTCGCCGCGGTTGCGTGCCTTGCCGCCGGATTCGCTCTTCCTGTGTGCGCCCAGCACGGCGGAGGTGCGCATGGCGGCGGTGGTGCCCACGGTGGCGGATTCGGCGGCCACTCCGCGCCTTCATTTCACGGCGGCGGCGGATTCAACCGGGGCTTCAGGGCGCCGGCGCGGTCATTCGGCCGGCCTCGCTACGCCGCCGGAGCGCAGATGATAGCGCGGTACGGGTCCGGCACGCCCGGAATCAATAGAGGATTCCGGCCGAACTACGGCAACCGTTCCGGCAATTTCCGGCGCGATGACCATCGCAGGGCGTATATCTCGCCTTACTGGCCTGCCTATTCCTATGGCTATCCAGGGATCTGGCCGGGTTACCCCACCGTCCTTGACTACGACGATGACTACGATTCCAATTACGGACCGGTGGCAGACTACGGCGACTACGGCAACCAGGGCCCCGATAATCAGGGCTACGACGACCAGGGGTACGGGCCGGATTATGGCCCAGTGCAGCCGCCACCCACCTCATGGCCGTCTCTCGGCCCCTACGCGCCGCATCCCGGCGCGGCCCAGGTCACGCCTTCGGCCGCACCATCCACCGAAGAGGCAGTCACTTTGATCTTCAAGGACGGCCGCTCGCCGGAGACGATCCATAACTACGTGCTGACGCCGACCATTCTCTATGCCGGCGACATTACTCACCGTCAGGTCATTCCGCTCGACCAGCTCGATCTGCCTGCGACCGAGAAGGCCAACAGCGATGCCGGCGTCGACTTTCATATCCCCCGGCTTGAAGTTCGAACCGTTCCGAATGAAGGGCAGCCCGACACTCACGTCCTGAGCAATCAATAGACCTCTTTCCACGCAATTGAAATTTCATACCTAAGTCGCCGACGGGCTTGATGCCCTCCTGGTGGCTCGCTGGCGGGGTACAAACTCGGCCATGTCGCGAAGATGCCTTCGCATCTCCTTGCGCGCGGCGGGCCGGTCGTGACTCTTGATCGCCAGCAGAATCCGCCGGTGTTGCGCGCAGGCTTTGTCCGGCACGCCCTTGGCGGCGACGGCCCGCAGAATCCAATCATGGAGCAGATTGCGAATCAGGTTGAGAGCATTCATCAGGATGCTGTTCGACGCGGCGTTCCCAATGGCCAGATGAAAGCCCACGTCGGCGCGAACAAACTCTTCGGCATTTTTCTTCGACCTCACCATACGATCGAGTTGCTCGCCGATCTGCTTCAGATCCTCTGCCGTTGCGTGCTCCGCGGCCAGCCCGGCGAGTTCGACTTCGATCACGGTTCTGGCCTCGATCAGCTCGCGCGCGTCGGCTTCCGAGCTGCCTGCAATCGCCCACAGCAGAGGGCGCGAGAAAAAGTCAGACCGCTTGCACACATAGGTTCCGTCGCCGAGCCGGGTCTCGATCATTCCCATGATTTCGAGCGCCTTGAGCGCTTCGCGCAGCGATGCGCGTCCCACGCCAAGCTTCCGGCAAAGCTCGCGCTCCGCGGGAATCTTTTCGCCCTCGCCCCAGGTTCCGCGGATAAGCTGGCTAACCATCTTGCGACAGATATCTGCCGTAAGTGTGGTTCTTACAACTGGCGTGAGGTTATCGCTTGCAGTTGCCTGCTTCATTCCAGTCTTCGACCCTCCCATGGCAAATCCGCCGATAACTGCGCCTGGCCTACGCTATTATCCCGCCCGGATGCCTCTTGAAAACTTCGGGATCGTAGATCGAAGCAAAGATATCCGCTTCTTCCCGGACGCGCGCCCAGGTTGCATCCGCTTCCATCATACTTTCCATAACTCCCAGGTAACGTCCCGATTCGATATTGCCATACTTGAAAAAGCAGTCGGTGATGACAACAGTGCCGCATTCGGTGTCGATGCACACGGCAATCGACGAGCGGTGATGTACGCCGGCCCAAAAGGCGCGGATGCCGGGAAGAATCTCTTCTTCATCGGCGAGAAGCCGCAGCTTCTCCCAGCCTTCATTCTGCAGGTAATGATTCACGTCTGGTGGAATGCGCAGATGCCGGGGAACGTGTAGATGGAAAAAAGGCGCCTGAAAGTCCTCGATCCAACCGCGACGCGAGATGGCGATGGACGCATTGCGGAACATCGATATATTCGCCGTCGCGTAAGCCTGCAACGGCGTAACAATTAAGGCTGAAATGTCATCGGGAGTGAGCCCCTGCGAGAGCAGAATGTTTTGCGGTAACTGGTCCTCGGTGCGAACAATCTGCGCTTCGGGGTATCCGAAGAAGTTGAGCCAGGCTTTGTTGATGACGCTCAGGTCCTGCGGCGGTCCGGTGTTGATGAGAATGTTATTGCCGCCGCCGCGCACGAGAAAGATGAGCGCGTTCATCTCCTCGCGCTGGTTCCAGGCCTCCATCCAGTAAACTTCGGGGCCAGGAACCCAGAATGTGCCGCCGTTAAATGCTTGCACGGAGTACTTCATGCTTTCATTTCCTTTGACGATTTTGCGCAGCGGGCATTCTCAATGTGGGCGCGAAAGCCGCGCATCGCCTCGAGATACACGTTGGCGTCGGTGCTAAGGCTGAGGGCGCGGAAGCCCTTCTCGATCCAATGCACGGCCGATTCCGGAGTGGGTGGAAGAAAACCGGCTGCGACGTTGGGCCGTGCGCAAGCGGCGAGCAAGGCATCCATCGCTGCGAGGCACCGCGGATGATCGAACTGGGTGGGGATACCCATTGAGACGGTGAGATCGTAGTGGCCGACCCAGACGATATCGATTCCGGGAACGGAGACAATGTCGTCGAGATTTTCGAACGCCTTCACGGTTTCGACCATCACAATCACGCAGGTGTCTTCGTTGGCCTGCGCGAAGAACTCGGGACCGCCGGCACGATAAAGATCATGCGCGATGCCGAGCGCCACGCCGCGCCGGCCCTGAGGAGCGTATTTGAGTTGGCTGACGATGTCCTCGGCTTGCGCCCGCGTCTCCACTCGCGGGACCATGACGCCGCGCGCGCCGACATCGAGAGCGCGCGAGAGGGGTGCGTAATTTGCGTCCGGCACGCGCGCTATGGGAAAGATATCGCAGCCGCGGCAGGACGCAGCCATCTCGGCCAGCAGCGTGATGTCGCAGCGACCGTGCTCCATATCGAAGATTACGAAGTCCAGACCGCATGCCGCGAGCATCGGGCCGATGCCCGGCGAGAACATCTCGAGCACCATCTGGCCGAGCAACACGTCGCCTTGTTGGAGCCGCTGCCGAAAAGTCTTCATCTCTCGCCACCCCTTGCCGCAAACGCGGCCCTATAACCTGCGAGTTTATCGAGGAATTTGGGTTGCGTGAATACCTGCGGATTGACAACGTGCTGCGGCGCCTCTCCGCGATAAACGGCCAGCGCGCCTTCGCAGTCGATGCGCCCCATATCGCGAAACAGCTCTTCGGTCCACGCGACGGAGTGCGAGGTAAGGATGACGTTCTCCATCTTCGCCAAGGGAGAATCGGGGCTGAGCGGCTCCTGCTCGAAGACGTCGAGCGCCGCGCCGGCAATGCGTCCACTTTGCAGTGCGTCGATCAATGCGGCTTCATTCACAATGGGCCCGCGCGCGGTATTGATGAGCACCGCGTCCGGCTTCATCAACGCAAATTGCCTCGCACCCATCAAGCCGCGTGTCTCCGGGGTCAAAGGACAATTGACAAGAACATAGTCTGAGCTGCGCAGAAGTTCTTCGAGAGAAACCAGCTCCACGCCATGCTGCTGGGCGCGTTCCATACCCACGTAGGGATCGAAGGCCAGGAACCGGCGCACATCGAGAACGCGAAGCAGGCGGATCGCTTCGCAGGCAATGTTGCCCAGGCCAATGGTGCCGACCACCCGGTCGCGCGGCTCGCGCCCAAGGCGCTTCGTGCTCTGGGCCCATCGGCCCTGGCGCACCAGCCGGTCTTTGTTGAGCAGGTTGTGCGACAACGCAAGCGCCAGAAGAACGATCGATTCGGCGACCGGGCGAACTACTCCCTGCGGCGTGATGAACACGGCAATTCCATGTTCGGTGCATGCCGCCAGATCGACATTGTCGTAACCAACGCCGCAGCGGCCGATGGCGCAAAGCCGCGCATTTCTCTCGAGAGACTTCGCCGTAATCCGAGGCTTGAGCGAAATCAACACGTCATATCCGGCCAACTGTCCGGGCGAATATTCGGCCTGGTATTCGCTCACGAATTCATAGGAGATATTCGGATGACCTTCGAGCAGCGACAAGCCGATGTCGGGGAAAGCCAAATGCCCACGCTCATCACAAAAATCTGCCGAAAAACCTATGCGGAACGACGTCAGCGCAGGACTGGCTTCACCCGATGCCGCGGAACTCACGCCTTGTTCTCCAGCACGATGACCCAGTCGCGAAAAATCGGAATCGGCGGCAACTCCCAGTTGCCGCTCGCGTCCGGCGAGACATCGCCGATCGGCGTCTCGGTGGCATCGCTGGGATTGAAGAAGAACGCCCGGTACGATCCGGCTGGAAGCTTGAAGGTAATGGGAGCGAAGATCTTCGGCGACACCGGCAGAAACGCGATCGCAACTTCGGACGGGATCTGCGCCGCAAATGGCTCCCAATAATCTCCCTTGCTCCAGCGCGGGTCCACAAGCTCAGGCTTCGGCTCCAGCTTCCACCACGAGTACCGCGTGAGCAACCGTTTGGCGAGGCCGAGTTGCCCGGAGCCGGGCAGTTGCATGGCGACGTCCCACGGCGGCCCGCCCCACGAGTGGCCGTGCGGCGAGAGGCCGTACGGTTTTTCGCGCGTATTCACCTGCCAGATTCCGTTAGCGCCGTATGTGTGCCCGCCGGTCCCGCTCAAAATCGCAGCCCAGAACATGAAGCGCTCGACCTCCTGGCGGCTGGCCTCCATAATGCCTTCGTAGCACACTTCGCCGATCAGCACCGGCATTTTGGGGCTCGCGTCCAGAGAACGATTCACGGTTTCGATCGTGTTCGGCACGCTTTGGCGGTCGCTGTGGCCGGTTTGCAGCATGTCGAAGTCGAGCACCGACGGGTCGTCCACGCAAAGCCGCGCGCTGCTTGAGGGATGAATGGTGATGGGATGATGGTGCGGGTCGATGGAGCGCACATAGCGCGCCAGCTCGGTGAGCCCGTGCTTCTGCGTTTCGGCATCCTGTTCTTTGGTTTTCGAGAGGTAGTAGGGCATGGTGCCCTCGCCCGCCAGGCACCACACCACCGGGTACGCGCCCCAGCGCGCAACCAGATAGCGCCAATGCTGCTTGACCTTCGCCATTCCCATGCGCGGGATGAAATAGCCCCAGAAGCCCACGATGCAGGCCGCCAGTCCATGATCGGCGAGATGCTGGATGCGGACGTCGGCTGTATCGAAATAGGCAGGATTGATGCGGGCGTAGTCGCGCTCCCAGGGAAATCCGGCTTCGTTGGCCCCGCGCTCGTCGAAAGGCTCCATGTCGGGATAAAGTCCGGCGACGATCTGGACGATGGTGAACCCCTTCTGCACGCGGTCCGTCGTGAGCGTCTCAAAATCATCAGGCCAGCTCAGCCGCTTGCAAAGGCCCATCCACCACGTGTCGCCCAGCCAGAAGAACGGGGTGTCGTCAGCGTGTTGAAAGTGGCGCTTGTCGTCGGCAACCTTGAGTACGCCATGCTTGTAATGGAGGTTTTGTCCGGCGTAGGGCTCAACGCGAAGCGTAAACGTTTGGCCATGAAGGTCGCGATTGGCGGGATCGCTGGCGTCGGATCGAACACGGTAGGTTCCCGGAGCCGGGGCCGCGTAGCGCACGCGCCACGTCGAGCCACCGGCCCAGAATGCGGGAATGCGCTCCTCCTCGCCGGAGGGCAGAGTGACGATCGCGTCGACCTCAACCTCATTGAATGGATCGTCGTACTGCTTCCCGCTCCTGTATGACCATTCAGTTGGGGAGCCGGAAGCGGCGAGTCTCTCCTCGCCAAAGCTCGGCTTTGCGGCCGAACCGGCCACAGCACCAACGGCGAGCGCCTTGACAAACGACCTCCTCGAAATTCCGTCAGCCATATCGAAAAGCTCCTGAGATATCAGACCATCAGATCATTGTTCAGCAGTATTGCCGGTGTCAAGACCAGTCTTCGCACCGTCTTGACACATCGCATGCAGTCTTCGTCGGCTTTCGCGCGGACGCCTGCCCGGCTCACGCGACGCCGCGAATCGCACCTTGACACAGCCGCACATCGCCGAAGTATGCTCAACCATCAGGCAAATATCCGATGGTCTGATCTCTACTCCCGACCGGAGGCGGCTTTGATCGAAGATCATGCTCACGTCGAAGAGAGGATTGTTTCAGCGCACGCTCTGGCCGCGGATTCAAGTTCGCCGCACGGAACCGGTCTCTATGTATTCGTCTCCGAAGCATGTGGAGCGCCGGGCTTCAGCACCGGAATCGCTCGATTTGCGCCGGGCGCATCCTTGCCCTATCATTTCCACCCGTTCAGCGAGGCCGTAACCATCGTGGAGGGCCGCGCGCGATTTGTCGTCGAGGGGCGAGCGTATCGCCTGCACGCCGGAGATAGCATACATATTCCGGAAGGCATCGCACACATGGCGAGAAACGATCGGCCGGCCCGCGAGCTCATCGCGCACTGGGCATTCGGCGGCGCCAGGCCCGGCCGGGAACTGACGGATCGCTTCTTTCCAGGAGAGGAGCGCGGCGACGGAAACCCCTCTGAGGCCGATCCGGAGACCATTGTCCGCTATGACATGAGCGCCATTTATGAGCTCGCCAAGAATGCGTTTTTTCTCGACCTGTTTGCGCGGCGATTCGGCGCGGAAGGCATCTGCGGCGGGCACGGCCGATTTCTTCCCGGAGCTTCGCTGCCTTGCCACATTCACGACTTCGACGAGTCGATCACCGTCGTATCCGGTGCGGCTGTTTGCCTCGTCCAGGGCAGGCGATATGAGCTCAGCGACTACGATACGGCCTTTATCCCCCGCGGAGTCCCGCATCGCTTTCTCAACGAATCGAGTGGCGATATGGCTATGATTTGGGTATACGCAGGAGATGAACCGGACCGGCGGATTGTGAACGCGAGATACTGTTCCGGCGAGCTTTCGTGGCCCGGAGCGTCGCTGGCGCAGGTGGAGAGCCTTTGAGTCCTGAAAAGAGGAAATGCACATGAAAAACTACGACAACTTTATCAATGGCAGATTTGTTCCTTCGCATGACGATCATCGCGTGGTTGTAAGGAACCCGGCGACGGGGGATGAGATCTGCACCGTCCCCGACAGCGGGCTGGATGACGTGAATGCGGCGATCGACGCGGCCGACGCGGCGCAGCGTTTGTGGGAAAAGGAGCCGGCTGCAAGCCGCGCGAAAGTGCTCAGGGCAATTGCAGCCAAGGTTCGCGAGAATGTGGAGCCGATTGCCCGCGTGATCACGGAAGAGCAGGGCAAGACGCTCGGGCTGGCGCGGGTAGAAGTGGAATTCACCGCCGACTATCTGGACTATATGGCGGAGTGGGGCCGGCGCATCGAGGGCGAGATCGTTGAAAGTGACCGAAAAGGCGAAACCATTCTGCTCTTTCGCCGGCCCATTGGCGTGATCGGCGGAATTCTGCCCTGGAACTTTCCGTTCTTCCTCATCGCGCGGAAGGCAGGGCCGGCGCTAATCACCGGAAACACCATCGTGATCAAGCCCAGCGAGGAAACGCCGCACAACGCGGTCAAGTTCTGCGAGTTGCTGCAGCAGGTCGACATGCCGCCCGGCCTGATCAATATTGTGCACGGCAGGGGCGCGGCGGCGGGAGGTGCATTGGCGTCTTCGCCGCGCATCGGGATGATCAGCTTCACGGGCAGCGTGGAGACCGGCTCGGCGATCATGGCTGCGGCCGCGAAGAACATCACCAAGGTCAATCTCGAGCTGGGCGGCAAGGCGCCGGCCATCGTGATGGCGGATGCGGATCTCGACCTCTCGGTGCGCGCCATCAAGGCGTCGCGCGTCATCAACAGCGGCCAGGTGTGCAACTGCGCGGAGCGCGTGTATGTTCAGCATTCCATCGCCGAGCAGTTCGTCGAGAAGCTCACCGGCGCGATGCGGGCCACGCACTTCGGCGATCCTTTGCAGGATGAGTCGGTCGAGTATGGGCCGCTGATCAACGAAGCCGGCTATCGCAAAGTGGAGCGGCTGGTGGGGAGTGCCGTCGAGGCCGGCGCCACGGTGCGCACCGGCGGAAAGCGCGGCGCTGGAGACAAGGGCTACTACTATGAGCCCACGGTTCTCACCGGCTGCAAGCAGAATATGGATGTGATTCGCAAAGAAGTCTTCGGGCCGGTGATCCCGGTGGTTGAATTCGACGATCCCGATGAAGCCATAGCCTACGCCAACGACTCCGACTACGGGCTCACCTCTTCCATCTATACGCGCGATCTCAACGTTGCGTTGCGGGCGTGCCAGGACATCCGCTTTGGGGAGACCTATATCAACCGCGAAAACTTCGAAGCGATGCAGGGTTTCCACGCGGGATGGCGCAAGAGCGGCATTGGCGGGGCTGATGGCAAGCACGGGCTGTATGAGTTCATGCAGACGCACATGGTGTATCTGCAGGGCTACTGACTTCTGCTTGCGCGCCACGGAATCACAAGCGAAAAGCGAGCCGAATGAAACTCAGCGGCAAAGTTGCGATCGTCACCGGCGCGGCCAGCGGCATCGGCCGCGCCAGCGCAATTCTGTTCGCGCGTGAAGGCGCCCGCGTTGTGGTTGCGGATATCGATGCGCAGCGCGGCGAGCAGACCGTTGCCGAAATTGCAGCCAACGGCAACCAGGCCGTCTTTGCGCAGGTCGATGTTGCGAAGGAAATCGAGGTCCGGCAGATGGTGGAAGATACCGTCGCCCGCTGGGGAAAGATCGATATCCTGTTCAACAATGCCGGTGTTGTCCTGGTAAAGCCGCTCGAGGAGATGACTGAGGACGAGTGGGACCGGGTGATGGCGATCAATGTCAAAGCAGCATTTCTCGCGGTCAAACACGTTGTCCCGCACCTGCGCCGCAATGGCGGGGGCGCGATTCTCAACACCGGCTCCACCGGAAGTTTCATAGGCCAGTTGCACACGCCGGCCTACATCGCGTCAAAAGGAGCGATTGCGCTGCTCACCAAATCCCTCGCACTCGATTACGGCCGCGACCGGATTCGCGTGAACTGCATCTGCCCGGGAATCACCGACACCCCGATGCTTCGCGAGCATCTTGGCCACGGCGGGCAAGGAGAAGCTCGCATTCGCGCCCGGCTTTCGCGTGTGCCCACTGGCGAGATTCTCTCGCCTGAAGACGTAGCCCGCGCGGCTCTTTACCTCGTCTCCGACGATTCGGCGGGAGTCACGGGCGTGCTGCATCTCGTCGACGGCGGCATGCTGGCAGCTGCCGAATACGATGTTCCTCTTTGATCGCTAGCCGTTCCCGGTTGTTCTCCCCTCCAGTCTCAAGTCGGCCGCAACTTTTCGTGACCTAAGTAACTCTTCTGTCGCTGAGACGCATCTAACGTCGCAGCGGAATCGGGACCAGTTTTGAACTTCCGCACGCACGAGCTTCAGAAGGAGACCAGACATGCACCTCCCCCAGGCAGCCCCGTCGGGGCTCCACAGGATATTTTCGTCCTACACGTCGCTTCGGCCGCTCGTTCCCTTCGTTCTTGCTGTGCTCGCGCTGGCGCCGGCAGGCCATGCGCAGTATCGCGCATCCATCCAGGGCACAGTTACCGATCCAACCGGTGCACTCATACCGGGGGCAACGGTTACGCTCACCGATCTTCAAACCAACCAGGTGCTGAAGACGACCAGCAACGACAGCGCCGTGTTCACCTTCAATGCGCTGGCTCCCGACCATTATTCGCTCGTCGTGGAGAGAGACGGATTCCAAAAGAAGGTTCTCAGCGACATCCAGATCATCCCCGAACAGGCAAACGCAATAAACGTGCAAATGCAGGTGGGTGAAGCCACGCAGACGGTAACGGTTTCGGCCAACGCGACCCCGCTGCTCGACACCGAGACCGCCACAATCAGCGGCACAATCAGCAGCAACGAGATTCAGCACTTGCCTTCGTTCGGGCGCGATGCTTTTCAGTTGGCGCAGTTGGCGCCGGGGACATTCGGCGATGGATCACAATCCAGCGGCGGCGGCAGTTACACGCTGCCTGGATCGAATACCGCGGCGTCTGGCCCATCAGACGGCATCTTCAAAACCGAGAATGGGCCGCAGATCGTAGCCGACGGCGGGCAGAACAACACTAACGGCATCTCCATCGACGGCATCAGCACAGCGAGCGCCGTATGGGGCGGCACGACCGTCATCACGCCCAGCGAGGACTCGATCGCGACCATGAAGGTCGTTTCCAATAGCTACGACGCCGAGAATGGCCGCTTCAGCGCCGCCCAGATCCAGGTCATTTCGAAGTCGGGTTCGAATGTAGTTCACGGCAGTGCGTTTTTCATGGGCGAACGGCCCGGCTTGAACGCCTACCAGGCATGGAACGGCCCCGGCTCCGTTGGTCCCGGAACTCCGGCGCAGCGCGGACTGCTTCGCGACCAGAGCCGCTTCAATCAATGGGGCGGCAGCCTCGGCGGGCCATTCTGGAAGAACCACATCTTCGGGTTCTTCAACTACGAGACTCTGCGCAATGACACCTCGGCAACGGGCGTAGGCTGGTACGACACGCCCCAATTCGACAAGCTGGCGCCGGCCAATAGCATTGCATCGGAATTCCTGACCTTTCCCGGCGCGCAAGTGGCGTCCATCGGACAGATTTCCGTCAATTGCGCCACGGCCGGTTTGACCGAGGGCAAGAATTGCCGCACCGTATCAGGCGGACTGAATATCGGTACACCGCTGACCACGCCGCTAGGGACGCAGGATCCGACGTATGTGAGCAGCGGCAGCCCCGGCTTGGGCAGCGGCCTTGGCACCATTCCCGATATCGCCGAATACACCACGAGCAACCCGCTGTCGACAACGGAAGATCAATACAACGGGCGCCTCGACGACAATGTGACCAGCAACGACAGAGCGAGCTTCACAATCTATTGGGTTCCGGTTCAGACCACCGACTACAACGGCCCCATCCGCGCCTACAACCTCTATCATCACACGGCCATCAACGATGCATTCACCGGGCTGTGGGACCACACTTTCTCCCCGACCTGGTTCAATGAGGCCCGTGCGAATGCCGCCGGATGGCGCTGGAACGAGGTCAGCAGCAATCCGCAGGAGCCATTCGGCCTGCCTAGCGACACCGTCTCTCAAATCGGCGCTCTAAACGGTTCGACTTCAAGCCTGGCCTTCAATTACTTCGGCGCTCCGGGTCCCAGCATATTCAATCAATGGACTTACGGTTACCAGGATGTGGTCACCAAGATTCTCGGCAATCACAACATCAAGTTCGGCGGCGGCGTAACTCGCCTCTACTATCTCAACGAAGCTCCCTACGCAGCGCGGCCCAGCTTCACGTTCTTCAACATCTGGGACTTCCTCAACGACGCGCCGGAAGCCGAGGGAGGCACGTTCGATCCCTTGACCGGCGTACCCACGTCCAACCGCCAGGACGACCGCGAAGACCTGTGGGGATTCTTCATTCAGGACGATTACAAGATCAGGCCGACGCTCACTTTGAACCTGGGCCTGCGCTACACCTACAACGGGTCGCTCGCTTCGAAAGAAGGGAACCTGAGCGTCGCGCAGACGGGCGCCGGCTCGGGCTTCTTCTCGGGCGTGCGCTTGCAGGTTGGAGGTCCTCTTTATCAGCCGCAGAAACTCAACTTCGGTCCGGAGGTCGGCTTTGCATGGAGTCCTCCCAGCAACGGGAAAGTTGTCGTGCGCGGCGGCTTCGGCTTGAACTACGACGAAGAGGAGATCGCCATCGCCGCCAACGGAATCAACAACCCGCCATCGGTGGTCACGCCAAACTTCTCCAGCCCCTCGCCTGCGTCCATCAGCCCCGACATCGTGTACCAGGTGCCGTCCGATGTTCACTCGCTCTTCGGTTATCCGCCGAATCCGCACACCATCGTCTCCTATAACTCCAATAACCTGCCCACCACCGGCGAGACGGCGGTTACGGGATATCCATCGAACCTGCCCACGGCGTATCTCTACCATTACTCGCTCGATGCGGAGTACAACTTCGCCGGCAACTGGGTTGCCACGCTCGGCTATCAAGGCAGCACCGGGCGGCACCTGATCACGCAGTACAACCAAAACGTAGTGGGCGCGGCCACCGGTGTTCCACTCAACCCCATCGTGAACAGCTTCGATTATTACGGGAATGAGGGATTCTCGGACTACAACGCGATGCTGGCCACGCTGAAGCACTCGTTCTCGCAACAGTTCACCGCCGACGTCGAGTACACCTGGGCGAGGTCGATGGATAACGGCTCCCAGCCTTACTACGAGGACCCCTATCCCTACAACCCGCACCTGGCCTACGGCCGCTCCGACTTTAACGTTACCGACGCGGCCAAGATCTACGGCTTGTGGCAACCGGTGTTCCATCACGGAGGCCAGGATTTGCTGGATAAGGTCGTCGGCGGATGGTCGCTCAGCGGCATCCTGAACCTGCACACCGGCTTCCCGTGGACGCCGCTCTACACCAGCGTCACGAATGGAGCGCTCTACTACTCGGGCAGCGGATACGGCTCTCTGCGGCCAGCGGCTTATCTGGGCGGCGCGGGCCACAGCACCACCAACAAATCGTTCGAGTCGTCGCTCGGCCAGCCCAACCTGGACTTCCCCAACGGCGGCCTGGGTTACTTCACGGTTCCAACTTATCCAACGGTTACAGCTCCGTTTCCCGCGACTGTTGGTGCGCCCCAGGGTCCCGGCGTAGCGCGCAATTCGTTGAACGGTCCCAACTATCGCGATCTCGACGGAACCATCACCAAGACCTTCGGGTTGCCGAAGATGCCAGTCCTCGGTGAAAACGCCGGCGTCGAAATTCGCTTTGATGCGTTCAACCTCTTCAACACGACGAATCTCAACGTGGGGAGCATCACGAACTCCATTACCGCGTCGAACTTCGGGCAAGCCACAGCCGCTTTGGGTTCGCGCACGCTCGATTTTCAAGCGAGGTTCAGTTTCTGAGGAATGACTCTTGAAGTGATCGAGAAACTGCAAAGATGATCTGCCTTGGGGCGGGCAGCCGATTTGACGCGATGAATCGGCTGCCCGCACTCTCACTCGATTCGCACGCATCCTGCCGACAACAGCAATTTGATGAGGAGCTTTCGATGTCGCGCGTGAACCTCCGGCGCTTTTTCCTGTTTGCATTTTTTGTTCTAATGACAACAAATCTGCGGAGCACTGCGCAGGAGACCGTTGAGATCGATGCGCAGGCGCAGGGCTCCCCATTCCCGCACTTCTGGGAGCAGATGTTCGGCTCGGGGCGAGCGATCCTGTCGCTGCGCGAAAGCTATCGCGCTGACCTGCGCGCCGTAAAGCAGGTGGCGACGTTCCAGTATGTGCGCTTTCACGCCATCTTCCACGACGAGCTCGGTGTCTACAATCTCGACGACCATTGCGATCCGGTTTACAACTTTGCTTATGTGGACCAGGTCTACGATGGCCTCTTGAAAAATGGCGTGAAGCCCTACGTCGAGATCAGCTTCATGCCCAAGAAGCTGGCCTTCAATCCCGACGCACTGCACCCATTCTGGTACAAGCAGAATGTCTCGCCGCCCAGGAGCATGGATCAGTGGGACGACCTGATCAAACACTTCGCGCAGCACCTGGTCGACCGCTATGGCATCGATGAAGTCGCGACGTGGTATTTCGAAGTCTGGAACGAGCCTAACATCGATTTCTGGGGTGGGATTCCGCGCCAGAGGTCCTATTTCGATCTCTATGCGCACACGGCGCGGGATGTGAAGAGCGTCGATTCCCGTCTGCGCGTGGGAGGACCGGCAACTGCCACCGCAGCGTGGATCGGAGACTTTCTCAAATACACACACGACAACAACGTTCCCGTCGACTTCGTCTCCACGCACGGCTACGCCGACGACACGACACTGGATCTCTTCGGCAAGGACGAAGACATCCCCATGGATGAGCGCGTCTGCCGCGCGGTGGAAAAGGTGCACGGCGAGATCAAGTCATCGAGCGATCCCAATCTTCCGCTAATCTGGTCGGAGTGGAACGTGCAGGGCATGGACAACTCGCGCGACACCATCTTCGTGGGGCCGGCTCTTGCCAACACCGTCCGCCAGTGCGACGGCCTGGTGAACATGCTTTCGTTCTGGACGTTCTCTGACGTTTTCGAAGAGGGTGGGCCGATTGCGAAACCGTTTGTCGGTATGTTCGGGCTGCGCGCCAAAGGCGGAATCAACAAGCCCAGCTACTATGCGTATGGACTGTTGCATCAGCTCGGCGATCAGCGACTGGCCAATGCATCGAATGACGTAATCGTCACCAAAGCGTCCGACGGATCGCTCGCGATAGCCGCGTGGAACCTGGTGGATCCCGGCCAGACCGGCCAGACGCGAACGATGAACTTGGTTTTTCGCAACATTCCGGCAAGCGCGCAAGTGAGCATTCAGCGCGTGGATGCGGACCATGGAAACGTGCTCCCGAAGTACGACGCCATGGGCAGCCCGCTCGATCCTACGGCAGCGCAGGTGGAGCAGTTGAATCGCGAAACCGCTCTGCCCGCGCCCGACGAAGCGCCGCTCCGTGATGGGAGGCTGGAACTCACGCTCACGCCCAACGCATTATTCCTGGTAGTGGTGCGTAGCAAGTAAGTCGGTCGGCTGCGTTCGCGGATTCGCTCGGATTAGAGACAAGACTCAATGCATGCTACGCTGCAGCCGCACTGTTCAAATCGTCAAATTCCTTCAGCTTGGCAAGCAGGAACCCCTTGCTCATGGGCATTTCATGGAGAACGATCTCCGCGGATTGCATCAGGGGAATCGAGTGGAACCATTCCTGCACGGTGTTGCCGCGCAACAGATTCACCACGGCCAGCAGCGACATTCCCTGATGGTGCGCCATCCACTCGCGAACGGGAACAGGCTTGCCGGACTTGACGGAAAAGTCGATGGCTTCATAGAAACCAAATGGCCCGACCCAGCCCGCCGAAGCGATGCGATGCAGGTTGCGCAGCGCGGCAATCGAGTCGACTCCGAGCGCGAGGAACGTGGAGTAGGGCGACACAACCGGCCCGGCGGTGGCATCGTATTTCAACGCGATGGCCGGTATGCCGAAGGCCTGGTAGTCATAGTGCCCGTCATCGTTTTTGCGCGCAAAGCCCGATTCCGAGATGCCCCAGGGAATGTTGAGCGAGTTCGCGAATGCGCGCTGCACGTCGACGCAGGCGGCGAGGGTGCGCGCAATGAGCGTGTGCGGATAGCTGCGCATCCATAGCGCGGGCATCAGGTATTCGAACATGGTGCCGGTCCACGAGAGCAGCAGCAGGCGATCGTAGGCCAGGGTGTGGTCGCGCGAAAGCTTGAACCAGCTTTCCTGCGGCAGGTCGCCGCGCGCCACGGCGATGAAGGTCGCGATGCGCGCTTCGGAAGCGAGCAGATCGTAGCAGGCATCGTGGAGCTTTCTCGAGTCCGCATCGTATCCGATCGAAAGCATCTGCGTATAAGGGTGGACAAGAAAGGCGAATTCGGTATCCTCCGCCATGCGTTCAGCGCGTTCGGCAACGGAACGCAGCCCCGCTGCCAGTTCGCGCAGATTCTCGGTTGCCGCGGGAAGCGACGCGCGGAGCTGTTCGGCGGCGGCGACAAGCGAAGCATCGTGGGAGAGCTTGCTCCATGCCAGCGTCAGCCGGGCCGCAAGTCCATGGGCAAACGTGCTTGCCGTTTCGATGGTGAACTTGTCGGCTTGCTGGTTGATTTCAAGCTGCGGCAACTCTCGCAGCGCGGCGTACTCGGGAAGCAGCCAGGGCATGTAGTCGCATAGCAGCGCAAGAATGGCCGCGATGCGGCGCTCGGTTTCGCTCAGCCACCATTGGGCATCGCTGTCGCCCAGATTGTCCAATCCGGTGACTTCAGAAAGCGAAGTGGCTGCTCTCGGAATCCAGGCAAGCCACTCGGCAGTATTGGCATTCAAACGCGGCAGCGAAAGCTTGAGGCGCGATGCGGTTTTCCTCTCATGCAGCGGCGACATGCGCCAGCATGCGGACAGGCCGATAAAGAGCTGGTGCGGAATCAAAGGCCGCCTGGCAACGTCGAGCGTCCCCCCTTGCAGGGTATACAGAGAGGCGACCAGGTTCCCGCTGTCGACTGATGACACCATGCGCGTGCCGATGGGTTGAAGCGTCTGCGTGTCGTACCAGTTATAGAGATGGCCGCGATATTTATCCAGCCGCGCGATGGTGTCAAAGCTGCGCTGGGTGAGATCGACGAGCTCCGGCACGGTGAGGAATCCAAGCTCGGCCGCGGCCTGGCGCGCATTGAGCAGCATGCCTAAGTTGGTGGGCGAAACACGCGCCGCTTCGAAGAGTCTTTCTTCTTCCACGTTGTCGGGGATGAGGTAGTTATGCCGCTCCGCGCCAAATTGGTTGAAATAGCGCCAGATGCGCAGAGCTTGATCGAGGAGAAATGTCTCATCGGCGGGGCCGAGGCGGCGATGCTCTTCGCGCGGCGGCGCATTGAGCCAGTTGGTAACCGCATCTGCAAAGCCCCACAGGAGCAGAATGGGTGCGGCGTAGAAGATATGGTCGCCGTGGGGATGAACAAGATACACCAGGATCGCGATGGCCAGGGCGACGAGGGGCGTAAGCGCAAGATAACGATCCACCGCCGTGCGCCGCGACGAACGCGCTTCCGACTCCGCCGCGGTTTCCCACTCGAGCAAACGCTCGCCGGTGATGAACGCGCGCACGAGCGAGCGGATAATCGCGTCGAAGGCGAGCAGCGTTTGATGGGGAAGGAAAACGAGATTCAGGAGCGTGAGCAGCAGTGCCTGCCCGAAGCCCGCGAACGCCTGGCTGACGCCGCCTTTGCGTTCGCTCAGGATGGCGCGGCTCAGTCCGAAAACGAGCTGCACGAGCGTGGGAAAGATAAGCAGAAACACCGCGACGAGCGTCCAATAGAGCGGCCCGCCGGGCAGACCGAGCCAACCCGCCACAAACAGGATGAACGTAAACGGCTCGACCAGCGAGCGGCGCAGATTGTCGAGAATCTTCCAGCGCGAAACTTCGGAGATGGGGTTCGGCACCCACTTGCCGGACTCCTCCGGAACGCGCCCGAAGAGCCAGCGCGCAATCTGCCAGTCGCCGCGCACCCAGCGGTGCTTGCGGCGCGTGTAGGCGCTGTAGTGCGAGGGGTAATCGTCGATCAGCTCGACGTCCGTCACCAGTCCTGCGCGCGCGTAGGCGCCCTCGATCAGGTCGTGGCTGAGCAGTGCATTGCGCGGAAAGCGGCGATCGAGCACGGCGTGAAAGGTCCGCACCTCGTAGATGCCCTTGCCGGTAAAAATCCCGTCGCCATACATTTCCTGGTAAGCGTCGGAGACGGCGCGCGTGTAGATGTCGAACCCGCTCTGGCCGGAGTAGATCGACGCCAGCCGCGAACGCGCCGTCGACTGCACCGCGACGCCGATGCGTGGCTGCAGAATGCCGAATCCCTCGGTGACGACACGCAGCGTGGGGTGGATAATGGCCTGGTTGAGCGGATGCGCGATGGCGCCGATCAGTTTGGCAGCCGTTCCGCGCGGCATCTGCGTGTCGGAATCGACGGTGAGCACGTAGCGAATCTGGCTGAGCGCTTCGAGTCTTCCAGCCTTGATGGGGAACGCATCGAATTCGCCGACCAGCAGTCTATTCAAATCGAGCAGCTTGCCGCGCTTGCGCTCCCAGCCCATCCAAACGCCCTGCTTGCGGTTGAAGACGCGATGGCGATGGAGGAGAAAGAAATATCCCTGGCCGCGCGCCGCGTATTTCGCATTCAGATCGTCGATCAGCCGGACCGCTAGCTCGACCAGCGGATGCGAGTCCCTGTCGTGCGGTCGAGCTACGGAATCGGGCAAGTCGGTGAGCAGAGCGAAGTGCAAATGAGCGTCGCGATTGGCCAGGTAACGGACTTCGAGATCGGTGACAAGGCCGCGCACCTGCTCTTCGTTCAGCAAAAGCGTAGGCACGGCGACCAGCGTGGTGAACTCAGCGGGGATACTCATTCTGAAGTTGAGCTTGGGCAGAGGATGCGGATCGAAGAGCGCAGTGACGGTGTTGTTTACCAGGTCGACGGCGCACTGCGAGGCCGGCAGAATGAGCAAAACGGCGATGATCAGGCAATCGAAAAAGGTATAGCGCGGAAGGGGCACCAGGATCAGGGCCGCAACAAAGAAGATGGTGAGAAGCTGGATCGCGGTGATGTAGAAATAATCGGCGTTGCGGCGGACGAACGCCCGCACCCGATGGATGAACGGAGGGTGATATCCGCAGTGTCTTCCGATTTGCGGCAATCCCTTGTCGATAAGGTAATAGCCGACGTGCATTCTTCGCCGCTGCATGCGCGGGTTTTCCACTGGATGGTCGGATGCCTCGCGAGCGAATTCGAGTGCGGCCTGCGCCACTCCCATTTCGGTGCAATCGGAATGGCGCGCGATGAACGCAACGCGCTTGCGATAAAGCTCGCGGCTGTCGAAATCCATCGCTGCATAGGTCATGGCCGGGTCCTGACGAAGCACGGCATCGAAGGCGATGAGCGGCTCGATCAATGGAACCCATTCGGTGTTGCCGACGGCACGCAGGCTCTTCAGATGCATGGTGACGAGACCAGCGGTTGCCGCATCCTTGGACCCCAGCACCGAGGCGGTTTCTTCAAGAATCATCTCCAGCAGGATGAACCGGAGAAACGCGCCAATATTCCACAGCTCTTCAAGATTGAATGGCTCATGCTCCTGCACCGCATGAATGAATGCTGAAAGTGTCTCGGCAGAGAATGGCTTGTCGATGGCTTCAAAGTAGAGGCGGGCGGCTACGGCTACGCGCGGCTCCTCACGGTGCGCGGAGACAATTACCCGTGGAAGCTGGTCGATCAGTTTCGAACTTCCGGAGACGGCGGCAATGGCTGCGCGCAGCGGCCG
The DNA here is from genome assembly GCA_049676965.1 of Occallatibacter sp. Classification (GTDB taxonomy): domain Bacteria; phylum Acidobacteriota; class Terriglobia; order Terriglobales; family Acidobacteriaceae; genus Telmatobacter. Next base: position 63,167 of record JBAUBR010000437.1, read on the forward strand.
CGGGTTCTCCTTGAGTTCGCGCAGGGCTGCCGTCGCAGGAGAGGCAAGAGTGGGCTTCATGCTGCTCTCAGCTGTAAAAGCAGCGATGTTTCTCTCCAGCTTTTTAAGAGCGCGCCGGGCGGCGGCTACGCGCGCCGGAAATGCGCTGGGCGTTCTCGGCCTCAGCACTACATCCCATTTCAAAGCCGCGCGAGCCGCTTCGAGAAGGTTTTCGCCTGTCGTGTCAGGGTGCGTTTGCGATTCATCGCGAGCATGAGAGGTCTGGGTCATTGGGTCTCACCGGTAACTGGCGGCTTGCATCTCAAACATGGCCGCGTAGCGGCCGCCGAGCGCCATCAATTTTGAATGGCTGCCCTCTTCAACGAGTTGCCCGCCTTCGAGCACCACGATGCGATCGGCCATGCGCACGGTGGAAAAGCGATGCGAGATGAGGAGCGCCATTTTGCCCTGCGTGAGCTCGGCGAAGCGCTCGAAGACTTCGAACTCGCTGCGCGCATCGAGCGACGCGGTGGGCTCGTCGAGGATGAGCAACTGCGCGTCGCGCAGATAAGCGCGGGCCAGCGCCAGCTTTTGCCATTCGCCGCCCGACAGGTCCACGCCCGATTCAAACCGGCGGCCAAGCATCTGGTCGTATCCGCCGTGCAGCTTGGCGATCACCTCGGAGGCCAGGCTCTTCTGCGCCGCATACTCGATCTCCTGCTCGTTGTGTGGAACTTCGATGCGGCCCACGGCGATGTTTTCCCGCGCCGTCATCTCATAGCGCATGAAGTCCTGAAAGATGACGCCAATCTCGGCGTGCAGACTGGCGAGGTCGTACTCCCTCAGGTCTACGCCGTCGAGAAGGATCTCGCCTTCGGTCGGGTCGTAGAGGCGGGTGATGAGTTTCACCACAGTGGTTTTGCCCTGGCCGTTTTCGCCGATCAGGGCGATGCGTTCACCGGGGCTGAGGGTGAAGTTGAAGTTCCTTAGCACCATTCGCTCAGTGCCCGGATACGCGAAAGACACGTTGCGGAACTCGAACCCGCGCTTGATGGGCGATGGCGCGGGCAGACCGCCGGCCTTCGATTCGACGCGCGGCTTCATCTCGAAGAACGCGATCAGGTCGGTAAGAAACAGCGCCTGATCCGCGACGCCGGAAAGTGTCGAGAACGCCTGCTGAATGTTGCCCATGGCCTGCATGATGGCGGTGATGATGAGTGTCAGGTCGCCGATCGTGTATCGGCCCTGGATGGTACGCCAGATACTCAGCGCATAAGCCGCGTAATAGCCAAGCTGGCCGAGAATCGCGAGCAGACCACCCCAGAAGAGCCGCCTGCGGTTGAGCGCGACATTCTGCTCGTAGATGGTCTGGGAGAGCCCGCTGAACCGGTTTGTCAGATAGTCGCTGAGGTTGAAGAGCCTGAGCTCCTTGGCTGCCTCTTTGCTTCCTCCCACCTGGCGCAGGTAATCCATCCTGCGGCGCAGCGGCGTTTGATTGAAGTTTTTGGAATATGTGAGGAACGCAAAGTAACTTTCGCCGAGAAACGCAGGAAGAATTCCGGCTATCAGCAACAGCATCAGGAACGGCGAGTACTTGACGAGCACGGCCGAGAACGCGAGCGCCGTTACGGTCTGCTGGATCAGGCGGCCCATCTGCTGGATCATGGCCAGCCGGTCGGTGGCCTGCACCCGCGCGCGCTCCAGGCGGTCGTAGAAAACGGGATCTTCGTAGACTGTGACATCGAGCGCCGCGGCTTTGCGCATCACTTCAACACTCACGTGGTGCGTGTAGCGGTCAGCGAGCAGATTGTCGAAGAAATCGACGGCGCGGGAGAGAATGCCGATCAGGACAGCGAGCCCCATCTCGCTGCCCACCAGCCACCAGAAGTGCTGCGGCAGCGGCTGGTGCAGGCGGATGCGGTTTATGCCGTCGATGATGAAGCGGCCGATGATGCCGATGGCGACGGGCAGAAAGGCGACGAAAACCCTGATCGTGATATTCCAGAAGACGACCGACGGTCCCGACTCCCACACAAAGTGCAGAACCGGCGGCACATTTTTGAGCGCGCGCAGCCGGTCGCCCCAGGCGCTGCCGGAATTCTGCGGCTCATCCGACGGCTTCTCGCCCGATTCGCTGGCGAGTTCCGCATCATCCATGGTGGCGGGCATGGGTTCCTTCATGCATTGCCGCGCGCTTCAAGGGTGAAGTGAGCTTGCGCGCTGCGGGGGTCGATAAATAAGTGAACCGCGAAACAGGCAGGTTGATTTCCCGGATGGTAATATGCCTCTTCCGCGAATCTCCGGGGCAAGCCGATGTAAAGGGCCGTTTTAAAGCTCCCTGACACATACACCCTGACACATACAAAGGACACGTGCAGTAAAAGCCGCGTCGTATCTGGCTTGTTTCGATGCGCATCTGCCGTGCATCGTTGTTTGGTTCAGCCAAGGCAGGAGCGGCGCGCCGCGAGGAAGAGGAAACGCGCATCTCGCGCGCGGCCTCCTTCTGCCGACATGGCCGGAAAACCACGCCGGTAATCAAGAACCGGCGCGGCTAGGAAGGAACTACAGTATACGGCTTGAAGCCGGCGACTTCCATCCCTCGCTGCGCCTCCGGGTTCTTCATAAACATCTCCCAAACAAACCCGGTGCGCGCGTTTTCGGCCATCAGCATGATGATGCCGGTGTCGATGCCGATGACATCGGTGTCGTACCAGTCGGTCAGGGGATTGAAGGCGTCGACAAATCCGTAGCGGCACCACGCCTTGGGATAGTGGTCGTGAATGGTTCGCATCACGCGCATGCACGCCGCGGGCAAAAACGGCAGTGAGCCGCCGGCCGCGCAGGGCACCACCGTTCCATCGATCGGCCCCATCGCGGGTGGCCCTCCCCACACAATGTAGCCCTTTTCCGAATCCGATGCGGTGATGCCCCACAGCGCATTGCTGTAGTCGGGGAACTGCTCGCTCAGCTCCAGGCAAAAACGGCGATGCACGTCGGTGGCGATGACCGAGTTTTCAAAGTAATCGGCGTAGCGGTCGCGCTTGCCTCGAAAGTCAAACCAGGCGTGGGAATACTGGTGCACAAAAAGCGGCGCATAGGATCCGATGTACCGCAGTCCATCGTATTCGAAGATCGTCCGCTTCCATGCAAACCATGTCTGGCTGTCGAGCGGATGCGACTGCGAGCCCATGCCCAGCAGGTACATCATCATCAGCTCGCTGTAGAAGTCCCACTTATAGGGAATGAAGCCGAGTTCTGGCGTCCATCCGTGGGAGAGCAGGCTGGTGTCTTCCGAGAGCCACGTCCAGTCCACGCGATCGAAGATGGCATGCGCCAGGTCGTCGATGGTCTTGTCGTGAAAATATGCGCGGCAGGTCAGGACTCCGCAAAGCAGGATCGCCGTATCCACCGACGAAACCTCGGAGTCCCACAACCTTTCGCCGGTGTTGATGTTGGCGAAGTGATAGAAGAATCCGCGATGCGTGGGCAGCTTGTGCCATAAGTAGGAAAGCGCCTGAATCACGCGCCGCCGCGCGTCGGAGTAGCTCACATAACCGCGTTTCTCGGCAATGCAGATCCCCGTAAGCCCGAAACCTGACGACGCAATGCTGGCGCTTATGCTGGTATCTTTGGTGCGCACGTTGCAGCGGTCTTTGATCAATCCGGTCTCGGGATTGCCCTGCTCCCAGAAGAAAAGAAAGCAGGCGCGCTCGATCTCGTCGAGCAACTGGTCGTCTTCTGGCGCCAGCGCACCCGGCTGGGGATGAGGAGCGGGAATGGCATGCTGGCCGCCGGCCTTCTCTTGCGCGGCGGGCGCCTGGCCGAGCAAGGGAAGCAGATTCGATTGAGCGAGTGGAATTCCCAAAGAGAGGCGCGCCATCTGGCGGAGTATTTTGCGGCGCGAGTTCTGGAAATTCCGCGGATTGATCATGCTGTTGACACGCGGCCGTATCGTCTCATTGTTTCGATGTTCATTGCTTCGATCCGGCACTTCGATCGCTCGCAAACCTTCTCGTGGCAAGTAGTGAAAAAAACCGGCTGCGTCAGCTATACGTTTAGATGCGTGAAAAGGCGCGTCGGACCGCATCACCACAGCAAATCCAGCATCAAAAGGGTTATAAGTGTCGATGCGGGAGTTAACGCACGGGTGAACCCGAGGTGAAGCAGAAAACGGTCGTCGTCTGGGCCATCGTCGCGGCTGCGGTCGCGGTCACGATTGCGGTGGTAGTGGTGCGGGTGCGGCACCTGAGAACGCGATCGGAGGTGATCCAGGGCGCGGTGATCCGCAGCGACACAGACACGCGCAAGGAGCTGCCCATCTCCGGCGTTCTGGTTACCGCGTCCAACGGCACAAGCAGCGTTAGCACCCATACCGACGCGTCGGGTTACTTCCTTCTCAGTTATGCCCCGATTGTCTGGCCGGGCCGGATCGTCGATCTCTCCTTCAGCCGCTCGGGCTACGAGCCACTCGTAATGCACCTGAGAAGCGGAATCCACCTGACCACGCGCGAGCTGTACGTCGCGAGTCTGACTCTCATCCCGGAGCCCGCTCCAGCATCGGTTCCCGCCGGCAAGGAGTCGGTCGTCTCCGACATCAAGGTCCGGTATACGGTCAACTCCGAGAACGTGGTCAACATCGGCAGCGCCGTCAAGACATTCGTGATTGAAAACAAGGGCAACGTGCCCTGCAATCACCAGGCTCCCTGCTCGCCGAATGGCATCTGGAAGGCCGCACGTGGTTCGGTTACGCTCGACGCGGGACAGGGCAACGAATTTCGAGAGGTGCGGGCCTCCTGCATCGCCGGGCCATGTCCTTTCACACGCATCGATTCGAGCGGCTACATTGGCGGCGGCCGTTCCATCACCGCATCCGCTATCGATTGGTCCGATACGGCCACGTTCCTGGTGGAAGCCGAGGTCTTCCGCGACGGCATCAACTCCAATGTGCGCGAGTTATATCCGGTGACCTTCGGCCAGACGCTGCACTTTACCCTGCCCCCCACTCAGGAAGGCGTAAGCATCGAAGCGAATGTCAATGGCACACCGATGGTCTTTCCGCTTGGCCCGGATCTCTACCTGAGCTGGGCGACGTGCACGGTGCGAACCAGCTCGGATCAGGATAAGACTACGGTGTACCGGTGCGAGCTCAAGCCGGGGTACCGGTTCTAATCTCGGTCGATTACAGGAATGCTATTTATGTGCGGGAAGGAATCAGCGCGGCGCCGTGCTGCGCTCGAACCATTGGGCGAGCTGGTCTTCGGTAACTGTCCCTTCGGCCAGCCCGAGAAAGATTCGATAGCGTTCTTCCTGAGTTGCCGTGAGAGCGAGCCCATTTAGCCGCAGAAATGTGACCGAGACGGTAAACGCCGTCCGCTTGTTTCCATCCACAAATGGATGATTGGCCACGATGCCTTTGGCGTAGGACGCCGCGAGCCTGCCGAAAGACGGCTCAGGGTTCGAATAGGCAAAGAGATTCTTTGGCCGCGCCATTGCGGACTCCAGCAGGCCGTGGTCGCGAACTCCTTCCGCACCGCCATGCTGAATCAGAGCTTCGTTGTGCATCGCGAGGACTACATCCAGCCGGACCCATACTGGCTCGTTCATTTTGCCAGCTTTTCGAGCACCTCTCGGTTTTCGCGCATCACCTCATGCGCTACTCGCATTTGAGTAGCGAAATCATTCGGCTTGGCAGGTTTCGCTTTTGGGGCGGCGGCACCGGTGGGCTTTCCGATGATCTTTGGGGACGCGGCCATGGCTGGATACCTCGAACACTTCCATGGTAACTCATTTTCAGTTTCGCTACCGCCAGTCATCCCGCGCACCGCTCAGCCCCTCATTGACCACCGTGTCGAAGCCCGAGTGCTTCTTGATGAAGATCTCGCTGAAGGCGCGATCCTGGTGGAGGAGGATCGCCTGAAGGCGAACTAACTCCAATAGAGCCAGGAACATGGCCACCAGAGCCCGCGTAGAGTGGGTGTGGCTCAGCAGCCGCCGCAGGGCGACCGGCTTGTCTTCCATATTGAGGCGGCGGGCCAGGAACTGGATCATCTGGCCCACGGTCACCGAGTCCTCTTCGACGTTGAGGACGGGCCGGGTGCGGGCGCGCTCCAGCATCTCGCGGAAGACGCGCACCAGGTCCACGGTGTCGGCGGCGACCTCGGGCTCGGCCGTGGCATCCTCCTTGAACTCGCGCACTCCGGGATTGGTCCACGAGGCGGCCTCGAGCATCTGCTTCTGCTGCAGCATCTGCGCAGCGTTCTTGAAGCGCCCGTGCTCGAGCAGCCGCTCCACCAG
>JBAUBR010000438.1:0-12089 GCA_049676965.1 Occallatibacter sp.
CGAATCCTGCATCCCTATCCTCAAGCCCGCTTCCACGCCACCCATCCTTCATAAGAGCCGTATGCGTAGACGCGCACGTACGGATCCGTCCGGGGGGCGCTCAGTGATGAGCGTCCCTACCGGGACCGGCAAGGCCGGTCAACTCTTTTTCGGCCTTCTCGTCGAAGTCCACACCTTTCTTCTTCAGTTCCGCACTCTGCGCCTTGAAGACCGCAATGTATCCCTGCGATCCCAGCATCGCCCGGCCCAGCGCGATGGTGTTGCGTTTCAGGTGATCGGGCAAACCGCGATTGAAGCCGGCTTTGCGCAGCAGCGCTTCCATCATTTCCTCCACGGTGGTCCGCCGGCTGGAGAGGCCGAGCTGCTTGAGCAGCTTCTCATAACTCTTGCTGAAGTTCTCAGCCGCGCGGCCCTCGACAACAGATGAATACGATGCCCATTCATTCAGCGCTGCCGATGCCGTCTGACCCGAGCCCGTCATACTCTTCTTGACCCAGCTGGCCAGGTGCTTGATGGTGCTGAGACTCACGCCGCTCTCCAGCGCGTGCCCCTCGCATTTCAGGAACAGGGCGGGCGCGTTGGTGGCTTCGCCTTCGATCTGGATCAGCAGCTCACCGTAGCCTTTGAGGAAACTCCAACCTTCGTGTACCGAGGCTCCGGTCTTCGACAGATGGGACGAAATCCGCGATTGCAGCGCGCCTCTTTGCAAAAGCTGTGTGTACGCATCCTTTACGTTTTGATGGTGGGCGGGAGAAAGCTGGATCATGTAACTGCCTTTTTCCACCGGGTGATGGATCCAGCAGGCGACGTATAGCGCCTGGAAGCATTGGCGCGTCCACCAGGCGCCCTTGCGGTTGAGCAGATTTTCGACGCGCCCGCCGGGCAGATTGTCGAGCATCCGGCTCCAGCCTGCCGGCACCTGAAAATCGTCCTCAAACACCTGGGCGAGGTGATTCTGCGCCGTTGCTACCCCCAGCGACGCCGCACGGATATAGCTTCCAACCGCGCCGTTCATGCTTTGACTCCAATCAGCCCGCGGATCGGATCGCCGTTGGGGGCAAGCCGGGGATGCGATCCGGAGTTTTTATGTTTTGAATCCTGAGCGATGGAAAGTATACAACGGCCGGCGAAGCGAACTCTGCGGCCACGGCGCCGGATGATTGAAAGCTGCCCGCGGGACGAACGGCGGCCCGGCAGCCGCGAATGGGGTGATTCGAGCCGCGAATCGCCAAGAATTCTCTGTACGAACCCCATCGGCTTTTGCCATACTTGTCCGCATTCCTAAAGGACTGTTCCGGAGGCCGCATGATATCTGCTGGAGAAACCAGGGCCCGTTCGCGTCTATTTGCGTCGCCTGCGCCGCGCACCGCAACATCATTACCCGCCGTCGGTGCGGTTGTGCTTGCGTTTCTTTTTGCCGCGGTAGCGGGTCGTCCCGCCGCGGCCCAGGAGAGTGACGGAACGCGCGTCATTTCCGACACCGCGGTCGAACACCAGGCGCCGCGGCCCCGGGTCGTCTTCACCGATACTCCGCGCACCGCGCAGGAGTCCGTGCCGGCGCTGGCGCATCCGGAAAATGCTTCGGACGATTTCGACAACAGCATACCGACGGGCTGGTGGATTTATACCGGCCAGACCGTTGCCGATGTGGCCAACACCATCGCCACGGATCACGCCCGCATTATCGATATCGAGGTCGATAATTTTTCTCCCTATTCCTTTACGGTGACCTATGTACAGAACACCGACGCTTACGCTAAAGCCTGGTGGTGGTATTTCGGAATCACGGCCTCCCAGCTTTCCGGTTACCTGCAGACCAACAAGGCGCGCCTCACCTCGCTCAAGGCCTACGACATCGGCGGCGGAAATATTCGCTTCGCCGTGGCGATGATTGCCAATACCGGCGCCGATGCGCGCGCGTGGTGGTGGTACTACGGGCAGACGCCCGCGGATATTACGACAGAACTGAACGACAACAAGCCGGCGCGGCTGATTGCGCTCGATTCCTACACAACCGGGGGCGAAACCCGGTATACCGACATCATGATCGCCAACACGGGTTCAGAGGATACGGCCTGGTGGTGGTGGTATAACGTCACACCCGAGACGATTTCCAGCAAACGGCAGGCCGAGGGTTCCAGAATCATCTACCTATCCAGCGCAGGGAACGGAAGATTTAACGCCGTGATGGAGGGCTGTGCCAAAGGCTGTTCGGAATGGTGGTGGTACTACGGCGAGCAGGGCCAGACCATGCTGGACCTTGCGGTTCAAAACGGCGCGCGCATGGTGAACCTCTCCAGTTATCCCGGATGCGGTGGAACTTGTTTCGCAGGCGCGATGATCAATAACTCCAATGCCATTACCACCCGCGTGGGCAATCTCATCCGTAACGGTGGCATCTCGGGGACTGAAGGACTCTATCTGGAGCATGTGAATGGGCCGGGATCTCCCGGAGTTCTGGCCAATCTTGAAGATGGCGTCGTCTTCGAGCCGGCCAGCACCATCAAAGTGCTGGCGAATCTCTACTCGATGCATGAGGTGCAGAAGGGCGCGATCAAGCTGACGACTCCGATCACGCACTATACGAACGGCGCGGACAGTTGCCCGATTCCGCCGGTGGTGAGCGGAACCGAACCCCTCGGTACTGCCATTCGCGAGATGATGTGGCATTCAGACAACGCCCGAACGCGGGAGGTTACCGATCACTTCGGCGACACTAAAATCAACAACTACGCCAAGTCGATCGGCCTGATGAACACCGGGTTCCATGAGATCGTCGGCTGCCTGGGCACGACCCCCGACATGCTCACGCTCGACGATGCGGGGACGCTTTATGCGGGCGTGGCCAACCAGGACTTTCTGAACGCCAAGAACCGCGGCATCTTCTACAGCAACATGGCCGGCCGCGCGCAGTTCGAGTCCGAAGGTTACGACTGGACCGGGGTCTGGGATAGCGACATTCCCAACATCATCAGCGAAGTGGCGCCGGCGGGAACCACCGCGGCCGAGAAGACCGCATACATGAACGCGATGAACGTGGCCTATAAAGCGGGTAACTACGTCATCTGCACAGACAATAGCTGCAGCGATATCGTTGAAGATGTTTCCATCGCCGGCTGGTTCCAGTTACCGGTCTGCACGGCGTCGGGAACGACCTATGCCGAGTATGTCTGGGGAATCATGTTCGCCAACGAGCCCACCAGCGGCTGGTCGGGCAGCTTCAACACGCCGACCGACTTGAACTTCCTTACGGCCAAAAGCGAGCTGATGCGGCAGCAGATCAAGGCGGGGATGGCGTCGTGCCATGGCAGATCGCTCGAGGTGATGAGTTACAGTCCGGCCGATCTTACGTTCGGCAGTACAAGCACGCCAATCAAAATCGGTAGGACCACTCCTTCGAAAACGATCACTATCACCAACAATCAACCGGGCAAAGTAACCGGCCTGAGCATTTCGATCTTCGGGGACTTTACCGAGACCAGCACCTGCGGAAGCTCGCTGGCCAGCGGCAAGTCCTGTACCATCTCGGTTGACTTTACGCCGACGGCGACCGGAGAGCGAACCGGGGCAGTTATTGTGACCGACGACGGCACGGGCCAGCCGCAGACGATTCAGCTTACCGGGACGGGCAGTTAGGTCTTTGACCGCGTGGTTTGGCGCGATCCCGCCCTTGCGGCAAAAACAGTCGCCGCGGCGACTGCCGCAAGGGTGGGGCACCCACATCAGTGCGCCAATAATTGGCCGAAACCTAGTTCGCCTGCCAGCCTTGGTCGAGTGCGCTCAAAAGCGCGTCGTGCAGGGGCATGGTCGAGCCCAGGGCCGCCTCGAGTTCCTCTTTGGTGGCGATTCCTTTGGCGATCATCACCGCGTAGACAGCGGCGGATTGAGCCAGCGCCTGGGTGGCAAATCGCATGGTGTCGGCAAGCGCGGGCAGCAAGGCGGCAAACTCGCCGCTGATGGGTTTATTTAGGTCCATCGGTATCCCTTTCTCTCGATTCGGCGAGCAGGCCCGCCAATTTTCCAACTCCACTTCGGGTAGAACGCAGTTTACGCCCATTCCTGGATGGGCCCCATGCGCCGTCATCTAGATAGATGCACCCGGGGCGACGGGAGTCATTCCGTAAAGGCGGCAGGTCGCGGGGTGGTGTTCCGCGCTGCCGGCCGGCGGGCGCGAAACAGGCGCGCAACTCGTCGCTGGTATAAATCAGCTATGGAAGCCACGTCTCATCCGCCGGGATGGAAAAAGTTCCTGGCTTTCGCCATCATCTATCTGGTCTGGGGCTCCACGTTCTACGCCATTCGCGTGGGAGTGCAGGAGGTCCCGCCGTTTCTGCTCGCGGCCATGCGCTTCGTGGCCGCCGGCTTGGCGCTCTACGGCTGGACCATCGCCCGCCGCGAGCCCTCGCCGACCGCGCGCCAGTGGATGTCGGCGACGCTGCTCGGCTTCCTCATCTTCGTGGTCGATTACGGACTCCTCTTCTGGGCGGAACGCCGCGTGCCTTCGGGAATTGCCGCTGTCATCCTGGCGACCATTCCGGCGTTCATGGCGCTGGCCGAAATCATCCTGCTGCGCACGCAAAAGCTTACCGGCCGCCTCGCATTGGCGCTCCTGATCGGCATCGGCGGAGTGGCCGTGCTGATGAACCGGTCATTGAGCCTGGGCGGCGCGCCGGTCGATCGCACCGGCGCCGTCGCGCTGATTATTGCGGCCGTAGGTTGGTCGATTGCCTCGGCGCTGACGCGCTTGCTGCCGCTCCCGGAATCGAAAGTGATGAGCTCGGGTGCGCAGATGCTGGCCGGAGGAATCATGCTGGCGCTGACTTCGGCCGCACTGGGCGAGTTTCACGGCTTTCATCCAGAGGCCGTCTCCGGCGCGGCATGGTTTGCGCTGTTTTACCTCATCGTCGCTGGATCGATCGTCGGGTTTACGGCTTACGTGTGGCTGATTCATCATGAGTCGCCGACCAAGGTCGGGACTTATGCGTATGTCAATCCGGTGGTCGCCGTGCTGGTCGGCTATTTTCTTGGGGGCGAAGCACTGGGTGCGCGGACGATCCTCGGGACGCTGCTGGTGCTGGTGAGCGTGGTGGTGATTACGACGGCGAAGGCGAAGAAACCGGTGGCGGAGATGGCGGTCGAAGAGGCGCGGTAACGGTCATTTTCGAGGTTCTCCGCTATCAGTTTTCAGGATGAGCGGGTATTGCTGCCGCGGTGCCTTCCTTGATTCCTCTTTCCCACATTTCCTTATCCTCGCGGCCTTCTGCACAGGGCGCCGACGACGGAATCCGGCCTAGACTTTTCTGATATGGCCACCATTCCCGACCTGACGCTGGATGCCGGACTGCCGGCCAATGTGGATGCCGAGAAAACCATTCTCGGCGCCATTCTGCTGGACAATGCCGCGCACGCCGAGGCGGCGGAAAAGCTTGAGGCGGAAGACTTTTCGCTCGACTCGCATCGGCGCATCTTCCAGCGCATGACGGAGTTGATCGACGCCGAGCGGGCGGTCGATATCGTCACCTTGGCCAACGAACTGTCGCGCTACAAGGAGGTCGAGGCCGTGGGAGGCGTGGCCTACCTCGCGTCGCTCACAGAAGGGCTGCCGCGGCGGCCGGTGATCGAAGAATACATCCGCATCGTCAAGGACAAGAGCCTGCTGCGCAAGCTCATGCTCATCTGCTCGGCGGCCATCGCGCGCGCCGCGGATCAGGGCGAGACCGCGCTCGAGGTGCTGGGCGACGCCGAGGCCAGGCTGCTGGAGGTGAGCGAGAAAGGCCTGACGCAGGGGTTCCAGAGCCTGCACCATATTGTCGCCAACTCCTTTGGGACGATCGACAACCTTTACAAGCAGAGCCGCGAAGTCACTGGGCTGGCCACCGAGTTTATCGAGTTCGACCGCATGACCAGCGGGCTGCAAAAGGGCGAGCTCATCATCATTGCCGCGCGGCCTTCAATGGGCAAAACGGCGCTGGCGATCAACATCGCGCAGAACGCGGCGGTGACGAGCAAGGCAATTGTGGCCGTGTTCAGCCTGGAGATGAGCAAGGAGTCGCTGCTAAGGCGCATGCTGGCTTCGCAGGCGTGGGTGGACCAGCGCCAACTGCAAACGGGCTTCATCCGCCGCGAGGACCACTCCAAGCTGCAGAAGGCGCTCGAGGACCTGGTGGAGTCGCGCATGTTTATCGACGACACGGCGGGCATTTCGCTCGCGGAGATGCGCGCCAAGGCGCGGCGGCTGAAGCAGAACGCCGGGGGCCTAGACCTGGTGATGGTGGATTATCTGCAACTGATGTCGGCCACGCTGCCATCGCAAGGCGGCAAGCGCTACGAGAACCGCACGCAGGAGGTATCGGCCATCTCGCGCGGGCTGAAGGCGCTGGCCAAGGAGCTGGAAGTGCCGGTGGTGGCGCTGTCACAGCTGTCGCGTGCCAGCGAGCGGCGCACCGACGACAAGCGCCCGCTGCTCAGCGACCTGCGCGAGTCGGGATCGATTGAGCAGGACGCCGATGTGGTGGCGTTCATCCATCGCGACTCCTACTACAACCGCAGCGAAGAGATGACCAAGGAAGAGCGCGCCAAGTCGGAGATCATCATCGCCAAGCAGCGCAACGGGCCGACGGGGACGGTGCACCTGAACTTTATTTCGCAGTTCACGCGGTTCGATAATCCGGACTCCGGGCATTCGTTCTAATGCGGCGAGCCCATCCTTTCGTTCGCCTTGCGGCGTATGAAAGGATGGGGCGCCCGGGCAAGTCTCGCGCGCGAGCGGGCCTGTTCTAACTCTTGCTAACTCTTCGGAACGACCATGAGTCCGTTCCAGCTATATGTGCCGTCGTCCGCCTTATAGGGCGATCCCGGAGCCTCGGTGATGCTCGTCGGCGTGACTGTAAAGACGTACAGCTCCTGGGATTGAAGGCTGAGTGCGAAGAGGTGATTGTTCTTGTCCCACGCTACCTGATCGATGACCACTTTCGGCAGCAGGACTCCGCCGAAGGCCGTGGCCGGAGCCGCTCCGTTGAAGTGAAAGAGCTGCAATCCGGGCACGCCGCCGACCGCCAGCAGATTGCCTCCCCAGGACATGGCGATATCGCCGGCAAGGATCTCGAGGACAGGCATGTCGAGGTAGGTGTTCGTCGACGTGATCGCCCCCGTGCTGTTGTCGATGGTGTAGCTCGCCAGCGAGAGCGCGGAACTCGGTCCAAAGGGCTGGTTCATGACGGCGGCAAGATGATTTGCGGGATCCGCGGCCGCAAATACCGGCTCGTAACTGCCCCTGTTGTCCGATGGATTAGGCGTCGGACCTGTTTGGGTGAAGCTGGAATCCGTCACCAGGTCGCCGGCTGCGCCGCGCTTGTACGCCAGAAAGCCGTTTGCGTAAACCTGACCTTGAATGCCGTACGCAAAAAGGTCGTTGCTGCTATAAGTCGAGACCCCCGTCTGAAAAGCGGCCCCGTGGTATCCGTAGGCGCTCTCCGAATCACCCAGGAACGTGAAGGCTCCGTTGGACGCTATCTTGTATGTCTGCAAAGCAGCGCACGATGCTCCGCCATACAGAGACACGGCAAAATACTGCCCTGTACGATCCAGAAGCGGACTGCCGTTGATCGTGCCGCACTGCGATCCGCCGTATTTTTGGGTGTCGATCTCGGCTACCTTGCCGCCCAGCGCGCCATTGGACTCAATTTTGTAGGTGCGCAGGTTGTCGGTCCCCTCGCTGATGAGATAGCTGCCTCGAACTCCTCCCATTTGTCCGCTAATCCAAAAGGGCGAGCCTTTCAGGGTGGTTAGTTTGCCGGCCGCACTTACGTCGTAGACATACACGCCGTCGGGACCCTGGATGTAAACACCTGCCACAGGCACCGAGGTTGTCGCGTCCGTTGAAGTTTTTTGGCTGTAAGCTGAAGCCGAAGAGATTGCGGCGAAAGACATTGCGAGAGCAATGCCCTTAGTATAGGGCTGCATGATAGGGAGGACCTCCGGAATACCTGCTTAGTTCTTTAGTACGTGCTTACTTCATTAGTTGCCCGCCTTCGCAAACAAGGTTGTTTGGAGGCTTGCCGGACTATATGCGTCATAAATAATCTCCTGCGTACGGTCCAAATGCGCCCGCGAGAGCACGGTTACCTGGATCGCCGTGCGCGGCAGTCGTCAATCGGCAAGTCGAGCGAAGCGTTCACCATGCCTCTGTCGCGCACGGCGCCGACCTTCATTTCACAGTGACATCGAGGGTCGCGTACGCATGGACCCCCGCGGCATTTTCCGCGTCAAACACCAGCTTGTAGCTCCCCGCCGCCAACGAGAGCGTCTGATCCATGTCGTTGCTATCCTCGTTCAACAGCTTAGTGTTCCCATTCCATAGCGAGAACCGGTACACGCCTCCGCTAACGGTGGCGGCGGCATTGATGGACACCGGCGACGTGACGGTGCTGCCCTCGGCGGGAGAGCAGACGTTCACACCGTTGCTGGAGGGCGCAACGCAACCGCCGCCACCCACTGTGATATTGCGCGTCACGTATTCGTGCACACCGGAAGAATTTTCCGCGTCAAAGACCAGATCGTAGCTCCCCGGCGCCAGCGAGAGCGACTGATCCATGACGCCGCTATCCTCGTTCAGCAGCTTGGTGTTCCCGTTCCATAGCGAGAAGCGATAAATGCCCCCGCTGATGGTTGCGGCGGCGCTGATGGAAACCGGCGACGTGACCGAGGCGTTCTCGGCGGGCGAGCATACGTTGATGCCACCGGTGGACGGAGCGGTGCACGCGCCGCCGGTTGAGGTTGGGCTCGGGTTCGTGACGACCAGCGTAGAGGGCTCTGCGATGGAGACGGAAGAGTCCTCGGTGGCCGTTGTCGGAGTCACAGTAAAGACGTACAGCTCGTTTGTCGCGTCGGCAGTCTGATATTCCGAGTTGGAGATCGCGTACAGGTGGTTGCTGCCGTCCCACGCCACCTGGTTGATTGTCGTGCCGCTCAACAGAGTTGCGTAGGGAGTCAGTGGGGCCGCGCCATTGAAGTGGTAGAGCGTGATCCCCCCGCCAAGAACGCCCCAGCTCGCAAAGAGCTCGCCGGAAGGAGAGAATACTGTGCCGGTCCCCTCCGTGGTGGGCATGTCGCTCGTTGTATTCGTGGAGGAGATGTCCCCTTTGGAATCCACCGTGTAGCTGGCCAGATACTCGTTACCTCCGCTGTCGCACTCACCCACCTGAGCAACAAGGTAATTGCCGGTTGGGGAAGCGTCCGGTGATTGGGGGCACCAGCCGCCGTCCGGAGCGTCCCCCGGGCCCGTCTGACTGAATTGCAGCGATTGCAACTCTCCCGAGCTCTCCCGCTGGAAACCGACCAGACCCGAGAGATGACCGCTGTAATAGCCGGCATACGCAAACGCTTCGTTGCCGAGGATCGAGGGCAAATACGTGCCGCCCGACACCGGCTCAATATTCTGGATATTTGTCTCCGTGTCTCCGACGAAGGTGAAGCCGCCGCTGCTGCTGATTGCGTAAGTCTGGTAAGCCTCGCACGTGCCGCTCGTGCCGCCCTGCAGCAGCACGTACATGTACTTCCCCGTGTGGTCCAGCACCGCGCTGTCATCGGGATAGCCGGAGTATCCGCAATCGCTGCCGGAGTAGTCATACACCGGGATCTGCGAGATTTGCGATCCAATGGCGCCGTCGGCGCCGATGCTGTAGGAATGGAGCAGCGTCTCGCCCAGGGTGAAGAATTGCGACCCGTTGCCCCCGACGATCGCCGTGCCCGGTTTGAACGGCGAGCCGGAGATGGCAGTCAGTTGCCCGGATGAGTTAGCGCTGTAACCATACACGGCGCCCGCCCGGCCCCCAACCTGGACGTACACATAAGCTGCTGCGGATTGTGCTTTTGCCTGCGGAACAACGGCAAGACTGGAAACAAGTGCAAGGGTAGCGGCGAGGCCGAGACCCCGGGGTAGCAAATGCATCATAATGCTCTCCTCATCAAAATGGATTGGCTGGCGTTCTAGTTTTCGACGAAAGGACGCCGTGTCCGCCGGGTAGGGGATGTGCAGGTCGCAGCGGGCACGGAGTCCCGCCTGCTTACTCGGAAACGACGATCATTTTGAAAGGCGCGCCGACCGAGATCGAAGTGTCCTCGGTGACCGACGTAGGAGTCACGGTAAAGACGTACAGCTTATTTTGCGAATTGGATATGGCATAGAGATGGTTGCTGCCATCCCAGGCCACCTGATCGATCGGCGTCCCGCTCAACAGCGCCTTGTAAGGCGTAAGCGGTGCGGCGCCGTTGAAGTTATAGATCTCGATTCCGTTGCCCTGCTCTCCATTGCTCCAGATCACAAACAGGTTGCCGGAAGGAGAGAACGTCGTACCCGTAATAATGGTGAACGGCGACGTCGGCATGTTGCTCGAGGTATTGGTGGAGGAGAGATTTCCCGAAGAATTCGCCGTAAAGATGCCCAGTTGCGGCGGCGCCGTCCATTCCGGATAAAGCTGAACCGCGAAGGTATTGCCCACCGGCGACGCGTCGAAAGACAGAGGGACATAATAGGTATTGGGGCCGGTCGGGACAGTGACGTTCATGTTCGGCTCATATTCGAGCGTCCCCGCGCTTTCCCTCTTGAATCCGGCATAATCCGTGTTCTCCGGAGGCGCCCCGGCGTCATACAAGCCGTAGGCGAAGCTTTCATTACCCAGGATCGAGGGAAGACCGAAGCTGGAGACGCCGCCGCTTTCGGCATACAGCGGTCCCGTGATCTGCGTCTCTCCGTCGAACGAGAACGACCCGTCGCTGTTGATGAGGTAGCTCTGGTACGCGCCGCAGGACTCGTTGTCGTTGAAGCCGTCGTCGAGCATCACGTAGATGTACTTGCCGCTGTGGTCCAGCACCGCGCCGTCCTGTCCGTCCGTCCCTCCGCCGCACACGCTGCCCTGGTAGTCGAGAATGGGCATCTGCGCCAACTGCGATCCGAGGGCGCCATTGGAGGCGATCCCGTAGGAATGGATCAATGTTTGGCCCAGGGTAAAGAACTTGGTGGGGGTGCTGCCGACGATAGCGCCGGCGGGCTTCCACGGCGAGCCGGGAATGGCGCTCAGTTGGCCGGTTGAGGAGGCGCGGAAGCCGTACACGGAGCCCTCCGCGCCCTGAATCTGGATGTACACATAAGCCGCGGTGGACGATGTGGACTGCGCTCTTGCTTGCGTCGCAACGGCAACGGTGGAAACAAGCACAAGGGTAGCGGCGAGGCCGAGACCCCGGACTGCATGCGTCATAGGTATTCTCCTGCGAGAGATGTATTGGCCGGCTCTTCGGATTTTGGCGTGATAGATAACACCGGAAAGGAAAGCCGACCCTTGCGTCTAGCCGACGTGCACACGGTGTCATCCGGTTAGAGGGCGGGATGCGATTAAACGTTGTTTGGGGTGGGAATCATGCGCTTGCGACGCTGAGCGGGACCAAGCAGGGCGGCGACTTCGCTCTGTTCCCTCTTGACTGCTATCTCCAGGAGGGTTTCGCCTTCCGGCGAGCGCACCGTGCGGTCGGCGCCGTGATCGAGGAGCAGGCGCACCATCTCGGAATTGCCGCACACGACCGAATAGGCCAGCGGTGTGTACCACGCCTCGGCACCGAGTGGGAAGAGCGTGTATGCGCTAAAGGGGCGATCCAGCGCTTTCGGTTCTTCTTCGAGGATCTTGCCGACCCGCTCGGTCAACCCAAACTGAATCGCCTCGATGATGTCGATCGGGCCGCGCAGGATGAGGTCGCGGGCTTCGGTGTGGCCAGAGTAGTCGGCCCATCCGGCCGGCGTTCCATGATATTTCGTTTCGCGTGCGGTCACATTGGCGCCGTGCCGCATCAGCACTTCGATGGCGCCAAGATTGCCATGCCAGGCTGCCGAGTGCAGCGGCGTGTATCCCCAAGTGCGGTCGATCGATGTACCCGGATTGTCGTTGATGTTCACGTCCGCGCCGGCCACGATGAGTGCTTCAATGACGTCGGCGCTCGCGCATTCGGCGGCGCGCACGATGAGCCTGGCCCAGCGGCCGTCGGGCTTGAGAGCGTTGGGGTCCCGGCGCAGGAGGCGCTCGATGTCGCGTGTGCGATGG
>JBAUBR010000439.1:0-6576 GCA_049676965.1 Occallatibacter sp.
CACGGAACACCTCGCGGTGTCCCATGCAAGACTAGAGGTCAGGATGGAGTCGCTACTTCCTTTCCTGCAGGGGACTTGCACCCCCTACAACACGCCGGTTTATCCCGGCGCACAGCGGAAAATCGCCACGGCCACACCGCACGAAGCGCAGCACTACAACGAGATTCGCGTAACGCCCGCGGAGGTGGATCTTTCACTGGCCACATTCCGCAGCTTTATCCCCTGAGCCAAACCGCATTTCAGATTGTCATTCCATTTCCGAGGGGGCCCCATCCTTCCCGCGTTCTTTGCGGGAAGGGTGGGAAGCCACAGACGCCGGCGGTTCGTCTTTCGTCGTGACCCTACCACCCCATGTCGCCCCGTTTTCCACGCCAACCCAAACGGCACCTGCACAAAAAAATTATTTTCGATATAGTAAAGATGTCAGCTTTGTCCCTTTGAAGGCCGGTCTGAGCTCTTCAGCACTTGTCGAATGGGCATCTCCGGTTTCACCGCTCCCGGGCCCGCGCGGCTCGGGGAATCGGCGAGATGCGAAACGCCGGTGCGGATGCAGTACTTCGAAAATTGCGTAGGCCGTTTGAATACACGCTTTGCGGTCCTGTCTGCTTCGGACCGCCGGTGGAAGTGTCAAAAGCGGAATCCACGAAAACAATACCCGGGAAGCAGGCGTCCGGAGCGGCTCACACAGCGAGAAACGCTTCATCGGTACCGTTCCCACGACGATCTGAATTCCGCCCGGCTGTTCCGCGGCGATGCACATTTTTTCAATGAGAGGATTGCCATGCCTTCATTTCATCGTCGTTCCGGCACTCCCCCGGCCCAGGGCCTTTACCATCCGAACCACGAGCACGACGCCTGCGGCATGGGCCTGGTGGCCAGCATTCGCGGAGAAAAAAGCCACCAGATCATTCGCAAAGGCATTGAGGTCCTTATCAACCTCACTCATCGCGGCGCCTGCGGCTGCGACCCGGAGACCGGCGATGGCGCCGGCATTCTCATCCAGATTCCGCACATCTTCTTTGCGCGCGTTTGCGGCGAACTGGGAATGCAGATACCGGGGCAGGGCTCATACGGCGTGGCCATGGTCTTTCTGCCCGTGGACAAGCACAGCCGCCTGCAGTGCGAGGGCGTTTTCGAGCGCATCGCCCAGGCCGAAGGCCTGAAAGTCCTCGGCTGGCGCGACACGCCTGTCGATGGCGACGCCATCGGCCGCGAGGCGCGCGCTAAGCAACCTTATATCGAGCAGTTCTTCGTCGGCAGTCCCGAGGGCATGGACGAGGAGACCTTCGAGCGCCTGCTCTACCGCGTGCGCCGCCGCACCGAAAACGAAATCGCCGCTTCCGAAATCGAAGACAAGGATTTCTTTTACGTTCCCTCGTTCTCCTGCCGCACCATCATCTACAAGGGCCTCATGCTGGCTCCGCAGATCGAGAAGTTTTATTTCGAGCTGGCCGATCCGCTCGTCACCAGCGCGCTTTGTCTCGTGCACCAGCGCTTCTCCACCAACACGTTTCCCAGCTGGAAGCTCGCCCACCCTTATCGCTACGTTGCCCACAACGGCGAAATCAACACCATCAAGGGCAACGTGAGCTGGATGAACGCGCGCCAATCGGTGCTTTGGAGCGAGCTGCACGGCGACCAGATCGAGAAGCTCTATCCCGTCATCGAGCCTCACGGCAGCGACTCGGCCTCGCTCGACAATGCGGTCGAATTCCTCTATCAATCGGGCCGTTCGCTGCCCCACGTCATGGCCATGCTCATTCCCGAGGCCTGGTCCGGCAATCCCGACATGGACGAGGAGAAGCGCGCCTTCTACGAGTACCACGCTTCACTGATGGAGCCGTGGGACGGGCCGGCGGCGATTGCATTCACTGATGGCCGCGTCGTCGGCGCCACCCTCGATCGCAACGGCCTGCGCCCCGGCCGCTACGTCGTGACCAACGACGACCTGGTCGTGCTCGCTTCCGAGACCGGCGTGCTCGATGTCCCCGCCTCCGAAGTGCGCAAGAAGGGCCGTCTCCAGCCCGGCCGCATGTTCCTGGTCGACACCGTCGCAAAGCGCATCATCTCCGACGCCGAAATCAAAAAGGCCCTTGCAGGGCGGCAGCCATACGGCGAGTGGTTGCAGAAACAACAAGTCACGCTCGACCACATCCCCGAGCCGTCCCGCGTCATCGCTTCGAATCCTGAAACCCTCCTTCGCCGCCAGCGCGCCTACGGCTACAGCGAAGAAGACTTGCGCATCCTGCTCGCGCCCATGGCCGTTCAGGGCGAGGAGCCTGTCGGCTCCATGGGCACCGACGTGCCGCTGGCGTGCCTTTCCGATCGCCCCCAGCCGCTGTTCAACTACTTCAAGCAGCTCTTCGCGCAGGTCACTAATCCGCCCATCGATTGCATCCGCGAAGAGATGGTGATGTCGCTGATAAGCTACATCGGCACCGAGCGCAACATTCTCGACGAAACGCCGGAGAACTGCCACACGCTCAAGCTGCCGCATCCCATCCTCACCAATCGCGATCTCGAAAAGCTGCGCCGCGTCTCCTCGGGCGACCTGCTCGCCACCACGCTGCCCGCGCTCTTCCGCGCCGAAGACGGCGAAGCCGGCCTGCGCCGCTCGCTCGACGACCTCAGCGCGCGCGCCGCTCACGCGGTTCAATCCGGCTACACGCTGCTCATTCTCTCCGACCGCGGCGTCGATCCCACCTTCGCGCCCATCCCCAGCCTGCTGGCCATGGCCGCCGTGCACAATCGCCTCGTCCGCGAGAAAACCCGCACCCAGGTGGCGCTCATCATCGAGAGCGGCGAGCCGCGCGAGGTGATGCACTTCGCGCTGCTCATCGGCTACGGCGCCAGCGCTATCAATCCTTATATGGCGTTTGAAACGCTGCACGACCTCTCCAAGAGCGGCCTCCTGGCGGGCAACATTTCGCCGGCCTACGCGGAGAAGAACTACATCAAGGCCATCAACAAAGGCCTGCTCAAGACTTTTTCCAAGATGGGCATCAGCACGCTGCAAAGCTATCGCGGCGCGCAGGTCTTTGAAGGGGTGGGCCTCAACCAGTCGCTCATCGATGCCTACTTCCCCCGCACCGCGTCGCGCATTGAGGGCGTGGGCCTCGACGTCCTCGCCCGCGAAGCGCAAATGAAGCACGCCTACGCCTTCCAGCCGCTCACCGAATCGGAGACCGATCTCGCCGTCGGCGGCCACTATCAGTATCGCGAGGGCGGCGAGTATCACCTGCTCAATCCGCTCACCATCGGCAAGCTGCAGCACGCAGTGCGCATCAACAGCGCCACCACTTTCCAGGAGTACACCGACCTCATCGACGACCAGAACCGCAACATGGCCACGCTGCGCGGCCTCATGAAGCTGCGCTACGCCGACACGCCGATTCCCATCGATGAAGTCGAGCCGGCCAAGGAGATCGTCAAGCGCTTCACCACCGGCGCCATGAGCTTCGGGTCCATCAGTAAAGAGGCGCACGAAACGCTAGCCATCGCCATGAACCGCATCGGCGGCAAGTCGAATACCGGCGAGGGCGGCGAAGACGAAGAGCGCTTCCAGCGCGACCCCAACGGCGACTGGCGGCGCAGCGCGGTGAAGCAGGTTGCCAGCGCGCGCTTCGGCGTGACCGCGAACTACCTCGTCAATGCCGACGAGCTGCAGATCAAGATGGCGCAGGGCGCAAAGCCCGGCGAAGGCGGCCAGTTGCCGGGCCACAAGGTCGACGACTACATCGCCAAGATTCGCTACTCCATCCCCGGCGTAGGCCTAATCTCGCCGCCGCCGCACCACGACATTTACTCCATCGAAGATTTGGCTCAACTGATCTACGACCTCAAAAACGTCAACCCCAAGGCGCGCATCGCCGTCAAGCTAGTCTCCGAAGTTGGCGTGGGCACCGTCGCGGCCGGCGTCTCCAAAGCGCATGCCGACGTAGTCCTCATCTCCGGCGACACCGGCGGCACCGGCGCTTCGCCGCTCAGCTCCATCAAGCACGCCGGCCTTCCCTGGGAGCTAGGCCTCGCCGAAACCCAACAGACGCTGCTCTTGAACGACCTGCGCAGCCGCATCCGCGTGCAGACTGACGGCAAGCTGCAGACCGGCCGCGACGTCGTCATCGCCGCGCTGCTCGGCGCCGAGGAGTTCGGCTTCGCCACCACGCCGCTCATCGCCATGGGCTGCATCATGATGCGCAAATGCCACCTCAACACATGCTCAGTCGGCATCGCCACGCAGGATCCCGTATTGCGCGCGCGCTTCAACGGCCAGCCCGAGCACGTCATCAACTTCTTCTTCTTCATCGCCGAGCAGATGCGCCAGCACATGGCCAAACTCGGCTTCCGCACCGTCAACGAGATGGTCGGCCGCGTCGACAAGATCGATACCGCCCTCGCCGACGCGCACTGGAAGGCCAAGGGAATCGATCTCTCCGAGATCCTCTACTCGCCCACGCTGCCCTCGCGCGTCGCTCGCCACTGCGTGCAGGCGCAGGACCACGGTCTCGAAGCGGCCCTCGACCACATCCTCATCGAGCAGGCCAAACCCGCGCTCGAATCGAAGGCGCGCGTCACCGGCAGCTTCGCCATCCGCAACGTCCATCGCACGGTAGGCGCCATGCTGGGCGGCGAAATCGCCCGCCGCCACGGGTCTCAGGGGCTGCCGGATGAAACCATCCATTACAAGTTCCAGGGCTCGGCCGGCCAAAGCTTCGGCGCATTTGTTCCCTCGGGTGTCACGCTCGAGCTCGAAGGCGACGCCAACGATTACGTCGGCAAAGGCCTTTCCGGCGGGCGCATCATCGTTTACCCGCCCAAGACTTCGAGCTTCCTGCCCGAGGAAAGCATCCTCGTCGGCAACGTGGTTCTCTATGGCGCCACCACCGGCGAAGCCTTCCTCAACGGCATCGCCGGCGAGCGCTTCGCGGTGCGCAACTCCGGCGCCATCGCGGTCGTCGAAGGCATCGGCGACCACGGCTGCGAATACATGACCAATGGTACGGTCGTCGTGCTCGGTGCAACCGGCCGCAACTTCGCCGCGGGCATGAGCGGCGGCCGAGCCTTCGTCTACGACGATCAGGGCGACTTCTCAACAAGGCGCTGCAACAAGGCCATGGTCGATCTCGAACCCCTCGAATCCGAAGCCGACATCGCCGAACTCCGCGCCCTGCTCGAGCGCCATCGCGAATACACCGGCAGCCCCCGCGCCGCGTGGATCCTCGAACACTGGTCCGAGGCGCAGTCCCGCTTCATCAAAGTTTTCCCGCACGAGTACAAACGCGTGCTCGGCGTTCCTCGCGCCGACAACGTTTATATTGCTCCCAGTTCAATCGCTACGTCTCCCCTGGTGACGGCGGCAGAGGAGGTGCAGCATGGGTAAGGACACAGGATTCCTCGAAATCGATCGCGAGCAGCCCAAGCGCCGCAAGATCGAAGAGCGCGTCAAGGACTGGTTCGAAATCTACGAGCCTTTCGGAGAGGAAAAGCAGCGCGAGCAGGGCGCGCGCTGCATGGATTGCGGCGTACCCTTCTGCCACACCGGCTGTCCGGTCAACAACCTCATCCCCGACTGGAACGACCTCGTCTACCGCGGCCGCTGGGAGAGCGCCATCAAGCGCCTGCACGCCACCAACAACTTTCCCGAGTTCACCGGCCGCATCTGCCCCGCGCCGTGCGAAGCGGCCTGCGTGCTCGGCATCAACGCGCCGCCGGTCTCGATCAAGCTCATCGAACGCAGCATCGTCGACCGCGCCTGGGACGAAGGCTTGATCCGCCCCGAGCCGCCCGAGCACAACACCGGCAAGCGCGTCGCCGTAGTGGGCAGCGGGCCTTCGGGTCTGGCTGCAGCGCAGCAGTTGCGCCGCGCCGGCCACTCCGTTACGGTTTTTGAGAAGAACGACCGCATCGGCGGCCTACTCCGCTACGGCATCCCCAACTTCAAGCTTGAAAAGCATGTCGTCGATCGCCGCATCGAGCAGATGCGCGCCGAAGGCGTCGTCTTCCAGACCAACGCCCACGTCGGCGTCAACGTCTCCGTCAAATCGCTCACCGGCGAGTTCGACGCCATCCTCCTCTGCGGCGGCGCAGAGCATCCCCGCGACCTCACCGTTCCCGGCCGCGAGCTCAAGGGCATTCACTACGCCATGGAATTTCTGCCGCAACAGAATCGCCGCAACGAGGGCGACTCCGAACAAACGCTCCTCGCCAACATGAAGGCCGCCGGCTCCATCTTCGCCACCGGCAAGCGCGTCGTCATCATCGGCGGCGGCGACACCGGCGCAGACTGCCTTGGCACGAGCCATCGTCAGGGCGCAAAGAGCGTGCATCAATTCGAGATCATGCCCAAGCCGCCCGAAAACCGCGCCGGCTCGACCCCGTGGCCCCTCTGGCCGCTGCAACTGCGCACCGAAAGCTCTCACGAAGAAGGCGGCATCCGCGACTGGAGCATCAACACCGTTAAATTCACCGGCGACGAGCACGGCAATCTCAAGCAGATGCATGCCCTCCGCGTCGGCCCTCCGCCCAAGTTCGAGGCCCTTCCGGGCACTGAATTTACGTTGGATGTCGATCTCGTCC
>JBAUBR010000440.1:0-1728 GCA_049676965.1 Occallatibacter sp.
GGCCAGGCTGGCGCCGGCGCGGCCCATGGATCCGGTTCCCGCCGAACCCATCGATAACCTGGCTGCGGAGCTCACGGCCAAGCGCAACCTGCTGGCGGCGCTGGCCGGGCCCTCCATCGCGCTGACCGTGAAGACGCAGGGTGGCGCGCTGCCGGTCCGCCTCACGCGGGAAGACCTGACCCGGGTGCTGGTGAACCTGGTGAAGAACTCGACCGAGGCGATGCCCGAGGGCGGCGAGATCGAGGTGAACCTGGATGAGTTTCACGCCGGCCCCGCGGAGGCGCCCTGGCTGGTGCTGAAGGTCGAAGACAGCGGCGCGGGGATCTCCCCTGCGGTCCTGGGCAGAATCTTCGAGGCCCGCTTTACCACGCGCTCGAACGGCGGCATCGACGGCCGGCCGGCGCCCAATCGCGGGCTGGGCCTGTCGATCACCCGCGCCATCGTGGAGGCCGCGGGGGGGCGCATCCACGCCGCCAACCGCGCACAGGGAGGCGCACGCATCGAGATCGAACTGCCGGTGCCGGCGCGATGAACGGCTTGATCGGCGCCAACCATTGGCAAGCGGGAAACGGGAACGGCGCAAACAGGCGCGAGGCGAATACAATGCTGGAAACAGTCCTCAACACAAGACTCATGGATTCCTTGCCGCAACTTGCGGAGCCGGCAGCGCGGCTGCACCTGCTGGTGGTCGATGGCGATTCGGCGGTGCGCTCGGCCTGCGCGGAGATTGCCGCCAGCCTGGGTTACGCGGTCGACAGCACCGGCGACCTGGAGCAGGCGCGCGATCTGTTGCGCGGGCGCGCGGCCGACATTCTGCTGGTCAACCTGCCGCCGGGCGGCAACCTGGGGCTGGAGCTGGTCTCGGAGGTCAAGTTCCTCTACCCCCGGACCTCGGTGATCGCCATGACGAGCTCCGGCTCGGTGAATACCGCCGTCGAGGCCATGCGCTGCGGGGCCAGCGATTACCTGACCAAGCCCTTCGCCATGGACGAGCTTTCGACGGTGCTCGACCGCGCCGCCGCCAACCACACCAGCGACGTTGCCTCGCGCCAGCTGCGCGAGCGGCTCCGCCTCTCGCAGGGGCTGGGCTCCATCATCGGCCGTTCCGGCGAGATGGAGAAGCTCTACCGCATCCTTTCCAAGGTCGCGCAAAGCACGCACCCGGTGCTGGTGCTGGGCGAAAGCGGCACCGGCAAGGAGATGGTGGCCAGGACCATCCACGCCTATGGGCCCAACGCGCAGAAACCGTTTCTGCCCGTCGACTGCGGGTCGATTGTGCCTACGCTGATCGAGAGCGAACTGTTCGGCTATGTGAAGGGCGCCTTCACCGGCGCCAATCGGTCGAAAGACGGGTTGCTGGTTTCCGCCGAGAGCGGAACCGTTTTTCTCGACGAGATCGGCGAGCTGTCCATCGATCTGCAGGCCAAGCTGTTGCGCGCGCTGCAGGAGCGGGAGGTGCGGCCGGTGGGCGCCACGCACCGCGTGCCCATCAAGGCGCGCATTGTGGCCGCCACCAACCGCGACCTGGCGCAGATGGTGGAGAAGGGAACCTTTCGCAAGGACCTGTTCTACCGCCTCAACGTGGTCAACCTGCGGCTGCCGCCGCTGCGCGACCGCCGCGAAGACATTCCCCTGCTGGCGGCCAGTTTTCTAGACCGCATGAGCCGCGAGCGCGGCACCAAGTTCACGCTGAGCGACGAGGCCCTACGCGCCATGATGCTGCACGAC
>JBAUBR010000441.1:0-21368 GCA_049676965.1 Occallatibacter sp.
TTTATTGATTCCTGCAAAACAAATGTCCGCTCTGAATCGCTTCGCGAATCGGAGGCTTTGAAAGGGCACGGCTTCAGCCGTGCCACAAAAAAGCCAATAAAATTCTGGGCTTTAGCCACTGAGGGAATGCTAGTCGATGAGGACAAATGCCTTTGGACCTCCGCAAAGGTTCAGGACATTATTTATGCAGCCATCAATAGCCCCTGAGGGAATTCAAGTCGTTTGTTCAGAGCCTCCCTGGAAGTGCGAAATCACCCCATCGGAGACGGAAGCGCCCTGATTCCCAACATCATTCTCAAGCGTCGCTTCCCGCCTGCTTCTTAGCCGGACGACGCATCGGAGTCACACCCACCTGCTCCTCCGCCGTGTAAGGCTCCCCATAATAAGGGAACTCCTTCCGAATCCGGCCGCGGTCCGGCACCACTCCAGTGGCAAGCGGTTTGTTAGCCGCCAGGCTCAGCATCACATCCATCGCGTCATCGCCTGGCGGTCGCCCATTGAAATTGCCCACGTCAAACCTCGCGGGCGTTCCAAGCTCATAGGGCAAAGTGTCGGGGCAGAGCCGGCTCGCAATCCGCTTCCCGTATTCGACAGGATCCGCGACAGAAACCGCATAGGTCGTCATCTTCTCCGCAACATCCGCGATCGACTTCGCGAAGCGCTCTATATCCTCAGACGGAACCGACGCATTGAATTGTTCTTTCGCCTCCTCGTTCAGGAAAAGGTGCGTAACCATAGGCAGGCCCCAACGCGAAACTTGGACCTCCGGCGCATGGCCAAAGAGGGAGATCGTCGTCCATGCGTTGATTTTTCCCCTGCCAATCAGTTCGCTCGGCACTTCCAGCACAATCGCGGTCACGTTGCGCTGCGCAAAGGCATTCTGCTGATGCAGAAGGGCGTCCCCATCGTAGCGCTGGTCCTTATAGAAAGCAGTCATAAATGTGCGGAATCCGGCATTTGCCGCAAATAGATCAGGAGCAATCCCAACATACGCACGAAGATCCGAATCAGTCGCGACCGAACCGGTTTCACCCTCAACCAGAGTCTCTCCGGCGTCACCACGAAGAGCATCGTCACCCGTCGCCTTCCGCACCACAAACGGTTGAATGTGAGTATGCTCGCTGCCATCCCCGTGTCGTGGTTCACCAAACCTGAACTTGAACGTAACCTCTTCCCTCGCATCTCCGTTCAGGTCGAACCGGAACGCGTAGAGCCCTTCCGGATGAAGCGTGTCCGAAGCCGACAATCCCACATCCGGATTCACCGTCATCGCCATCGCTGTCCTGCCCAGCGGCCCGTCAAAGAGATAGAAGTCGCAGAGGTTGAGGCTCGGATCTTCCTTCGCCAGTTTGGTATCGAAATGATGTGACATACAGAGTCCCCTTGAAAAGCATTGGCAATGAGACAACTCGAGTCAAGATGGTCAGCCGCGAAGAATGGCAGCTCCGAAGGGAGCACCCGTCAGTCCGCCATCCACCATCAGCTCGACCGCGTTGATGTGCGACGAATCGTCCGAGGCAAGGAAAAGCACAGCCTTGGCCAGATCTTCCGGCTCGCCCCAACGGCCAAGTGGAACCGTGGAAGAGAAGAAGTCGGAAAGTTTTGTGGATTCCTCGTGAGTGGCATTGGCGCGCGACCCGCGCTTCCAGATGGGAGTTTTCGTCGCTCCCGGGGCCACCACGTTCACGCGAATCTTGCGCGGTGCAAGGTCTGCGGCGATGGATCGCGCCATCGAGACGAGTCCGCCTTTCGTGGCAGCGTAGGCAGCCACGCCTGGTTGACCGAGATAATTGTGCACCGATCCGTTGAAGATGATGCTGCCGTTGTCGTTCATGAGAGGAGCGGCTGAATTGACGGTAAAGAAAGCACCGTTGAGGTTGGTGTGGACTACTTTCTCGAAGATGGCTTCGTCGGTCGTGCCGGTCGGCGTCCTGCCGGAAATGCCCGCATTGGCGAAGACGATGTCGAGTTTGCCAAAGTCCTTGGCGAGCTCGGCGAAGAGTTTCTTGCGGTCCTCCGCCACCGTAATGTCGGCGCGATAGCCGTGCGCTTTCGATCCCAGTTCGGCGACCGCTTCATCCAGTGTCTGTTGATCGCGGCCCGTAATTGCGACTTCAGCGCCTTCGGAGATGAAAAGGCGGGCCGTGGCCAGGCCGATGCCGCTGTTGCCTCCGGTAATGAGGGCCTTCTTGCCCGCGAGCTTCATGATTCCTCCCCGATGACCGACCGTCAAGTAGGATGGTCGTCATAGACGAAGGTTGCAGGAAAATGCGCTATCCCGCAAAGGAACCCGCCACCAAGCATGAGCGGATCGTAAAGGAGGCTTCCCGCCCTTCCGAGAACGGGGATTTGACAATGTGACCGTAGCCGAAGTGCCGTTGCTTTTGATGAACGGCTGGCCTGCCAGTTTCGTTGAGCAAGCTATAGCGTGCTTCAAAAACCCGTCTGGTGTCGGGGCACGACTTCGCGAAGCGCGGTCTATTTGACTGGGCGTGAACCGGTGATGAGAATGTCCACCAGCCTCCGGGCGCTTTGCTGCCATCCGGGACCGGACGCTACATGGGAGACCCCGATCAGCGCTCGAAGCAGGTCGAAGGGATCGAGATCCCGTCTTACGTCGCCGCTCTTGATGGCGCGCTTCACCAGCGCATCGATCGCTCCCTGGATCAGCCCGCGAGAGCCCTCATATAGCTTTGAGGGGCCTCCGACGACGCTATTCAGCGCGGGCGCAATAATCTCCTTTGCGGCGATGTGGTCGACGAACAGCAGCATCCAGGTCCGCAATGCGTCAATCGGGGCCATTGTTTCAGTGAACTTGCGCTCCGCCTCAGCCAGCTTTTCCACTTCACTCCGGTAGACCGCTTCGATGAGCGAGTCCCGGGTGGGAAAGTGACGATACAGAGTTCCGGCTCCAACCCCCGCCTGTTTGGCAATGTCGTCGAGGCTGGCGTCCGCGCCAAAACGGGTAAACGCCGCCTTGGCCGCGTCCAAAATACGCTCGCGGTTCCGCAGCGCATCCGTGCGCGGTTTCCGCTGGGCGGGTTTTGGACGCTTTTTGACCATGGGTAAAATATTTGCAACCGGAGACAATCTCCGATTATCTACTCATTCGGAGATTGACTCCGTTTTATTCGATGCCGCCGCGGGCCGTCAATGGCGATTTAGAGGCTCGGCAACAGCAACAGGAGGAATTCAAGTCCTATGACAATCGCAAAGAGAGTCGCATTGGTGACCGGAGGGAATAAAGGCATAGGCCTGGAAATCTCTCGCAATCTCAACAACGCTGGATGCGTCGTGCTGCTGGGCGCGCGCGACGTGGAGCGGGGTCAACAAGCTGTCCGGCAGCTCGGGCAGGCCGGACCCGGCGATGTTCACTTTATTGAGATCGACGTTACCCGGCAGGACACCATTACCGCCGCGGCACAACAGATTGAGAGCCGGTACGGCCGCCTCGATATCCTGGTAAACAACGCAGGCATCAACGTGCGCGGGGATGGACTGCCTGGCGCCGCCGATCCAGGCGTCGTGCAAAGGGTTTTCGATACCAACTTCTTCGGTGCTCTTCGTGTCGTCAACGCCATGTTGCCGCTGCTCAATAAATCGGCCGCGGGGCGCATCGTGAATGTCTCCAGCGGGTTGGGTTCGCTCGCTTTTAACAGCGATCCTTCGTGGTCTGGCTACAACACCAAGCTGATAGGCTATAACGCATCGAAGGCCGCTTTGAACATGTTGACCGTTCATCTCGCCTATGAACTGCGCGGCACGAAGATCAAGGTGAACTCGGCAAATCCCGGATACACAAAGACGGACCTGAACGACAACCAGGGGACGCAACCGGTAGAGGTTGGAGCCATCGAAGCAACACGCCTGGCGCTGCTCGATGACAATGGCCCCACCGGACAGTCATTTTCAAAGGATGGTCCCGATCCCTGGTAGACCCGGACGGTCACCTGAGCTCGAGGTGTTCAGATCCCCTTCTGTGAATGCGCGCCTCTCGGCGAGAAGGCCGAAAATTCGCATCGCTTTAGCAACAGGCAACTTTGTTTCGTCCGGAGCGCTTGGCCGAGTACAGCGCCTGGTCCGCTATCCGCATCAGATCGATGGAAGCCTGCCCCCTGAGCGGCACACGAACCGCGACCCCGACGCTGACCGTTTGTACGCCGCACGGACTCAACGGATGGGGCAGCGCGAGATCCGCGACGCGTAATCGAATCTCCTCGGCGATCTCCAGGGCACGCAGTTCCGCGGCGCCGGGGAGGATCACGGCAAATTCCTCGCCGCCGATTCGTGCGGCAATCCCGTTGGCTGCCCGGGCAGCCGGCGCGATGGCCTGGGCAATCGAGCACAAGCATGCATCTCCGCCGAGATGACCGGCATGGTCGTTGTACTCCTTGAATTGATCGGCATCGAGGATCATAAGAGCCAACTCTTCACAACTGGTGCAAGCGTTCGTCCAGGCATTCTCGAGCTGAAGATCGAAAGCGCGCCGATTGGGCAGGCCGGTCAGCTGGTCGACGAGCGCGAGAATTCGATACCTTGCCTCGCTTGCGGCGAGTGAATTCTTGAGCTGCTCTTTTTCTTCGAGAATGGCCGCGACGGGGAACATGGTGAAGATTGCGACTCCCGCGAATATTTGAGCAATGACGATCCGATGCAGCAGCATGTGCTCGCCGGCGATGAGCATAAACGGGCCATGCCCTTCGACCGTGAAACCGATGGCCATCAGGGTAAACAGGAAAATGTTGACTACGGTCCCCGGCAGGCCCAGGCGAAACGCCACCAGCAGGAACGTCGGAAACATGAAGAAGATCAGGGGGTCTTTGCTGTCCATCAAGACCAGGACAGTGACAATCGTCGAGTAGGCAAGAACCAGCAAGGTGTGAGGCAGGTGCCTGCGCTCGAACATCGAGAAGAACGCCGGCCGCTGCACCATGATGATCAGCGGCGCCAGCACTGCCATGCCCAGCATGTCCCCCAGGTACCAGGTGCGAAACATCTGCCACCAGGGCGGTCCGGGAACCAGGAGCACGGTCCAACCGGCCCCCAGCGCGCTCGACAGCGCGGTCGCTCCCAGAACAGAGATGAGGAGAAAGCCAACCAGTGACTTGCGCTTGGACAGATCCAATGGCGAGTCGAGCAGGAGGGTGAGCAGAAGGCAGGAGGTGACAACCTCGATGGAATTGGCCAGCGATACGCCGAACGCGAGCCGGAAGGGATCGCCGTAGAGCATATCGGCCAGCGTGTCTGCGCAAAGCCCGGCTATGAAATAGGCCAGCCACCGGCTCCTCGGCTGGGTGATGAGCAGACCGAAGATCAGGCCATTGGAGAGCCAGATCGTGGCCACTCCCTCCGACTGGCGGGAGAGCACTATTCCCAGCCACGAACAGACGGCGGCGAACACAAAAACCATGGAGAGACGGATGAGCGAAGCGCGAGACCACGCTTCGCGCCGCCAACACCCTTGCCATATCTCCCTTAGCAACGCGAGCACGGTCGTCTTGGGCTTGGCGACACGGGCGGGGGAATGCCCGGATGAGAGCATCTTGTCCCGAGCAGGTTTTACCGATGGGGCGAAGGTAGTTTCCA
This sequence comes from Occallatibacter sp., assembly GCA_049676965.1. Lineage (GTDB taxonomy): Bacteria > Acidobacteriota > Terriglobia > Terriglobales > Acidobacteriaceae > Telmatobacter. The sequence continues at coordinate 5,587 of JBAUBR010000441.1, forward strand.
CAAGGCAGGACCTCAAGCATTTGGGGTAGGTGCGGGCGTTTCCTCAGTCGGGACGCTCGAACGCAGATCAGAGCTTACAGTTTGTGCTGCTATTTCTAAAAAGGCTGACTTGTCGGCAACATGCGTACATTAGACCCCGGCCAATACCAATGCGCAACTGAAAACTTGGAAGCCGGGCAAGCTGGGGTCGAACCAGATCAGATCCGGCTTTGTGCGGAGGGAGAAGGGGCGTTCACCGGCTGCGGAAAAACCCGATCCGGAGGGAAGCGGGGGTTTCAACCCGCATAAAGCCGGCAAAATCGAAGGGGCTTCAGCCCCGGATGGACAACTTCCACCGATTCCACGCGAAATACCGAGTTTTTCCCCGGCTGCATGAGCCCCTCTGCTCTTGCCTCAGCTTTCCCGAATCTGGAGGTGCTTTCTGCCGAATAGACGAGCATCGATGGACCAGGCGCCAGGTCCCACCATCGCCAGCGAGGCGCCGATGGTTCCCAGCAGGATGCAGGTCCGCAGATTTTCAGGTAGCAAGAAGATGTTCCATACTTCAATGGCGGCCAGCAGCGCCCCCGCCACCGGCGTCCATAAACCTGCGAACAAAAGTAGTCCTGTGCCGATCGTGAGCGCGGAGAGCACAGCGGGCTGGATGGAAGGGTTACTCGACAGTCCCGCGATTCCATGCTCAATCAAAGTAATCCCAACGACCAGGCGCAGGAGTAAAATGCCCACGCCCGGCCAGCCATCAGCGAAGGTCGAGAATAGCCTTTGCACAAGAGGGTTCCTCAACCAACAATAGGGGATTGACAACCGGATCGGAACCCGTGAAACGGGGATCTGAACATCCCTCTTTGGGGGGAGCTATAGTTCGATGATTCCGCGCTTTAGTCCAATCGTGACGGCATGGGTCCGATCGTTGGCGCCAAGCTTGGAGAGGATATTCGTGACATGGCTCTTCACCGTCTCCTCCGTAATGGAGAGCTGATCGGCGATCAGCTTGTTCGCGTTCCCGCTCGCGATCAATCTGAGCACATCGATCTCGCGCGGGGTCAGGTCGTCATCCGTGGCATGGTCGGCCAGCTCGGCGGCAACCTCCGGGGGTATTCGCTTTTGGCCCGCATGGACAGCGCGGATAGTCTCAAGGAGCTCTTTATGCACGTGCCCTTTCAGCACAAAAGCCCGGGCTCCCGCTTTGAGTGCTCGCAACACCTGGACGTCGCCTGCGTATGTTGTCAGGACGATGATCCGGGCGTTCGAGAATTCGCTGCGAATGCCGATAATTGCCTGGATTCCGTTCAGGCCCGGCATCTGGAGATCCATTAACGTCACATCCGGACGCAGCAATCGGAACTGTTCGATGGCTTGCTTTCCATCGTCGGCTTCCGCGATGACCCGCATATCGGGCTCGGCATTGACCAGGGCTGCGATCCCCTCGCGAAGCAGAGGATGGTCGTCGACGGTAAGGATCCGAATCGCCTTAGGACCGGTGTTCATGGCTTCCTGCCTTGCGAAAGAGCTTGAATCCATTATGATCGCGCGGTGTTTCGTAGGCGACCGAGGCGGGAACAGTCAGTTCCACTTCCGTGCCCGCTCCGGCTTCGCTCCAGAACTCCAATCGCGCGCCGATTTGTTTTGCGCGCTCACGGATACCGGGCAGTCCCCAGTGTCCGGCGCGCCTTCCCTGTTCCAGGACTTTCAGGTCGATGCCTTTTCCATCGTCGCGGATGCGCAAGCGGAACAGACGGTCGTCGTAGCGAATCTCGGCCTCGATCTTGCGCGCCGATGCGTGCAGGAAAGCATTGCGCAACACCTCGCGGGCAATCCGGTAGATCTCGTCCTGCAGGATCGGGGACATGGCCTGCCGAGCCCCTTCCACGGTCGCACTGAAGATCGCCGAATCGGGGTTTGCATCCTGGGAGCTTGCCATTTCCTGGCCCGTTGCCGTCAGCAAGTGCTCGAGATTGCCCTCGGCCGCCGGTTCGGCGCGTAGGCCCTGTATCGCGTCCCGGCCCTCTTTGATCGCCTGCTCCGCCCTGGTAATAACGCCATCGAGAGCCTCGATTGCTTCATCGGGACGGCGCGGAAGCATGTTGCGTGCGGCCTGAATTCGAAACAGCACACCATGAAAGCTCTGTAGCAGAGTATCGTGCAGGTCGCGCGCAATCCGGGTCCGCTCGTTCACGCGTTCATCCAGGCGCAGTTCGAATTGATGGCCGATTTGATGCATGCGATAGGAGTAAGTGGAAAACGCCACCAGAATCGCCGTGGCGGCACAGATGGTCGTGAACCACAACGTTCTCCACCACGGCGGCAGGATCTCGATCCGCAAGACGGCGCCCGGATCGCTCCACACTCCGCGGCTGGTCGCGCCCTGCACGCGAAACGTGTAGGCACCCACCGGCAGGGTGGTGTAGGTAGCCAGACGCTCGTCGCTCCCCACTTCGTGCCATTTCTCGTCCAGTCCTTCAAGCTTGTAGCGATACCGGTTGGTGCCCGGACTGAAATAGCTGAGAGCCGAAAACGTCAGCGAGAAAATGCGTTGCTCATGCGAGAGCGTCAACTGTGTTGTATAGGTAATGGATTTGCTCAGTGGCGAACCACCTCCGATATCCACCGGACTGCCCGACAGGCGAAATTCGGTGAGAACCACTGGCGGTGTGTACGAAGTGTCCGCTACTTTGTCCGGGTCGAATTCTGTGGCTCCGTTAAAGCCCCCAAAGAACATCTCTCCGCTTCGATCCTTGAAGCCCGCGCCCCAACCGGTCAAATCGGGACCGGGCAATCCCTCGGCGGTCGAGTAACTCTTGACCGCCGCGCTGCGCGGATCGAATCTCGCTATCCCATGATTGGTGCTCATCCACAGGTTGCCGTGGTCATCTTCGAGAATGCAGCCCACGGCATTGCCGGGGAGGCCGTCCCGCTGTGTGTAAACGGTGAACGTACCGGTATTCGCGTCAAACTTGTCCAGCCCATTCTGCGTACCTACCCACAGAGTGCCCGAGCGATCGAAGTGCACCGAGTTCACCCGGTTGTCGCTCAGGGTCCCGGGACGATTGATGTCGTTTTCGTATCCGCTGAACTGACCCGTCGCCGGATCGAATCGTTCCAGGCCCAAGGCGTTGGTGCCGAGCCACAGTACTCCCTTCCTGTCCTCGGCGATGTCAAGATAAGACACGACTCTCTTCTGCGGGTCGAGCTTATAAACGGTGAAGCGTCCCGTCGCCCCATCGAAGCGATTCAGACCATCGTCGGTGGCCACCCAGAACGCTCCGTTGCGATCGACGAGAAACCGTGTCACGTCGTCGTTGCTCAGACTGTATGGATCGGCCGGATTGTGACGGTATGTCTGGAATTTTCCCGTCCGCCGGTCAAGGCGGAGCAGCCCGTGCTCATAAGTGCCGGCCCAGAGATTGCCGGATGCGTCTTCGTGAATCGAGATCACATCGGTCCTGGCTGCCGGGTCGGCTGTGCGGCGATAGGCTGTGAGGCGTCCGGTCTTGCGGTCGATACCATTGAGTGCTTCGGGCGTACCCACCCACAGGATTCCCTGGCGATCCTCGTAGATTGCGCCGACAAAGGGTTCCGTCATACCCTCCGCACTGGCGAGGCGAGGGATACTCTTGAAAGGCAGAGGGTCCGTCGCGAAATGAATTACCCCCAGCCTGCCCAGGCCGGCCCAGATGCTCCCTTCACGATCCACGAATAGGTTCTCGACATCGTTCTGGGGCAGGCTATTCGGATCGACGGGGTCATTGCGGTAACGAACGAATCTTCGGTGCTCACGGTCCAACCTGAACAAACCGGCGCCGTGTGTTGCCAGCCAAAGTGTGCCGTTCCGGTCTTCGGTCATTGCCATGATCACCGTAAAGCCGGGAGCGGACTCTTCCATTTCCTGAAACGAATAGTTGGTGAGCGTATTCGTCTTCAGGTTCAACACGGATAACGCGTTGGGGGCGTCATGAAAGATCCAGAATACGCCGAAGATATCCTCATAGAATCCAAACCCCATCCGGACTTCGGGCAACGGAATGTCCCTTGTGACTTTGCCCGTTCCGCGGTCGAATTCCTCCAGGTGCCTTGAAGTCGCGACCCAAAACCTTCCTTCTCTGTCTTCGCCGCTCAATTCGACATCGTTATTACTCAAGCTCGAAGGATCGTTCGCATCGTGAGAATATTGCCGGATCGTTCCGGTCGCCGGATCTAAACTGTACAAACCCTTGCCGGTCGCCAGCCACAAGACTCCGGCTCTGTCCTGGCTGATGTCACCGACATACGCAACCGGGTAACGCGTAAACGTCTCCGTCGCTCGATCGAATCGATTGAGGAATTGATCGCATCCCACCCAGAGCACTCCATCGCGATCCTTGAAGAGGGAGCGAACGTACACCCCGCTGAGGCTGTTGGGATTCCTTGGGTCGTGAACGAATAATTTGAAGCTGTAGCCGTCGTACCGGTTCAGTCCGAATTGCGTGCCGAACCAAATGAATCCCCGATCGTCTTGAACGATCTGGGCTACCTTCGTCTGCGATAGCCCTTCGCCCGTGGAGAGGCGCGTGAACCGCAGGTCCCTCCCATCGACAATCGGCAATCGGATGGGTAGAGAATCCACCTTCGCCTGTGGTAGCGCGCCCGCAATCGCTGCGATGTGGCCTTCATCGACAGGTTGGTAGATGGGGTGGGCCGCAATCTGGGAGCGCGCAACCCCGCCGGGTTGCGTCAGGAAGACGATGAAGAGAATTGCGCGCTTCATTGTCGTAGCTCCTCTGCGAGGCGTCGTTCACCAGCCTCGTTATCTCATCGCCCACAACCACCGCCGGAATGATGAGACCTGACCAGTCAACCTTGGGAGCGGCGATAGCCAGTGACCCTGGTTCAATGTAATTCATAGCACGCTCTGCGTCAGCCGCGTCGGATCCTGCCCATCGCCGGTGCCATTGGAGCCCGCGATGTAGAGCGTAGCCCCTGTGGGTGCAATGCGCAGAAATGCGACTCAGTCGGCCGCCATGCAATAACCGGCCGTCAAGAAGAGCCCAACTGCACACAAGAATCCGCGAAGACGAAACACCGTGCGCTCCTTATAGTGAGTCTTGAATTGGGGAGGAATGGCGTAAAGGCAACCACTTAGAACCGTCGTCGAGCAATGCCATTCATTCGGCGCGAAGATTGGAGTGAGAGGGAGTCGATGCGGCGGCGACGAGAACTAGGCTTCCGACCGTTTGTTCTTGTACCAATCTGGGTGCCCCAGAGCCTGCCCTGAGTGGGGATGGGCCTATGGCCCGCGGAAGCCGATGAAAATCGCTCTCCCATAGCAGACAAGCAAACCCGCAAACTTGCTAACCTGCTAACTTGCTGCATTCCTCTAACCGATAGGTCTCTGACCGTTTGTTTTTTGCAGCAATCTGGGTGCCCCAGAGCCTGCCCTGAGCAAAGCCGAAGGGTCTCGATTTTGAGACCTGGGATACCACTGCTCATCAAGAACAAATTCACGCGGTCAGAGAACGAGGACTGGCCGGCAAAGGCGGGCGCAATCTGGTCATTTCCCATTGGCGAAGCCGCTCAAAGCAAATAAACGGCTCCTGCCAAAACCACGATCTCCTCGCCTCCCCGAGCGATGACGAGTGATACTCCCGATCAGACTCTGATTTGCGGTGCGCCCAGGTTGATTGCTTCTCCCCCGGTTTTTCACGCTCGACCCACACTCGAGTGGCAGGAGCTATTGGGTGGGGCTCATCGCACTGGCTTGCGCGGACTTGGCGTCCAAGTGCTCGAATTGGTAATCGCCGTAATCGATGGTGAGCGTAGCTTTACCGCCAAACCTTGTTTTCGATTCGCTCACGTTCCGTTGCGGCAACCAGAAATCTCCCACCTTCGAGTAGACGTGGTGAATCTCGGTGCTCCGAATCCAGAAGGATGGGTTCTGCGCGGGCTGTGCCTCTACTCTCACCACCGCATAGTCCGCCGCATCCACCCAGATCCGGCCGCGGTAGAGGAGCTTCTGATTGGTCTTCGGGTCAACCTGCAGTATGAAAAGTTGCCGTCCCTCTTCATCGGCGATGCCGATCAGCGTAAATCGGTAATTCTCCGGTGTAAGTCCCGTCGCATTTTTGTGCTGGGCCGCTTCTTGCTCGCTCTCCAGCAGTTTTTTCAGCACGTGATCGAGGAGCACGTGTGAGCCGGACTGCGCCGTGACGTGAAACGTCCTCGATGCCGAACCATGATCCAGCACCTCGACATCCATATCCGCTTCCATCGTGTGGCCGAAACCATGGAACTGAATGTGGTAGTGGCGCTTTGACGTGCAGTCCGGCAGCCTGTCCGCTCGATCCTTGTTGCTCTCCACCAGCCGCTCGACAATCGAAGCGGTTGCCGCGTTCTCGTCTGCCAATGAATTGGCGGGCTGGTCGCTCGCATTCGAGGCGCTCGCGCCGAACAGCAGAATTACGCAGCCCAGCAAAATCGACGCGCCTGTTCCACCTCCACATTGAGAGACCGGGCGCCTCCTGCGCCCATCAATCGCCTGCAATCGCCAGTTCATAGCTATCCTGCTCCTTGGCTCGTAGGGCATTGTCAAATTTGGCGAGTTCACTCTCGATATCCATCTCCTTACGCTTCCGTTCTATGATGTCGTCGCGATAGCGGCGCAGGAAATAGTCGATCGTCTCCACGCGAATGCGGATCGAGCCCGTGGGCTTGTTTTCATCCAGGTCCTTGAAGGAGAAGTACGGCGTGCCGGAATTCTCGATGATGCCTTCGATCACGCCATAGATCGGCGCATCGTGGCCGCACTTGAAGCTTGACACCTCAAGCGCCACCAGGTTCGGGTGACGCGCGGTAAACTTCGCCGCCCATACCTTGTGGTTGGTGCTGGTGGAATAGCGGTTCTTCCAAACGTCGCTGATGTCGAGCGGATGCGTGATCAGGCCGGCGCGCACCTCGTCGCCAAACAGCCGCTCCAGCAGATCTTCATCAAGCGGAAGCGTGCTCTGCGAGAACACCGGGTAGCCCAGCTTCTGGAACTCTTCCATGATTTCGTGGTTCAGGCCCGGATCGTGATGATAAACACGGCCCAGCATCACGATGCCGATTCGATCCTCGCGCTCCAGTTGATCCAGCGTCTCGCGCGCCTGGCGGCGGATCTCGTTCTCGGAATTGGTCAGCGCTTCGAAGCCGGCCTCGATGGCCCGGTCGTTCTCCTCGCGCGACAAACCCAGCATCGGCGCCCATGCCCTGTACATTTGCTCCGCGCAGATTTTCCGGTCCTGCAGATTCAGAATTGGGTCAAGGTACGTGATTTCGTTCTCCGCAAATAAATCGCTCTCCTTGGTGAAGGCGGCCTTCACCGCATTCGGCGTAGCCGTCACCGTGGGGCACGCGTTGGAGCCGGTGAGATTCACGAGCGGTGTGTGCAGCACATCGTACATCGGGAACCAGATGCAATGGAGCGGCTTTTTGCTGTGCTTTGCCGCCAGCAAATTGTAGACGTGCGCGATGCCGATCTTCGATGGATAGCAGGGATCGACCGCGCCGCGGCTGGCCCCGGCGCGATATAAATCCGGCGTAGTGTAGTCGGAGTAGACGATGTTCTCAGCCTGTATCCCCAGGCTGGCAAAGTATGCGTTGAAGAGCGGCGCATAAGTGTAAGTGTTCAGCAGGCGCGGAATGCCGATACGGAAATCCTTGCGGCGCTCGATGAGCGCGGCGCGCTCCTTGACGGTCTTCGAGACAAACAGTCCTTTGGTGCTCGGGACTGGATCGGCAACAAGACTCACTTCGCGATGGCGAAACACATCGCGCGCGGCGATGTCGACAAAGTTGGGGTTCGCGGCCTTGATCTTGTCGATGTCGGCCTTGATCTCCTTCATGTCGCTCAGGTCTTCGACGGCGCCTTTCTCGCAGGTAGCAATGATCAGCCGCTGCTCGCCCACGCGCAGCGGAACCTTGGTCTTGCGGGGTTGGAATTCTCCCGTGGGCTTGAGGACCTCGATCGGTTTCTTCGCGCCAGACGCCGCCTGTATCTGGATCAAAGGCTCAACCTTGGCGCGGAGCGATGTAGTCGCAGTGGAGTTGCATCCGCATCCTCCGCCTGCATGATCGTGATCGTGAGAATGACCTGTGCTGCACGAGGAGCCGTGCGAGGCCGTTGGGAGATTTGCCTGAATCTGCTCCAGACTGGGAAGATCAGGGCTGGGAAGATTACCAACCACCGCGGCCACTTCTTCGTCCGTGGCAGCGCGGTCTTCGGCCGGCCGCGGCGCGACCAGCTCCTGCGAAGGTGCGCCGGACACGTCCACATCGATGAAGGTGCGCAGGCAGTTGTTCTTGCAGAAGTAGCAGCGCGTGTCTTCATTGCGCGTGGTGCGAAAGCGGATCGCGCGCACCGCATCGAGGCCGATGAACGTTGTCTGCTTGCCGCGCCGCCAAAGGCGCAAAGCCTCCTGCGCCGCGCCGATCGCGCCCGACTCACCGCAGTGCTCGTGAACAATGATCTCCGGCTCCTTGCCGTTGGCGCGGAAGCTCGAGCGGATGAAGTCGACCTCGGCCTTGACGACGGCGAGATTGTTCTGCGTGCCGCCCTGCAGCACGAAACGCGTGCCCAGCGTTGCAAGGTTGGGAATACTCGCCACGTAGAGGAAAACGTTCTTCGGCAATACATCCGCCAGGCCAGCGAGGATTTCTTCCGACCTCCAGCCTTGGCGCTGGAAGTTCACGATGTCCGACTGCATGAAGACCGCGCAGCCATAGCCGAACGACGGCATGGATTTCGCGGAAAACGCGAGGTCGGCAAACTCTTCCACCTTCATGCCGAAGCCCTCGGCAGTGGATTGCAGAAAGTATCCGTTGCCGGCCGAGCACTGCGTGTTCAGCTTGAAGTCCTTCACGCGGCCGTCTTTCAGTACGATCAGCTTGATGTCCTGCCCGCCGACATCGATGATCACGTGAGGGTCTTCGTAAAACTTGAGCGCCGACTCGGTGTGCGCCACCGTCTCAACCAGCGCCACGTCGGCCTTGAGCACGTCTCTCAGAATGTCCTTGGCGTAACCGGTGGTGCCAACGCCGAGAACCTCGATCGCCGCACCGCGGCTCTCAACCTGTTTGCGCAGGTTCTCGAACATGTCGATCGTGTCCTCGATCGGGTTTCCATTCGAGAGCTGGTAGGCCTTGCAGAGAATTTCGCCGTCCTTCCCAAGCAGCACCGCCTTTGTCGACGTAGAACCGCCATCCACGCCGACAAATCCGGAGATCAATTGTCCGGTAGCGAAGTCGGCCGGAACAAACTTCTTGCGCCGGTACTCCGAGCGGAACACTTCCAGCTCGGCATTGTCCGTGACCAAGCCCTTTCCACCCGAGACTGCCTTTTCTTCGGCGCGCCCGTAATCGATATACCACGCAAGCTTTTCGACACCGAGATAACGGCCGACCACCGGCTCCTCATCCTTGCCGAACTCAACCGCGCCAAGCGCCGCGAAGTACTGCGCATTCTGCGGAACCTTGATCAGATCCTCGGGCGTGGCCCCTTCGGGAATCTCAACCTTGCGCTCTTTCCACATGCGCGGAATGTTGGCCTGCCAGGCCTCGCGCATGCCGCGGATGAACCCATTGGGTCCGCCGAGCAGCAAAACGTGCGGCCGCAGCGTATTGCCGCGGGTAAGAACGCTCAGGTTCTGCAGCACGATGGCTTCAAAGAGCGATGCCATCAGTTCACTGGAGGGCGTTCCCGTCTTTTGCAGGCCGTTGATGTCGGTCTCGGCAAAGACGCCGCACTTCCCTGCCACTTTGTGCAGCTTGATCCCGTGATATGCCTGGTTCGCCAGCTCCGATGCGGGAATCTTCAACTTCGCATTGATCTTGTCGATGACGGCGCCGGTGCCGCCGGCACACTTGTCGTTCATGGACGGGATCTTTTTCTTGCGCCCCGTCTCTTCATCGTCCTTGAAGACAATGATCTTTGCGTCCTGGCCTCCCAACTCAATAACCGAGTACACCTCCGGATGCATCTTCTCGACGGCCAGCGCCACGGCATGAACTTCCTGCACGAACTTGGCGCCGATCATCTCCGCAATCGTTCCGCCGCCCGAACCGGTGATGAAGATGCGTGTGTTGCCGGCAGCAATGCCGGTATCGGCTTCCATGCGGCGCAAAAACTCCAGCACCTTTTCCGGCTGGCGAGTTTCGTGCCGCTGATAGTCCTGCCAGAGAACCGCATCCGTTGCCGCATCCACCACAACGGCCTTCACGGTCGTCGAGCCCACGTCGAGCCCCACCAGAAACTGCCCCATCGGCTTTTCTCCTCAATCCGAGTCAGCGCCGGACTCTGTTTCGACGACCGGAGCGTGTGTAGACGGGTCGATATCGCCCGGGAGCGAAAGCCTGCCGGAGATGAGACCTGAAGACACCGATCAGCGCCACATCGAGCGCCGCGGCACACAAAAGGATCATTGCCGACAGGCAGCCGTCCGCTATGTATCGCACGGGAATGCGCATCACGCCACCTGTTGCGTTGACATCGCCACCCGCGTACGGCGGCGATAAACGCGGTCCTTGTTCATCAGATCGTTCACGTGGAGGGCAAACTGCGCCGCTGTCCCGGCGATCCCATTGCGATGCGGAACCTTGTAGAGGCCGCGCCGGAGCTGAGGATGCTCCGCAACATACGAGCGAAGATCGTCGAGCGATTTGCCGGTCTTCTCGAGCACCCCATCGAACTCCGCGCGCGCCTTTGCCTTGGCCTCGGCCAGAGCCATCTGCACGCGGCTATGCGCATTCACTTCGCCTTCGCCCGACGTTTCGATGGGCAGAAAAATCATGTCCTTGAACTTGCTCACGACGCGCGACTGTACTCCGTCAGACTGCGTCGACGGCATGCAACCGAAAGGCTTCAGCGCCAGCACCATGTGGCAGAGATGATTCACCGTGTAAAAGATGTTCTTCCCCACTTCCATGTGGCCTTCGCCGCCGCGTGCAAGCTGGTGATAGAAGGGATGCGCGAGCCGCGACAGTTCCGACTGCGGAACCAGGTGATGCGCAGTGCCGCCCATGTGGCGAATGGTACGGTGGTAGAAGTAAGTCCACATGCCGCTGCCCGCGCTCAAGCCGGCCGTCTTCTTGAATAACGAGAATCCATTTACCGCGCGTTTCTTCAGCTCATACCACTTGGGATCGCGATACGGAGCCTGCGCCTGCGCGCGCGCCCTGGCGCCCTCCCGGGCAACGAACATCATGTAGTCGATCCACGTTGCGATCGGTTCCACCAGCACCTGTGCGCCCTCCTTTTCAAGGAACGCGAACATGTTGAAGTTGCCGTCACCCTCGGTGGTCTGCGCCCAGAACTCGCCGGTGATCTTGATCACCGGCTTGACGCGCAGTCGATCGACCTCGATCGAATCGATGCGGTCGCGGCAGGCGTGCAGCGCGTCGACATACTCCTTGCCGTAGAGGTTGTCGACAACCTTACCCAGCGTGCAGGCGATGCCGGTGGCCTTGCCGCCCTTCTCAAGATAAGGACGCGCCCACGTCGGAGAGGCATCCATGATGTGCCAGCGCTTGCGGTCGCGCAGTGTGTCGGTAAGTGTCGTCACCGCTTCGTGGATCACGCGGTCCGTATCGCCTTTGGTCACTTCAAAGGGGCGAACCTGGTACACAAGCTCGTTGATCACGTCGCCGAGATTCAGCGCGTTGAGCATGCCCATCCCGAAATCGACTGAGAACTTCAACCCTGGCTCGCCGCTCGCGGCCTTGATGCCATCGGTCTGCTGGAACAGCAGCACGCGGAACCCCTCGAATCCGGAGTTCTGCAGCGCAAAGCGGTACTCCGCCTCATACATGCCAAAGCGGCACGGCCCGCACGACCCGGCGGTAAAGAAGACGTAGTTGTCGATGATATGTTGGCGCGACAAGCCGCTCTGCTCAAGCCCTTGCAGATAGCGCACCAGGTTGCCGACGGTGAAGTACGTCGGATTGCACTGCCCGTTATTGCCATATTCCTTGCCGGCCTGAAAGTCCGCGACCACAGGCGTGGGGATGTTTTCGCAGTGATAACCGCTGCCGTGGAAGACCGCCTTGATCATCTCTTCGTGCTTCCACGTGAGGCCGCCGAAGAGGATCGTGACACGGTCACGCTCAGCCGCCGTGAATGTGCGCTCCACGGGTTTCTTGAATTCGCGCATGCGGGCCAATCCCGCTTCAGCTCTGAGCCGGGCTCGCTCGGCATCGATGCGGGCCTGAATCTCCATCTCGAAATCTGTCTGCACAATTTCATGAACCACCGTCGGCATACGTTCGTTCCTCCTCTGCGTGAGATCGGTTACCGGGGTTGTTGAACGAGGGAACGGCGATGTTCTACATCTGCCCTTTCATTCCCTGGAATCCGTGCGCAAGCTGTTTGAAGAAGTACTTGATGACGCGCTGGTCGTTGTAGCACCAGCCAAGGATGTGGTTGAGAGTCGAGAAGCAATGAGTCTGGCAGCTCTCCTTCTGATGGTCGAGTTGCTTGGTGTCGAACTTGTGACTGCCGACCACGCCCCAGTCGTAGCTGGCCGTATACATGGGGAAGCATGGCGCCAGCGTCCCATCCACGCGAATGATCATCGAATTCTGGCCGGCGCGGCAGTTCCAGGGAAAGTGTTTACCCTTCATGAAATCCACCATCTGCCACAGCCGGGTGTTGGAGTTCACCATCTTGTAACCGCTGTCCTGCTTTTCGGTGAGCCACTGGATGGTCTCCTCCACTAAGGGCCAGTCTTCCGGAGTAATGTAAGTCACGTTTTCGTCTTTGTGCTTGAAGTGTTCGTCCTGCGCCAGCAGCGGCGACTCGTTGATGTGATAGTCGGTGGCAATGCCGCAGTCGCGGGCAATCTCGGTAAGCTGCCGCACGTCGTCCAGGTTGTTGCGGCAGATATTGATGTTCAGAAAGACCGAATAGCCGTAGCCGTATTGCTTGCGAATCAGATAATCGAATTGCTTGCGGATGGGGGCAAGTGCTTTTGGCAATCCCTGCTTGATGTCCACCGCGTCCACCGCAATGTTGAACGTCGAAATGCCCGCGTCGGCGAGTTTGTCAATCACATCGATGCGCAGCAGGCGCGCATTGGTGGGCAGGTAGATCCAGAAATCTTTTTTCGCCGCGTAGTATGTGACGCGTTGGATCAAGTCGGGCCGGAGCAGCGGCTCTCCGCCCATGAACGCCAGCACGCGGCAGCCGGTTCCATGCAGCCAGTCGACGGAGCGCTTCGCCGTATCCTCCGTCATTCCTTTCACTTTGTTGTCGAAAGCCCAACAATAGTGGCAATCGAGGTTGCACTTGAACTCCGTGAACAGGTAAGCGATCAACGGATGAAAGTCGCCCGCGGTCACGCGCGAGCGAATGTATGGGAACAGCCAGCCCCGCATCCCGTGGTAAATTTGGCCCGCCTTCCATCGCCGCTTCTCGGGCGGTCTCCAGTCGTCACCTTCGCCGATCGGCCCCAGCAGCTCCGGGCGCTGCGGAAAAACGGGATCGGGAAATCGTTGCGGTATCCCGGCAGGCTGGAATTCGACCGGGTCGCTGGAAGGCTTGGTGAGCAGTTGATGGAGCTGGACATCGAGACGAAAGGTCGATCGCGGTTCCTCTTGCTGCTGCAACATGGCGGGATCTCCGAAGCGAGTGAAGATTGTCCGTGGCGCAGACATCCCCTCACGCGTGGAACGGCAGCGGCCGTCGGCGCACATCTTAGGTTTTTGATTGTGAGGGCGTCACTTGCGATCCAGCGCCCCCGGGATCCTCACACGTGCTGGATCCTTCGTCGATGTACACAAGCGGCGGCATTCCACGCCGCACAAGCCACTAGTATGGTTCGTGGCATGAGATAGAAGCTTGGCTGCATTCGTGTACTCCGGTGTTGGAGGCAGAAACTGCCCGGATATTCCGCCAATCGGTACAACCAGATGCCGAAAGGACGGAGATCGATGCAGGGCCCATCACTGAGAAGCTCTTGCGAAACCGGACGAGAAGCCGATCGTGCGGGGCATACCGGCCTTGGAAATCTAGATGCAGGACCCTCCCGCCGGTTGCGCTTTTTGGGAAAAAAATGCATCTCGTCGCGAGAAAAGGTTGAAATGCCGCAAAGCCTGGAAAGCCTGCAACCAGCGCAGCGAGACGCTGAGCTGTGCCTGGCCAAAAATGCCGGCTGGCGTACTGGAGGTGCTCCATAGCTGTCACGACGAGTTGGCTTGGGACCGCGGCGCTGCACCAGGTCGGCGACGGTTGGCGGAATTACTTCCCGTTTGCCGCCGATACGCCACTAACGGCGTGCGCACACTTTCTAACCCGATGTAAGCTGTACACTCGCCGGATCGATCTTCTTCGGCGCCGCGGTCCCGTCCCTTACTCGTCCCGCAGCAGTATCATCGGATCTACCGCGAGCGCCCGTTGCGCCGGAATCCACGAGGCGATCAGCCCCAGCCCCAGCATGGTCAGCACCACGCCGCCCAGCACCCACGGATCCTTCGGCGTGGCCTGGTAGACGATGTGCGACAGCACTTTCGTCGCCAGCACGCCCAGAACCATCCCCGCCGCGGAGCCGATCAGCAGCAGCCTGAACGCCCGCTCCAGCGCCGCCGTCAGTACGTTCCGCCGATCGGCGCCCAGCGCCACGCGAATGCCCAGCTCGCGCATCCGCTTGCTCACCATGTAGGAGGCCATCCCGAAGATGCCAGTGATCGCCAGCATCGCGCCCAGCAGGCCCAGCACACCCAGCGCCACCGTCGCCACGCGCGCCGGGAACAGCACCCAGGTCAGCTCCCGGTCCCAGCTCTCGATTCTCACCGGAAGACCCGGGTTCAGCCCGCGCAGGGTCACCCGCAGCGCCGCCGCAATCCCTTCCGGGTCGCGCCGCGAACGCACCACCAGCCAGACATTCCCCGACGGCTGCTGCAGGAAGGAATAGAACATCGCCGGCTGCTGATCCTCGGTGAGCAATCCGTATTTTCCGTCCTCCACTACGCCGACGACCTGCACCCGCGTGCCGCCCCGGATTTTGTAGTTGCTGCCGACAGCTTTCTCCACTGACCCGAACATCGTCCGCGCGAAATTGCGATTGACGACCGCAACCAGCGGCGCGTCCTTCCCATCGTGCAGAGTGAAAGCCCGCCCGGCGAGCATCGCCGTGCCGGCTGCGCTGAAGTAGTCCGCCGAGACATCGAACTGCTGCGCGTCGGCGCGGCAGTTGGTCGCGCGGAAATCGCTGTCGCTATCGTGAAAGACGCAAGAATTGTTGCCGCCCGCGGCCAGCGGCAGCCGGTCGGCGTAGCCCACCGCCGTCACCCCCGGAATATCCGCAACCGCGGTCAGCATCTCTCTTTCCGTCACCTGCTGCTGGTCGCCGGTAATGCCCGCCATGCCCAGGTCTGTCCTGATTAGCATGACGTTTTGCGGCTCAAAGCCGAAATTGCTGTGCAGCGACTTCACCAGTCCCCGCACCGCGACAAGCGACGAGGTCACCAGCACCGCGCAGATGGAAATCTGCACGGCCAGCAGCAGGTCGCGCGTCGTGAATTTGCGCGTCGCGCCCTGCCCCATCGATCCGGAGCGGATGATCTGCCACGGGTCGGAGCGCAACACCTGCCGCACCGGCACCATGCCGAAAAGCAATCCGCTGGCCAGCGCCAGCAGCAGCGCCACAATATAGGTGTTCGCGTCCGGATTCACCGGCACGTTGATGGGAACGCTCGGGATCGGATTCCACGCGGTCAGCCAGCGCAGAATCGAGACGCCGCCGAGCATGCCCAGCGCGCCGCCGGCCAGCGACACCAGG
>JBAUBR010000442.1:0-20543 GCA_049676965.1 Occallatibacter sp.
CCGCGCTGCACCGCCGCCAGCGGGAGCAGACCCTGACTCGCCGCGCGGCCACCGCGGAGATTGAAAACGAGCTGAAGACAACGGTGGCCGGCCTGCTGCTCAACTCGCAACTGGCTCTCTCCGGCAGCGAGGTGCCGTCTTCGATCGCCGACAAGCTGCGCGTGGTCGCCGATCTCGCCGGGAGCCTGCGGCGGCAGCTCGATAATCCCCTGTCGATCCGTGGGGACTCGGCGGCATAGCTGCAAACCAGCCGGCACTGGCACGCGATTTGCCGCCCCGGCCCGCGTGCCTCCACGGCAGGTGTTGCGCGGAACGCTCAAGGGAAATGCGTGCGCAGCTTCGATGCGCGCGGGACGAAAGTGAATTCCCCCGGAGATCGACCTGAATTCCCCGGGCGCGGGATTTCGCGGCCATTCGTCCGGGAGAAGTTATTTTCAACGACTTCCAGCTCGCGTTGCGCTGCGGCTGCATCCAATGGTTTGAGTTTTTGTCGCGCGGCTTATCCCGTGCTCCTCTTAAAGCCACACCATTCGCAGTCATTCATTTGGGCCCTGCACGGACAACGGGAACCAAGGTCTGCGCGGAATTAGGCCCTTTCCATGTAGAATGAGGGCAATCGATGATACCCACATCTGCAGCCGTTCCATCCCAGGCCTCCCGCCCGGTGGGAGAAACGGAGTTGCGGTCGCCGGTCGTCGAGGTTCACGACCTCAAAAAAACCTATCGCACCGCGCGCGGAGAGCTAAATCTCTTTCAAGGGCTCGACCTCGAAGTGGCGCGCGGCGAGCTCGTTGCGATTGTCGGCCAGTCGGGCGCCGGAAAAAGCACACTTTTACACATTCTGGGAGCACTTGATGCTCCCACTTCGGGAAGGGTATACTGCGCGTCAATCAACGTGGCCAATCTTTCTCCACGGGAGGCGGCGGTCTTTCGCAATCGGGAGATCGGCTATGTATGGCAGTTCCATTACCTGTTGCCGGAGTTCACAGCGCTGGAAAACGTAGCCATGCCGCTGCTGGCACGCGGCGTAAATAAGAGAGAGGCGCTCCAAGTGGCGGCCAACTGGCTGAAGGAAGTCGATCTCGAAGATCGCGGCAGCCATCGGCCGGGCGAGCTCTCTGGCGGCGAGCAGCAGCGCGTGGCGGTGGCGCGGGCGCTGGTCAACAATCCGCGGCTGCTCTTGGCCGACGAGCCCACCGGCGACCTGGACGAGATCACAGCGGGCCGCGTCTTCGATCTGATTGAAAGGCTGCACGCAAGCCACGGGCTCACCTCGATCGTCGTAACGCATAACCTCGACCTGGCGCGGCGATGTTCGCGAGTCTTACATCTTGAAGGTGGGCATCTTGAAGGCGGGCATCTTGAAGGTGGGCATCTTGAAGGTGGGCGCCTTGAGGGCGAAGGGCTTAAAGAGCAGGCCGGCTCGCCGTAAACGGAACCAACCGGACGGGAAGAATTGACGAAAAGCGCATCATTTCAGCGGATTCGGAGTCAGATGAAGTAAGCAGCAAAGCGGGCCGGCTGGAAAACTTGTTCCATTCCAACCGTGCTGGAAGAGCAGGATGGGAGTTCCCGGGACTAGAGGAGCGCCGGGGACGAATGGATTGCGACCATCCCAAAGAGCTGTTCGGAGCGGCAAGGCATTTACCACGATTCTCCGGCGGCGTAGTAAGAAGAGGGGCGCGAGCGGATTGGGCCGAGGCCGGCAGGTGAACCGGACGGCTACTTCTGCCGATAGCCTTCACCAATGGGGGTAGATTATGTTCGAACGTTATACGGAGAAGGCAAGGCGCGTCATCTTCTTCGCGCGGTACGAAGCCAGCCAGTTCGGCTCGCCCTATATCGAAACCGAGCACCTGCTGCTGGGTCTTTTGCGCGAAGACAAGGCGCTGACCAACCGCTTCCTGCGCTCCCATGCCTCGGTCGAATCCATCCGCAAGCAGATCGAGGCGCATACGACCATCCGTGAAAAGGTCTCGACGTCTGTAGACCTGCCGCTTTCGAACGAGTGCAAGCGGGT
Source organism: Occallatibacter sp. (assembly GCA_049676965.1). Lineage (GTDB taxonomy): Bacteria > Acidobacteriota > Terriglobia > Terriglobales > Acidobacteriaceae > Telmatobacter. Next base: position 2,021 of record JBAUBR010000442.1, read on the forward strand.
GCTGGCCTACGCGGCTGAAGAAGCCGAGCGTCTGGGCCACAAGCATATCGGCACCGAACATCTGCTGCTTGGCCTGCTGCGCGAAGAAAAATGCTTTGCCGCCGAGATCCTGCAGGAGCGCGGCCTGAAGCTGGCGCAGATTCGCGAGGAGCTGGCGCGCGTGACGCAGGAAAAGGCGCCCGCGCAGCAGCGCCAGCGCGAATCGAGCCTGCTGGCGGAATTCAGCCGCGACCTCACCCAGGCGGCGATGGACGGGCAGCTCGATCCGCTGGTAGGCCGCGATGGAGAGCTCGAGCGTGTCGTCCAGATCCTCTGCCGCCGCACCAAGAACAATCCGGTGCTGATTGGCGAGCCCGGCGTAGGCAAGACGGCCATTGTCGAAGGCCTGGCGCAGCGCATCGCCGACGGCGAAGTGCCGAGCTTCCTGGCCGACAAGCGCGTCCTCGGCCTCGATCTCTCGCTCATCGTCGCCGGCACCAAGTACCGCGGCCAGTTCGAAGAGCGCCTCAAGACCATCATGAAAGAGCTGATGGAGAACCAGAACTCCATCATCTTTATCGACGAGCTGCACACGCTGGTGGGCGCGGGCTCGGCCGAGGGATCGCTGGACGCGGCCAATATCCTCAAGCCGGCGCTCTCGCGCGGCGAGATTCAGTGCATCGGCGCAACCACGCCGGCCGAATATCGCAAGTCGATCGAGAAGGACCGCTCGCTGGAGCGGCGCTTCCAGGCCGTGAAGGTCCCGCCGCCCAACGAGGCCGACGCGATCAAGATCATCATGGGCATCAAAGACCGCTACGAGAAGTTCCACGCGGTCAGCTACACCGATGCCGCCATCGAGTTCGCCGTCTCGCATTCCAACCGCTATATTCCCGACCGCTTCCTGCCCGACAAGGCCATCGACCTCATCGACGAGGCCGGCGCGCGCGTCAAGCTGCGCCAGACCTCGCTGCCCGAAGAGATCACCGAAGTGCAGAAGCGGATCAAGTTCATCGTGCACCGCATGGATTCGGCGATCGCCAATCACGAATTCGAGAAGGCGCGCTTCTACTCCGACGAAGAACGCAAGGAGCGCGAGAACCTGCGCGCCCTGCGCGACCGCTATCACCTCGACGACTCGGCCGCCGGCATCGTGGGCCGCGAAGACATCGAGGATGTTGTGTCCCGCTGGACGGGCGTGCCCGTGACCAGCATCAAGGAAGAAGAGACGCAGAAGCTCTTGCGCGTGGAAGAGGAGCTGCACAAGCGCGTCATCTCGCAGGACAAGGCAATCTCCGCTCTGAGCCGCGCCATCCGCCGCTCGCGCGCGGGCTTGAAGTCGCCGGCGCGGCCGATCGGCAGCTTCCTGTTCCTCGGCCCAACGGGCGTCGGCAAAACAGAAATGGCGCGCACGCTGGCGCACTTCCTCTTCGGCTCGGAAAAGGCGCTCATCCGCTTCGACATGTCGGAGTTCATGGAGAAACACTCGGTCTCGAAGCTGATCGGCTCGCCTCCGGGATACGTGGGCTACGAGGAGGGCGGCCAGTTGACGGAACGCGTCAAGCGCTCGCCATACTCCGTAGTCCTGCTCGACGAAATCGAGAAGGCGCACCCCGATGTTTTCAACCTGCTGCTGCAGGTATTTGAAGACGGCCAGTTGACCGACGGCCTAGGCAACACGGTCGACTTCAAGAACACCATCATCATCATGACCTCGAACATCGGCGCGCGGCATCTCCAAAAGAAGCAGGGGCTCGGCTTCCAGAGCGACCGCGAAGACCTGGTCAGCGAAAAGGTCGAGGAGCTGGTCAAGCAGGAGGTAAAGAAAACCTTCAACCCCGAGTTCCTCAACCGTGTAGACGAAGTGATCCTCTTCCAGTCGCTCTCCGACGGCGATCTGATCCAGATCGTAGAGTTGCTGGTGCAGCAGTTGAACGCCAACCTGGCGCAGAAGGCGATCACCATCTCGGTGACCGACGAAGCCAAGAAGTGGATCCTCGAAAAGACGCTCGTCGACCGCAGCTACGGCGCGCGCCCGCTGCGCCGCGCACTGCAGCGCTACGTGGAAGATCCGCTCTCGGAGGCGCTGATCGCCGGGCAGATTCCCACGCGTCCGGCGTTCCTCGAGGTCTACCTCGACGCCAACCAGCTGTTCTATCGGCCCGTCAGCGCGGACGAGACGGGCAGCGAAGAGAAGGCAGCGGGGATCGCGCTCTCGAACAATTAGTCCGAAGAACGGAACTAGAAGTCAACCGGGTTCGCCAAGCGCGGACCCGGTTTTTCCATGCAATCAAATAACCTAAGCGCTTAGGATCATGGTATAGTTGCTCGATGCCGACCGTATTCAGGCTTGGCCGCCTGCGGGTTGTCATCTTTCCCAACGATCACCGGCCCGCCCATGTCCACGTCATCGGGCGGGGACACGAGGCGATCTTTGTAATGAATCGTCGGCAGGGCTCCGTCTCCGTTCGAGAAAACTACGGCTTCGCAAGACGAGACCTGGCCAAGATTGAATCGGCTCTTAGCGAGAATCTCGAATGGCTTTTGGCGGCGTGGAGGAGAATCCATGGTTCCGATTGACAAATACGAAGCGGCGAATCGAAGGGGCCGGCGCCGCGCACTGTCTACTCCGAATGCGATGAGCGCTCGCTATGACCGGCAGCGCGGCCAGATTGTCATCCGCTTGAGCAATCACATGGAAATCGCCTTCTCTCCCCGTGACGCGCAAGGTCTCGAGAGGGCCACGGCTGCTCAATTGAGTCCGATCGAGATTTCGCCCTCCGGCTTCGGCCTGCATTTTCCCAAGATCGATGCCGACCTTTACCTTCCGGCAATTCTGAACGGCCTTCTTGGCTCGAAGAAATGGATCGCGAAACGCCTCGGCGCAGCCGGTGGACAATCCAAAAGCGAAGCCAAGAAAGCGGCGGCGAAGCGGAATGGGCGTCTGGGAGGAAGGCCGCGAAACGGCTCCGCCGCGGCGTGAAGGCCCTTCTTGAATGCGACGACGGCGACTTCTACGGATTCCGCGCATCGTCTTACCGTCATGGCAACGGTGATAGCCTGTTGAAGATTACCGCGGAGATGGCGCCCATGACCAAAACAGCCCAGCTTGAAACCCTCACTCCCGAACAGATTTCCAGCATCACGCGCGAAACCAACTACGGCACCTGGCGCTTCCAGAAGTCGTGGAAGCCGCTCTACGTCGCCGATGCCGAGGGCTGCTGGTTTACTGACGGCGCGGGCAAGCGCTACCTCGACTTCAGCGCGCAGTTGATGTGCGTCAACCTCGGCCACAAGAATCCGCGCGTGGTTGCGTCCATCGCCGAGCAGGCGCACGAACTCGCCTTCGTCGGCCCCGTCTACGCCACCGCCGCGCGCGCCAAACTCAGCGCCAAGCTCCTTGAAGTGGTTCCCAAGGGCATCGAAAAATTCTTCTTCGCCACCAGCGGCACCGAAGCCAACGAAGCGGCGTTTAAAATCGCGCGCATGGTCACCGGCAAGAACAAGATCATCTCGCGCTACCGCTCCTATCACGGCTCGACGATGGGATCGATCGCCGCAACAGGCGACCCGCGCCGCTGGGCCATGGAGCCCGCGGGCAAAGGCGCAGGCGTAGTCTTCGCGCCGGAGACCAATTGCTACGACTGCCCCATCAAGCACACCTATCCCGCCTGCAACATCGCCTGCGCCGACTACATCGAGCACATGATCGAGAACGAGAGCGATGTAGCCGCAATCATTGTCGAAACCGTCGTCGGCACCAATGGCGTGCTCATTCCTCCGCCGGAGTATTTCCCCAAGCTGCGCGAGATCTGCGACCGCCGCGGCGTGCTACTGATCGCCGACGAGGTAATGGCCGGCTGGGGACGCACGGGCAAGTGGTTCGCCATCGACCACTGGAACGTAAAGCCGGACATTCTTGTCACCGCCAAAGGCATCACGTCGGCCTATGTGCCGCTGGGCCTCTGCGCGACGACCAAAAAGATCGCCGACTACTTCGAAGATCACTACTTCTCCCACGGCCACACCTACGAAGCGCACCCCATCACGCTCGGCCCGGCGGTGGCAACGATCGAAGAGATGCAGCGCCTGAAGCTGGTGGAGCGCGCAGCCGAGCTGGAACCCTACGTCCGCCAGAAGCTCGAGGCCCTCAAGGACAAGCACGTTTCCATCGGCGATGTGCGCGGCCTAGGACTCTTCTTTGCGGTCGAGCTAGTGAAGAATCGCCAGACCAAACAGCCCTTCAATACCATGCGCGACAAGGTGGAAGGCAAGCCGCTGGTCGTCGATCAGATCGCCGCCAAGATGATGGCCGACGGCGTGGCACAGCAGGCATGGGTGAGCCATTTCGTGATCGCCCCGCCGCTGATCGTGACCAAAGAAGAAATCGACTTCGGGATTGACGCGCTCGACCGGCATCTGGGAATTGCGGATGTGCTGGTGGCGTAAGGGCAGCTCTTAGCTGCTAGCTTTTAGCTCTTAGCTTCGATGAACGATTTGCGTTGGGGAACTCTGAATAAGTCGACGTTTTGAAAGGGCACGACTTCAGTCGTGCCGAAAACTCCCCAGAATAATGGCGGGCTTTAGCCCCTGAGGGAATTTAAGTCGCTTGTTCAGAGCTTCCTTAGTGGTATCCCAGGTCTCATCCGCCGCGGTCCGCCACGGCGGAAGACCTGGGGCACCCGAGATTCTGATCGATCATCAATCGACTACACAGTTTCTTCTGCGCTTTGGACGTATTCCGCAGGCGCTGCCAGACGCATGAGCGCGACATAACTGATTCCCGCCGTGAAGAATCCCACGAACCAAGCGTAATCGTAGAGAAAGTGTAGTGAGCCGACGGCCAGGCCGATTAACGCAATGGCCACACCCAACACCAGCGCAACAATAGCTCGGGGATTGACGCCCTTGCTGTAGTGGTAGGCGCCCTCGCGGTGGTAAAGAGAGTTCACGTCGAGCTCGGTTTTGCGAATGAAGAAGTAATCGGCGACCATAACGCCGGCGACCGGGCCCAGCAGGCCGGAGTAACCCACCAGCCAGCCGAAGATATAGGCGTCGGGCGTCGCGAGCAGCTTCCATGGACACATGGCGAGGCCCAGGAACCCGGTGATGAGCCCGCCGGTGCGAAAGCTGATCAAGCGCGGATAGAGATTCGAAAAATCGTTCGACGGTGAGACCACATTGGCGCCGATGTTCACGTTGAGCGTAGCGATGAGAATGGCTATGAGCGCAATGAAGGCGACGACAGGCTGATGAAATGCGCCGATGAGCAGGATCGGATTCCAGATGGGATGCCCGAAGAGCACGGCCGATGCCGACGTGACGGAGATACCGACGAAAGTGTAGAGCGTCATGGCGACAGGCAGTCCGAAGGCCTGGCCCCACGCCTGCGCGTTCTGCGATTTCGAGTAGCGGGTGAAGTCGGGAATGTTGAGCGCCAGCGTAGCCCAGTAGCCCACCATGGCGGTGAGCGAGGGGAAGAAGACGGCGAGAAAAGCGCGCGTGGAGTGGAACTGCGAGGGCGTGGAGAGCATCGATCCAAAGCTGCCCGCCTTGATGCGCACACCGATGAGCAGCGCCGCGGCCATCACGAACATAAACGGCGCGCCAAAGGCCTGCAGATGGCGGATGGATTCGACGCCGCGCCACACGACGACCATGTTCAGCAGCCAGAAGCCGAGGAAGCAGGCCCAAAGCATGCCGCTGTTGGCTGCCCACGAAGGCCACATGACCAAAAGCATGGAATGCATTGCGGTGCCGCCAATCCAGGACTGAATGCCAAACCATCCACAGGCCACGATGGCGCGCAGAAGCGCCGGCAGGTTGGCGCCGCGCACACCGAAGGGCGCGCGAATAAAGACCGGAAACGGAATGCCGTACTTGGCGCCCGCGTGGGCGTTGAGCAGCATGGGGACCAGCACGATGAGATTGCCCAGCAGGACCGTGCCGATGGCCTGCTTCCAGTCCATGCCCTTGGCGATGAGCGACGACGCAAGCTGGTAGGTGGTGATCTCCATCGACATCGAGAACCAGAGCGCGATGTAGTTGTACGTCGTCCACGTGCGCTGCGCAGGCGTGGTGGGCGCGAGGTCGCGGTTGGAGAGAGATGGGTCGTAGGTGCTCAAGGAGCGCGGCCTCCGGTGTTATCGGTATACAGGAAAGCCGATCAGAACGCGATAAGGAAACAACTTGATTGCGCGAAAGCAGGATCAAGCGATCGCGAGGAGGAGCGCTTGAGAATAGCTAATCTCTCAATAGCCGGTGGTACGCCAATCAGCAGGGAAACTGCGGCTCACCAGCCCAGACTGGTCACATTTTGCCAAGCTTCGCTAATAGTCCTTTGGCAACTTCGACTCGGGCTCCAATGCGGGTTTCAAACTCGCCTTGAAGATCAATCCCGTTACAGACTTCGTTTAAGGCATTGCAAATAATCCTCAACTCTTCGGTCGCAAGTTGAACACGCATTCCGTCATTTGTTTCAGAGCCCGAATAGCGAAGGCTGAACAGCTCTTCTTCTTGCTCTTTCACGAATAGCTGGACCGTTTCGCGATCACGCCACGGGGTTTTCTCAATAGCTTTGACAATCTGTTTCGAATCGGCATGGTTAAAGGCGGAGAGATATACACGGCACTCGAGGTGCTTGTAACCTCCTGCGTGATCCGTGACATCCTTAAATTCTCCGCCTCCGATTTCGTTTAATCGCAGGAACTCGTTGACAGATGCGATCTCGTCGTCTGGATGTTTACCGACGTGCGCAGTGAGAATGGCGTTCGTTACCTGGCTCATACCATTAGCGTATATTGGTGAGACACCGAGGAGGCTTCGCGCTGTGCTCAGTTGGTCGGCAAGTCTGACCTTGGAGGTTCTTGCGTCAAATAGAGGTCACTTCCACGCGCCGCCTCGGGCCTCGCGCCGCAGATACTCGCCTCGCCCTGGCATGGCGATAAATTCTCCATTGGACACGATGAGCTCGCCGCGCGAATAAACGTCGCGGGCATTGCCGCGCACTTTGAAGCCTTCGAACATTGAGTAATCGACGCGCATGTGGTGCGTTTTGGCGCTGATGGTGTGGTCGGCGTTTTCATCCCACAAGACAATGTCCGCGTCGCTGCCCACTGCAAGTGCGCCCTTCTTGGGATACATGCCGAAGATGCGCGCCGGCGCTGTGGAGACGATCTCGACAAAGCGGTTCAGCGTGAGCTTGCCCTGACCTACGCCATGATGATAGAGCAACTGCAGCCGGTTCTCGATCCCCGGCCCGCCGTTGGGGATCTTGGTGAAGTCATTTTTGCCGAGCGCCTTTTGATCCTCGAAGCAGAAGGGGCAGTGGTCGGTGGAGACGACTTGCAGATTGTCGGTCCGCAGGCCCTCCCACAGCTTCGGCTGGTTTGAGCGGTCGCGCAGCGGCGGAGTGAAGACGTACTTCGCGCCCTCCCAGCCGGCGTTCTCCATGTTGTCGAGCGAGAGCAGCAGGTATTGCGGGCAGGTTTCGGCAAAAGCGGGCAGGCCGCGGTCGCGGGCCTCGCGCACCTGGTTGATCGCGTCTTCGCTGGAGAGATGCACAATGTAGACGGGCACGCCGGCCATCTCGGCCAGGGCGATGGCCCGGTGCACGGCCTCGGCCTCGGCGCGCGTAGGCCGGGTGAGCGCATGGTAGATCGGCGCGGTCTTGCCCTCGGCCAGCGCCTGCCGCACAATCACATCGATCACCGAGCCGTTTTCTGCGTGCATGCAGATGAGCGCGCCATTTTTAGCCGTCTGGCGCAGGGCTTTGAAGATGGTGGCGTCATCCACCATGAGCACGCCGGGGTAGGCCATGAAGAGCTTGAAGCTGGCCACGCCTTCGCGAACGAGCGAGTCCATGTCTTCGAGGCCGGCGTCGGGCAGATCGGTCACGATCATGTGCAGCCCGTAGTCGATGCACGCCTTGCCTTCGGCCTTCTTCCACCAGGTGTCGAGCGCGGTGCGCATCTTGGTGCCGCGCGCCTGGATGGCGAAGTCGACAATGGTTGTGGTTCCGCCGATGGCCGCGGCCCTCGTGCCGGTGAGGAAGTCGTCGGCGCTGGTGGTGCCGCCAAAAGGCATGTCGAGATGTGTGTGCGCGTCGATGCCGCCAGGGAGGAGTAAGAGGCCGGTTGCGTCGACGACTTTGTCGGCGGCGGAGGCGGGGATGTTCGCGCGGATTTCTTTGATCGTTGAGCCTTCGATGAGGAGATCGGCGCGCACGGTTGAGTCGGCGTTGACGATGGTGCCGTCTTGGATGAGGACTGTGGGCATGGGGGGATTTTAGTCGACGATTCGCCGATCAGCGTAGCGGTCTCCCATCCTTTTCGTCCGCCGCGGCGGACGAAAAGGATGGGGCACGGAATTTCTACGCTACATTTGGATTTTGCACGCAGACGGCGCCGCTGGTGCGCTCGTCCCAGGATTCGGGCGGCAGGCCATTTTCGACGCGCACCATGGTGATGCAGTCTTCGACGGGGCAGACCAAAGCGCACAGGTTGCAGCCTACACATTCTGTCTCATCCACGCGGGGGATCTTGGCCAGCGGCGTGGGATAGGGGCCGTGGACCGCGGGATCTACGGCGCGCTCCTGGCGCGTGACCGGGGTCGTTGCGATTACGGTGCGGCTGCGCCACTCGATTGTCGCGGGAGACTCGTGCAGCGCCACCTCGCCATTCACCGGACCGGAGACTCGATCCATGTGAATGCACTGGTGGGCACCGTCCCAGCAGGCGATGTAGCAGAGGTCGCAGCCGATGCACTTCCGCTCGTCGATGTGAGCGATGATCTTGTAATTCAGGTTGAGATTCTTCCATTCCGTGACCTTGGGCAGTGAGAGACCGCGGAACTCCTGGAGGGAGTTGAAACCCTTGGAGCGCATCCAGTTTTCCAGGCCCTCGGCCATATACTCAGCCATGCGAAAGCCGTAGTGCATCACCGCGGTGCAGACTTGCACGGTGCCACAGCCAAGCAGGAAAAACTCGGCCGCATCCTTCCACGAAGAGATGCCGCCTATGCCGGAGAGTGGCAGCGCGGCCTCGGGGTCCGCCATGATCTGCTGGACCATGTTGAGCGCGATAGGCTTTACGGCCGGGCCGCAGTAGCCGCCATGGGAGCTTTTACCGTCGACGTCCGGCCGGGGCACGAGAGTGTCGAGATCGATGCCGGTGATGGAGTTGAGGGTGTTGATGGCGGAGAGTCCATCTGCCCCGCCGCGCTTGGCCGCGCGGGCGATGGCGCGAATGTCCGTGATGTTGGGCGTGAGCTTCACCAGCACCGGGGTCCGCGCCTTCTCCTTGACCCACGCGGTGATCATCTCGGTATATTCGGGCACCTGGCCCACGGCTGAGCCCATGCCGCGCTCGCTCATGCCGTGCGGGCAGCCGAAGTTCAGCTCCAGGCCGTCGGCGCCGGCGTCTTCGGAGCGCTGGACGATCTCATGCCAGGCCTCGCGCGTCGACGCAACCATGAGCGAGGCGATGACGGCGTGGCGCGGATAGTACTTCTTCACTTCGGCGAGCTCACGCAGATTCTCCTCCACGCTGCGGTCGCTGATGAGCTCGATGTTATTCAAGCCCATCATGCGTGAGCCCTGCCAGTCGACGGATGAATAACGCGAGCAGACGTTGGTGACGGGCTCGCCGATGGTCTTCCACACCGCGCCGCCCCAGCCCGCGTCGAAGGCGCGCATGATCTGCTCGCCGCAGTTCGCCGGCGGCGCCGAGGCCAGCCAGAAGGGATTGGGCGAATCGATGCCGCCGGCGAAGCCGCGCACGTGCAGGTCAGGCATAGATGGCCTCCGCGGCCTTGATCATGGCGAGAGCCGAGCGCTTGCCGTCGGCCACAGCGTCCACCACTTCGCGGCCGCCGTTGACGCAATCGCCGCCGGCAAAGTAGCGCGGGTTGCCGGTCTGGCCGGTGATGGTGTCGGCGACGATCAGCCCGTTTTGCACCTCAATGCGGCGCTTGTCCTGGATGAGCTGAGTGAGAGGCGACTGGCCGATGGCGGGCACCACCCAGTCGCAAACGATAGTGTCCATCGAATCGGGCACCGGCTGCAGCGCTCTGTCGATCTGCTTGACCTGCACCGTATCGAGGAGCAGGCGGCCGTGGTGCTCCGGGCGGATGGCGACCGGCTGGCGCCGCCACAGGAACTGCACGCCCTCCTGTTTGCAGTGCTCGTATTCGAAATCGAATGCGGGCAGGTCGCGCTCTGCGCGGCGATACAGTAGATAAACGGTCTCCGCGCCCAGGCGGCGCGCAGCGTTGGCGGCGTCGATGGCGGTGTTCCCTGCCCCGACCACCACCACGGTGCCGGAGATTTCGCGAATCTGGCCGGTTTTGTAAGCGGCGATCAGTTCGAGCGCATTGATGACGCCCTTGGCGTCTTCGCCGGGAATGTTGAGCCGCTGCATGGCGCCGAGGCCCACGCCGAGGAAGATGTAATCGAACTCCTGCTCGAGAGCGGCAAGCTCCGCGGTAGATTCGATGGTGACGCCGAAGCGGAACTCCACGCCCATGCGGCGAATCATCTCGATTTCGCGCAGGCTCTCTGCGGCGCGCAACTTGTATTCGGCAACCCCGTAAGTGTTGAGTCCGCCAGGCAGCTCGCGGCGCTCGATAACAGTGGCGTGCCCGCCGCGCCGCTGTAGCTCAGCCGCGCAGGCCAGCGAAGCGGGGCCGGCGCCGATGCAGGCCACGTGCAGGTCGAGGGTGTCGGGCGGAGCCTTGGGTACGTCGTAGCCGCCGGCATGGAAAGCGTCCATGGCGTGCCGCTGCAGCAGGGCGATCTGGATGGGCTCGCGATTGTAGCGGTGCATCACGCAGGCGCCTTCGCAGAGCACCTCCACCGGGCAGGCACGGGAACAACTGCCGCCGAGGATATTGGCATCGAGGATGCGATTGGCCGAGCCGCGCAGGTTGCCGACGGCGATGCGCTTGATGAAGCCGGGAACGTCGATGTGCGTGGGGCAGGCGGCGGTGCAGGGTGCGTCAAAGCAGTGCAGGCAGCGGTTGGCCTCGATCACGGCCGCCTGGGGCGTGAGCGATGGCTTGAGCTCGCTGAACCGCTCGAGCAGCTCGGAGTCTTGGGGAAGCGCTGCAGTGCTCATACAACCCTCGGGGAATCTCGGTGTTTTCTCACTTCAAGTGTAGACCTTTGCGGCGTTGGCCGCGAGTGAAACGAATTACCAGCGTGTTCAGGACGCCACCAGCTGGCCGTATTGATCCGGCCGGCGGTCGCGGTAGAACTGCCAGGTACGCCGCACTTCGGCGATCTCGTCCAGGTCCAGGTCCGCGGTCAACACCTCGTCCTTGTCGCGCGAGGCCTGTGCAATGATCTGCCCGCGCGGGTTGGCGAAGTAACTCGACCCATAAAACTCGCCGATGTTCCACGGCGCCTCAGTGCCCACGCGGTTGATGGCGGCGATGAAGTAGCCGTTGGCCGCGGCGTGGGCCGGCTGCTCCAGCTTCCACAGGTACTCGCTCAAGCCCGCAACGGTCGCCGAAGGGTTAAACACTATCTCCGCGCCATTCAAGCCCAGGCAGCGCGCACCTTCGGGAAAGTGCCGGTCGTAGCAGATGTAGACGCCAATCTTGGCGAATCCCAGATCGAACACCGGGTAGCCCAGGTTGCCGGGGCGGAAGTAGAACTTTTCCCAGAAGCCAGGCGCCACGTGGGGAATGTGGGTCTTGCGATATTTGCCCAGGTATTCGCCATTCTTATCGAGGACGGCGGCCGTGTTGTAGAAGATGCCCTCCTGTTCGACCTCGTACACCGGCACAATCATGGCGATGCCCAGTTCCTTGGCCAGCGATCGCATCAGGCTGACCGTAGGTCCCGACGGAACCGGCTCGGTGCTCTCATACCATTTGACGGATTGCTCGGCGCAAAAGTAAGGGCCGTTGAAGATCTCCTGCAGGCACACGATCTGCGCGCCGTCGCCGGCGGCTTTGCGGATCAGGCCGAGGTGCTTCTCGATCATGGCCTGCTTCTGCTTGGGCCACGGCTCCGTGGCGGGCACGGCATTGGAGGCCTGGATGATGGAACAACGCACGATTCGGGGCATTGAGGGTTGGCTCCACGCGAAGGTTAAGTCAGACTTTAATTTGACGGGAGCGATTTAGCAACGGCGTGGCTGTGGGCTGAGCGCAGCCGATGTGCATACGATTGTGCTAACATTGTTTTCAGGAGCAATCATGTCGACCGTGAAAACCCGCAAGGCGCAGCCGCAAAAAAGAAGCCAATCTCACGCCATTGAGTATCGGGGCAAGCGAACCAAGACGGGCAATTCCCTGGGATTTCGCTTCGAGGGCGCTCTTTTCAAGAGCCATCCGGAGTTTAATGGCGAAGTGAAAGCTCACGTCATAGCTCCCGGCCGCATGCTGGTGACCGCGGAAACGGCTGTGCGCGAGCACGCCGACCCTGTGCTGGCTTCGTTTCTCGCATTTCTCGCCAAGGACATGGCCGACCACCCCGAGAGGATTCGGCCGCTGAGCGAAGCTCGGGCGAGAAGGATCGAGAAATTGACCAAAGGGGTTGTAGTGAATCCGGATGAAGACCTCGGCGATGACCTAATTCTCTAGAACAGGCCAGGGAGCCCAATGATCGTCAACGGCTGGCGAATATATTTCTATCCGCTGTTCGACCTGCAGGTGCAAGAGCTTGAAGACAAGGTGAAAGCTTTGGCCGAGAAAGATCCCGCGCTGCGCATAAATCATCCAACGACCAAGCTTCTGGCAACCATCAAGCGCTATGTTCTTGAAATCATCCCACGGGATCCCAACGCGGCGGAGTTCCGCCAAGGTAATACTCTCGGCCCGGACAACCGCCACTGGTTTCGCGCCAAGTTCCATCAGCGATACCGGCTGTTCTATCGTTTCAGCAGCAAAGAGAAGGTCATCGTTTATGCATGGGTTAACGATGAATCGACGCTCCGAAAGTCCGGCTCGAAGAGCGATCCATACGCCGTGTTCCGTTCCATGTTGGAGGCAGGGAATCCTCCGAATTCACTGGACCAACTCCTCTTGCGATCAAGAGAACTCTAGCTCCAGCAGCCGCCGGGGTTGTTCAATACTCCACCTTCGCCGGCGAGGCGATCCACACAGCAAAGCTCGCCCAGGCTTCATCGCTGAGCAGTTGCTGGGCGGGGAGCTTGCGCTCGGCGGGCTTGCAGCGAAGTTCCTCGTAAAGGAAAGCGTCGTCGAATCCGGCGCGGGCCGCGTCGGCTGCGCAGCAGCCATAATAAATCGCATCGATGCGCGCCCAATATGCCGCCGCCAGGCACATGGGGCAGGGCTCGCAACTGGTGTAAAGCTGGCAGCCGGCCAGCGTGAACGTGCCCAGCGCCTGGCATGCAGCGCGAATGGCGTTGACCTCGCCATGAGCGGTGGGGTCGTTGGACGCCGTAACGGAGTTCGTGGCCTCGGCCACAATCTTGCCGTCGCGCACGATGAGCGCCGCGAACGGACCGCCGTTGCCGCTCGTGACGTTCTCCGTGGCCAGCGCGATGGCGCGGCGCATGAACTCCGGATTTGCAGCGGATGAACTCGCCAACTTGCCCTGTCCCTCCCTGAGCGGCGAAAGTAATGTCAGTATGTCACAGGCATTTCGCTCGACCCGGGTGCTCACGCCGGAGGGTCTGGCGCCGGCAACCATAGTGGTGGAGCGCGACCGCATCGCCCAGATGCGCGGATGGGTGGACGTGCCCTCGGGCGCGGAGCTGCGCGACTTTGGCGATTTCGTGCTGCTGCCGGGGCTGGTGGACACCCACGTTCATATCAACGAGCCCGGCCGGACAGAATGGGAAGGCTTCGCGACCGCCACACGCGCCGCGGCGGCTGGCGGCGTGACGACACTTGTCGACATGCCGCTCAACTGCGTTCCCGAGACCACTGACATAGATGCGCTGAACGCCAAGCGCGCCGCCGCTGAGAGCCAGGCCTGGGTCGATTGGGCCGCATGGGGCGGAGTGGTGCGCGGGAATTCCGATTCCCTTTTGCCGCTGGCCGGCGCGGGCGTACCGGGATTCAAGTGTTTCCTGATTCACTCCGGCATCGATGGCTTCGCCTGGGTCGGCGAAGCCGAACTGCGGCTGGCATTGGAGCCCCTACGCGGCAGCGGATTGCCTCTACTGGCTCATGCCGAGGTCGCGGCGCCGGTGAACGCCGCAACGGATGCCTTGAATCGCGAAGGCGCGGATTGGCGCAAATATTCTACCTATTTGGAATCGCGCCCCGACGAGGCGGAAACCACAGCAATCGCATTGCTGATCCGGCTAGCGGAGGAATTCAACCATCCGATCCACATCGTTCATCTTTCCAGCGCGAAGGCCCTGCCGTTGATCGCCGAGGCGCGCGACCGCGGCCTGCCCATCACTGTGGAAACGTGCACGCAGTATCTTTGGTTTGCAGCGGAAGAAATTGCCGATGGCGCGACGGAGTTCAAGTGCGCCCCGCCGATCCGCGGCGTGGCCAATCGCGAAGCGCTGTGGGGCGCGCTCGTCGAGGGGCTCATCGATATGGTGACGACCGACCACTCCCCTTGCCCGCCGGCGATGAAGCGCCGCGACGAAGGCAGGTGGGATCTCGCGTGGGGCGGCGTCTCGAGCCTGGGCCTGGCGCTCCCGGTGCTGTGGACGGCGATGAGCCGCCGCGGCGTGCACATGGATTGCCTGGCCGATTGGATGGCCGCAGCGCCGGCCGAGCTCGCCGGATTGGCGGGACGCAAGGGCATTCTCGCCCGCGGCGCGGACGCGGACATTGTGGTCTTCGATCCGGATGTTCCCTGGACGGTAGCGCCGGACGACCTGCGCTTTCGCCACAAACTTTCGCCCTATCTGGGCGCGGAGTTGCGCGGCCGCGTGCTGGAAACGTGGCTGCGCGGTGAGCGGGTGTTCAGCCAAAACGAACTCGTCGGCACACCGCGCGGCAGAGAGCTGACGCGCTTATGAGAGAACGCGTATGAGAGACCGCGCCCAGCGCGCCATTACCGAGTGCCAGCTCATAGCCGGATTCACGGAAGAGCCCGGCCGCACCACGCGGCGTTTTCTAACTCCGCCGGTGCACCTCGTTCACGCGCACCTGCGAAAGCGCATGGAAGCGATGGGCATGGCTGTGCACGTGGATGCGGCAGGCAATCTGCGCGGCCTGTGGCAGCCGCGGGGTGCGCACGCCAACCCCGCCGCGACGGGCAAGCGCCTCCTTCTTGGTTCGCACATCGATACCGTGCCCAACGCGGGCGCGTATGACGGCGTGCTAGGCGTGGTGCTGGCGCTCGAATGGACCCAGCTCGCGCAGGAGCTGGCGTACCCGCTGCCCATCGAAGTGATTGCATTCTCCGAAGAAGAAGGCGTGCGCTACGGCGTGCCGTTTTTGGGCAGCCGGGCGGTGGCCGGCAGCTTCGATGCCGCGCTGCTGACGCTGAAGGACGCGGACGGGATCGCGATGGAGGAGGCTATTCGCGCCTTCGGGCTTGATCCGGTCAGCGTTCCCGCAGCGGCCGCTGACGCGGAGAACGTGCTCGGCTTCGTTGAAATCCACATCGAGCAGGGACCCGCGCTTGAGGCCGAGAACGCAGCGCTGGCTGTTGTGGAGGGCATCGCCGGCCAATCGCGGATGGAGTTCGAATTCGCAGGCCAGGCCAATCACGCCGGCACCACGCCCATGCATCTGCGCCGCGATGCGCTGGCCGCGGCGGTCGAATGGATGACGGAAGTTGAAATTATGGCTCGCTCCGTGGACGGGCTGGTCGCGACCGTGGGTAAGATGCGCGTGGAACCGAACGCGGCCAACGTGATTCCAGGCAGCGTCACGGTGAGCCTCGACGCGCGTCACAAGAGCGACGACACGCGCGCCCAGGCGGTGCGGGACCTGACGGCGAAGGCCGCGGAGATTGCCGCGCGGCGCGGCATCGGCTTGGACTACATGGAAAGAATGAATCAACCCGGCGTGCGCATGGACGATGAACTGACCGATCGGCTGTTGCGCGCCATCGAGGCCGCCGGTTTTGTTAAAAAGACAATGCACAGCGGCGCCGGACACGATGCCATGGTGATGGCCGCGTGCGTTCCCGCGACCATGCTTTTCCTGCGCAGCCCCGGAGGCATCAGCCATCACCCCGACGAGTCAGTCCGCGAAGAAGATGTAGAGGCCGCGCTGCTCGTCGGGCGCAAGTTTCTTGAGCAGTTGGCTGCCGACGTTCGATAGAATCGAGGCCACGGTTCCACGAGATGCCCCGTGCCCCATCCTTTTCGTCCGCCGCGACGGACGAAAAGGGTGGGAAACCACAGAAGCCATATGTCACATGATCGGAATCTCAAGCACCGAGGCCAATCTTGCATCATCTGGGATTAACGCGGAGCAGCCTCAAGCCGGACCACCTGCTGCAGACGCCGAACACGTTCATCCGCACACCGCTGCCGGGCGCTACAGGCGTCGATTTCGTAATCCACGTCGGCCCGCAACTGGGCGCCCGCTTCACGCAGATGACGGCCGAATTTGCCGTCGATGGCACGCTTGGCCCCACGCCCGCGCAGCGTTTTCTTTACCTGATCGAAGGCGAACTGGAGTTGACGGTTTCCGGCAAAAAGCAGGTGCTCGCGCCCGGCGGGTTTGCTTATCTTCCTCAGGGTGCGGCTCACGCGGTGCGTGCCCGTGCGGCGTCGCGCGCCGCGCTCATTGAAAAGCCGTATCAGCCCGAAGCCGGCGCAGCCGCTCCGGAGATCGTGGTGGGCGACGAAGCCGCAAAGACCGCCGCGCCCCTGATGGGCGACGAAGCCCTGCGCGTGCGCGCCCTGATGCCCGACGGACCACCCTACGACTTCGCCGTCAACACTATGACCTACGATCCCGGCGCGGCGCTGAGCATGGTCGAAATTCACATCATGGAGCACGGCCTGCTCATGCTCGAAGGCGCGGGCATCTATCGGCTCGGCGATTCCTGGTACCCCGTGCAGGCGGGCGATTTCATCTGGATGGCGCCGTATTGCCCGCAGTGGTTTGGCGCGCTGGGAAAAGTGCCCGCAAAATACCTCATCTACAAAGACTGGCGCAGGCACCCGCTGGCTCCGAAGGGAGGCGAATCGGCATGAAACCCGGCCGCTCCATTGACGGGCTGATGACTGAGTTGAACGCGCTAGCGCAGATATCCTCCGCCGAGCCTCCAGTGGTCACGCGCGTGGTCTACAGCGAAGCCGACCTGCGCGCGCGCTCCTACGTGAAGGGTCTTTGCAAGTCGGCCGGTCTCGCAGTCCACGAAGACGCCATCGGCAACACCTTTGCGCGCTGGCAGGGCAGCGAAGCCGAACTCGCACCGGTGGGCACCGGTTCGCACATCGATGCCATTCCCAACGCGGGCTCGTACGATGGCGTGGTCGGCGTGCTGGGCGGGCTGGAAGCAATTCGCGTTTTGCAGCAGACGGGTTTTACTCCGCGCCGCGCAATCGAACTGGTGATTTTCACCGCTGAAGAGCCTACTCGTTTCGGCATTGGCTGCCTGGGCAGCCGCATGATGGCTTCGGTGCTCTCACCTTCGAAGGCTCTCACGCTCCGCGACAAGGAAGACCGCGGATTGGAGGAGTTGCGCGCAGAGGCGGGGTTCACCGGTCCGCTCGAATCCGTTGCGCTGCCGTCGGGCCGGTTTCACAAGTTCATCGAGCTGCACATCGAACAGGGGCCGCTGCTCGAGCGCGAAGGCATTGACCTGGGCCTGGTCACGCACATCGCTGCGCCGGCCAGCATAAAAATCCTGATTGAGGGTGAAGGCGGCCACGCCGGCGGCAAGCTGATGCCGGGCCGCAAAGACGCGCTGACCGCGGCAGCGGAGCTGATTCTGGCGCTCGAGTCGGCGGCCAAGTCGACCGGCGCAATCGACACCGTGGGCACGGTCGGCGTTTGCGAAGTCTTTCCCGGTGCGGTCAACAGCATTCCCTCGCGCGTGCGCCTGGAGACCGACATTCGCGACATTGAAAAACAGAGGCGCGACACGGTGATCCAATCGCTGTTCGAAGCGTGTACTGAGATTGCGCTTCGCCGCGCGATCGACATTTCCGCAGACGTTGTGAATGCTGATCCACCGGCGGCTTGCGACGAAGAGATTCTAGCCATCATGGAAAACGCCGCGGCCGAAGCCGGCAAATCGTCCAAGCGCATGGTGAGCCGCGCCTACCACGATTCGCTCTTCGTCGCGCGCATCGCGCCGGTAGCCATGCTGTTCGTCCCCTGCCGCGGCGGCGTGAGCCACCGGCCCGACGAGTACGCCTCGCCGCAATGGATCGGCAGCGGCGTGAACGTGCTGGCGCGAACGCTGGCCACGCTGGCGAGCTGAGAGCCGCCGCATTTGGGTAGAGGGTCAGTTTGAAGGGTGCGGGCTTCACAGGCTGCGGAAAAACTCGATCCGGAGGGAGGCGGGGTTTTAACCCCATAAGCGCTAAGATAACAGTTCGAGCTGAGGCCTTCGGCTGCGGCTTGGCTCGCTTAAGGCGTCGGCAATTTCATTCCATCGGTGCATGACCGCCGCGAGGGACAGACGTGGGGTAAGCGC
>JBAUBR010000443.1:0-36213 GCA_049676965.1 Occallatibacter sp.
ACCTTGCTCACCTCCAGCTCAAGCGCCCGCCGCCCGCTGCGCGGAGATGCTCGCCGAAGCGCTCGGCGGTGGGGGCCGCGTCAAGGAGTTCCTGAGGGACGGCTGGGCGCAGCCATGGCCGGTTGGCCCGGAGATGCTGTGCTACATGGTCTCTCACGAAGCCCACCACCGCGGCCAGGTGTGCATGCTTACGCATCAGCTCGGATTCCCGCTGTCGCCAGGCGTGACGTCTGCGATGTGGAATTGGGAAAAGCTGTGGAAAGAGTGCGGCGCGCCCAGCGGCCCCGGCTTCGAATCTTGAGGAATCGCTTGGGGGCACATTCCGCAGAAACGCATTTTACGCCGCGAACGAGGAACGCCGTCCTTCCATTTCAGGTTGAACCAACACGGTCAAAAGCCCTGACATTACGCAGACGCAATTTCTCCAATGCAATGAATAATCTGCCGGAGCTGACAAGTAGGCGGGAGGAATCGTTTGCGCATCGTAAGAGTGGATGCTGAAGTCGGAGCGAGACGGAGCGACCGTCCATGTCAGCCACTGCTCGAAACGGCAAGATTCTGATTGTCGACGACGAAGTGCATATCTCGGAGACGCTGAGCCTGGTGTTCTCGGCGCAAGGTTACGAAGTGCGTGCCGCCAATTCGGCCGAACAGGCCGTTGAGATTCTAGCTCACTGGCAGCCGGACGTTGCGGTTCTGGACGTGATGCTTCCCCAAATGAACGGAATCGATCTGGCACTCGTCATTCAGTCGAATTATCCGGCCTGCCGTCTCTTGCTCATCTCCGGCCATCCTGAAACCGGCGCCCTGCTGGAAGAAGCCAGGGCGAAAGGTCATAGGTTCGACATTCTCGCCAAGCCGGTCCACCCGGCGTACATCCTGGCCGCCGTCTCCGACCTGCTGTATATCGACCCCTCGTGAAGCCGCGCCGATCGCTCGAAGCTCTCGAACCGACCTCCGAAAACTGACTGGACACATCCGACGAGTCGCATGCTTGGCGAACTGGCGCACGAACGGCGGATCACAGCTATGCTTGAATCAAGGAGCTTCTCCCCATGCCCGAAGCCGTTGTCGTCAGCGCCGTTCGCACTCCCGTGGGCCGCGCGCCCAAAGGCGCTCTTTCCACCACCCGCCCCGACGACCTAGCCGCAACTGCGTTGGGCGGAGCTTTGGACAAGATCCCCAACCTGAATAGAGCCGAAATCGACGACGTGATCCTCGGCTGCGCGCAGCCCGAGGGTGAGCAGGGGTGGGACATCGCCCGCTGGACGGTCCTGCGCGCCGGTTTGCCGGTGGAGATTCCCGGCGCCACCGTCAACCGCCTCTGTGCCTCGGGGCTTGAGGCCATTGCCATGGCCGATCAGCGCATCCGCTCCGGCGGATTCAACGTCGTGGTGGCCGGCGGGGCAGAATCGATGAGCCTGCTCCCATTTGGCGGGCTAAAGCCCAGCCCCAACCCCTGGCTGGCCGAGCATTACCCGGCGTCGCTGCTGACCATGGGCCTGACCGCCGAGCGAGTGGCCCGCCACTACAACATCTCGCGGGAGGATCAGGACGCCTTCGCGCTCCTGAGCCACAAGAAAGCCATTGCCGCGCAAGCTGCCGGCCGTTTTGCGGATGAATTAGTCGAGGTGAAGGTTGCGGTGGCGAACGGAAATGGCGGAAAGTCCACCGCAGGCGGCCGGAAGCCGGAGACCGCCGAAGCGACCTTTTCCGCCGACGAGGGCCCCCGCGCCGATACCTCCGCCGAGGCACTGGCCAAACTCAGGCCCACCTTTCACGCCCAGGGAACGGTGACCGCCGGCAGCTCCTCGCAGACCTCCGACGGCGCTGCCGCTGCCATCCTGATGGAAGCCGGACGCGCCAGAGAGCTTGGCATTACGCCAATTGCCCGCCTGGTGGCCTACGCCGTCACCGGCTGCCTGCCCGAAGAGATGGGCGTCGGCCCTGTCACGGCAATTCCAAAGGCGCTCGCCAGGGCCGGGCTCAAGCTCGAAGATATCGGCCTAATCGAGCTCAACGAAGCCTTCGCGGCGCAGTCGCTGGCGGTCATCCGCGCCCTCGGTCTCGATCTGGAACGAGTCAACGTGAACGGCGGTGCCATCGCGCTCGGCCATCCGCTGGGCTGCACCGGCGCCAAGCTCACCGCCACGCTCCTGGCCGAGATGCGCCGCCGCCAGGTGCGCTACGGCATGGTAACGATGTGCGCCGGCGGGGGAATGGGAGCGGCGGGAATCTTCGAGCTGCTGGGGTAGCACAAAGACGGACTCGAATAGAGCGACGTGCTCGCTGCATAGTACCTGTTCGCAAACGAATCTAATTCCCGATCACCGGCCAGTCGTTCACCCATTCCAGGCTCTTGACCCACTGGTAGGGCGCGTCGTTCTGGCTCACGGCGTGCGCGTGGAAGATGATGAGGCTCTCCCCGGTCGACGAGTCGATATAGGCCGTACCTCCGCCCGGCGCCACCCACGCGCTATCGTTCTTCAACAGCACCGTGCCTCCGCCGTTCATCATGGACGTGCCGGATTCATCCACAAACGGGCCATGCGGGCTGGTGGAGCGCCCCACGGCCTCCTTGTAGGCCACGGCCGTATTGAAGTTGTCGCAGCAATAGTCCATTGAGACGAACAGGTAGTAATAATTCCCGTGGTGCACCAGAGACGGGCCTTCGATAGGATTGCCCTGCGTGCCCCGGCGCGTCGCGAGGCTATAGCAGGTGCAATTGGCAGTGACCAGCAGGCCGGTTGTGGGATCGACCTGGCGCTGCTTGATGCCTGTCGCCGCGCTGCCGTAAGTCAACCATACGCTGCCGTCGGTATCGACCAGAATCGTGGGGTCGATGGCATTGAAGTCGTCGCCCGGGTACGAGACCAGCACCGGCCCCCGGTCGACCCACTTGTAGTTGGGGTCAGTGGAATCGAGCTTGGTGTTGGTAACCAGGCCGATGACCGACTGGATCGAACCGAGCGTGGAGCCGGCATAGTAGACGTGGTACTCACCGTTGAAATAAGAGATGTCGGGCGCCCACAGCCCGGTGACGCCGGGCACGATGGCCGTAACCCAGGACGGCTTGGCCGTGGGAAAGATGCTTCCACAGAGGGTCCAGTTGACTTTGTCCTGCGAGCAGCGGATCGGCAGAAAGTTGCTCGTGGTCGAGACTGAAGCATCGGTGGAGAAGGCGTAGTAGGTCGATCCCTGGCGGATAATGGCTGGATCGAGGACCGGTTGCGTGTCGCCGGCGAGCAAGTACGCCGCCAGTGGGTCGGTGGCTTCCGATGCGAACGACAGACTGCCCGATGAAGGGAAAGTGGTGGCGCCTAATGTCACCTGCGTGCAGGAAGGCGTCCCACAGGAACACATCCAGCAAATACAAGCGAGCAACAGGCAAATGCCGGCTATCCGCCTTATGTACAGCATAGAAAGAGAAGCCTTTCGGGGGCTTTTCAGTACGATACCGCAATGGAGCGATGGAGCGCAGGGGATTTTTTGCGGCCGGGAGGGTTTGCAGAGCGGATCCGGAGTTGAAGATATGTGGGATTAGCCGGGACCGTCAGGCGGCCTCGGCGGTCCGGGGCATTTCCAGCGGCTTGCGCGGCCTGCCCGGCCGCTTGCCCAGCCGCGCATAGATGCGCGCATAATCGATGTCGGACGGATTGAGCGCCGGAAATCTCTCGGCCAGCTCGCAGTTGGAGATGCCCGCGCGGATGAGCCCGGCCACGTCCTTGAGCGGGATGCGCGTACCGCGGAACACCGGCTCGCCATTCAGAACGGCGCGATCGGAGACGATCCGCTGCTGGCCCCATTCAAATGCCGCGGCATTACGGGTGAGCAGGTCGCGCAGCCGCGCAAAATCCACGTCCACCGTCACCATATCGGTTTGCAGCACCAGCTCCTCGCCCGCGGCCCGCCAGCCGGACACCATTGCCCTGCGCCCGCGCACCAGGCCCTCAAGGGCGGCTTTGTCCGCCTTGCGCAGCGCGAAGGGAAACTCCGCCCGCAGCTTCAGATACATCAGGTCGCGCAGCGAGAAAAGATGTCCCGTTCTCTTGCCGCCCTCGCCGGTCGAAGCGGGCCGCAGGCCTTCACGCTCGATCATGGCGCGGATCGTCTTCGCGGACAAACCCGCAATCGCCGCCGCCTCCCGGATTGTCCAAAGCCGATCCATGGGGAAAACCAAGGCTAATGGGTGAGATGCATTCCAGATGCATTTTTCTACCTACCTCTAGTGACGCGGGATGGATCAATGTGACACCAAATACACAAATTTTTTCGCAAAATCGAAAAGCGGCCAGGGTTGCCTAGCCGCCGCAAATTAAAACCTGTAGATCTGTCCTTGCCCATAGGGCAAGGCTTTACGACGCCTGGGAAAGAACCAGCGCCTTCACCCGCGCATTCAGCCTGCTCTTGTACCGCGACACGGTGTTCTGGTGGAAGACGCCCTTCTGCACGCTCTTGTCGAGTACCGAAACCGTTTGACGATACTGCGCCTGGGCAGCCTTCGCGTCGCCCGCCGTGAGCGATTCGCGCAGCGCCCGCAGGCTGGTGCGCACCCGGCTCCGGTTGGCGCGGTTCACTTCTGTCCGGGTCACGGTCTGGTGCGCGCGCTTCAACGCCGATACATGGTTTGCCATCTCTATTCCTTATTCAACGTGGGATCTGCGGTCGTGAATGCAGCCAAGCCGCATCTCTCGCACCTCAGTAGTTTACGGGAATGAGAGCGACGGGGTCAATGTGCGATTGAGGCGGGCAGCGGTTGTGTGTCCGATCCGTGGCGTTAGCGGGAAAGTTCAGACCGACTTGCACACCAGCGTCGCCACATCGCGCGAAAGCTGTCGGCAAGGCTCTCGGCAACAAGGGATGGCTGGCCGATCGGCGATCGGAGAAATTGTTCGCGCATGCCGGCACGGAGCTGAGCCAAAGACTCCGGATTCCGGGCCCAGTAAATCCCTTTTTCCACGAATTCCTGCGGGTTGCGGGCGACAAAGCCTTCAAGTCCAGCATGGCGAAGCAGCGCGGGGCCAAGTCTTCCCGGAACCGTTTGTCCTGAAAGTGTCAAAGTGGGAACGCCCATCCACAGGGCGTTGCCGGTAGTCGTAGCTCCGGTGAATGGGAAGGGATCGAGGCAGAGATCGACCCGATGATGGAGGGCGAAGTAGCCCCGGCAGTCGCAACGCGTGTGGAACTCAAGCCGCTCGGGAGCGATGCCCTCGTCTTTGAACCAGCCGCCGACCACTTGCTGGCGACCGTCGCATGGCATTCCGCCGATCAGCATTTGCGACTCCGGCAACGCGCGCAGCAACTCCGACCAAAGTGCGATCACGCGCGGGTTGAGCTTGGAGATGCGGCTGAAGCTGCCAAAGGTCACGCGTCCGTTCGTCAGCGCGGGAAGAGGGTTGATGTCGGGCGCGTCCAGGCTTGGCTGGAACGGCGCAACCGCTGGCAGGTAAACGATCTTCTCGGTAAAGTAGCGGTCGAACTCGCCGGGCGGCAGAAAATGGCGATCGGCGAGGTAGTAATCGATGCTCTTGAGGCCGCTGGTTCCGAGGTATCCGATCCAGCCGCATTGAATTGGGGCCGGTTTGCGAGCGAAGGTGAGCAGCCGGTTGTGAGCGGTGTGGCCGGTCAGGTCGATGAGGATATCGATGCCGTCGGCCTGGATCTTCGCCGCCAGCACTTCATCGGAGAGAGCAAATACCTTACTCCATTGGGAGAAGTGGTCGCGCAGCCGATGGGTAACGGCGTCCTCAGAGGCATTGTTCGAATAAGCGTGAAGCGAAAGCCCGGCATCCTTCGCAAGATGAGAAATGACCGGCTCCATGAAATTAGCCATGGCGTGATCGCGGAAGTCTCCGGAAACGAAACCGACCTGCAATTGCCGGTCGGGGTCGCGGGAGTTCCGGTGGCGAGGCCACGCCGGCCGCAGCGGAGCTTCGAAGCGGTCCCCGAAGCGAACATGCTCCTCAAAAAGCACTTCGGGGTCGGTCTCTCCGCCGTGGCTGAGACAGAAAAGAAGGCCGTGATAGGCCACCGGCAGATCGGGCTGGATTTCGAGGGCTCGGCGAAAACCGGCTGCCGCTTCCGCCAGCTGCCCTTGATCCTGGAGAGCGGCTCCCAGGCTGCACCAGGCTTCGGCGAGCCCCGGGTTCAATTCAATCGCCCGGCGGCAACTCGCTTCCGACTCTGCGGGCCGATCCTGCCTTCTGAGCGCGATCGCCAGATTGTTATGTGCCACCGCCAGATCGGGCTGAATCTCGATTGCCCGGCGATAACAGGTTTCCGCCTGCGCGAAGGCGCCCTGCTGATGGAAAACCTCCCCGAGACTGTAATGAGCCTCGAGAAAGCCGGCGTTGATCTCGATCGCCCTGCGGAAGGTGCGTTCCGCCTCCGCGAGCGCGCCCTTTACCTGGAGCATCCGTCCAAGGTTGAAGCAAGCGTCAACGGATTCCGGGTCGGCCTGAAGGGCGCTTCGATAGAAGCCCTCCGCTTCGGAGAAGCGGCGCTTTCGCTGGCAGAGCGCGCCCAATATGTTCCAGGCGAAGCCGGACTTGGGATAGCGCGAGATGAACGACCGGGCAAGAGTCTCCGTTTCCTGGTCCGTCCCGCTTTCAAAAAGTGATTGCAACCTTGAGACCTCAATCGTGTCGGGAGCAGTCGTCTCGGAGACGCCCGATGGAGCTGCCGTTGCGCAACTTCGTAGGCGGTCTTGCAGCGCCTCGATGGCGCCCCCGTCCAGGCCACATCGCAGGCCCAGGTCCATCATTCGGCGCGCTGTCTCTATCTGCGAGGCCTGGATAAGGGCGTCGATACAGCTCAACCAAAACTGGCCGTTGCGGGGATTCGCCTGAATCGCTGCTTGAAAATGCGGCAGCGCCGTCACAGCATGGCCGGTCGAGACCAGCAGCACGCCCAGGTTGTGGTTGGCATCGGGATGATGGGGCTGGCGGGAAAGAATCGATCGGTATAGGTGCTCCGCACCAGGCAGGTTACCCGCCTGGTGCTGGCTGATTGCCCGCCCCAGCACCTCTTCAAGGCTCTGCTCAAGATGGGGGTCGTCAGCCGGCAGTTCGGATTCCAGTTTGGGCATAGGCGACGACAAGCACTGCCGCAATATTTTTCAAAGCATATATCGGCATCCGGATGGCCTCAAGTCAATTTGACCTCGTGGTGATAACTCAGCATCTCAAGACCGCTGGCTATATCAAAGCACTGTCTCGCAGTTCAATTACACCTGAGAGTAGCGCGGCAGGGCCGCGCTCACGGCATCTGAAACGACGCGCTCACCAGCGACTTCGCAACCCAATCCGCGTGGGGCATGCCGCATTGGGAGAGAAGCTTCAACTCCGTGTCGACGTTGTACTCTACGCGCCGAGCCTGCGGCTCGGAGTCGTCGAGCAACAGGTACGCGGCGCGGGGATCTCCATCGTAGGAGAGGCTCACGCTGCCGGTGTTGACCACGGTCATCTCGGGCAGGCGGCGAACGAACGCGCGATGAATGTGCCCGTAAGCCGCGATGGCCTTGCCCAGCGGTCCGTAGACGGCTTCAAACTCCGCATCGCCGGCTTCCGGCACCGGCGCGCGCCAGGTGCTCTCGGGACTCGCGTGGACAAGCGCCATCGTACCGTGCACCTGAACTCGAGGCAAAGTTTTGAGCCATGCCAGCCGTTCTTCTCCAAGCGCCTCGCGGGTCCAAGCCGCCATCTCTTCAATCGCCACAAAAAGGGGCTGCAGCTGCGGGGATTGCGCGGCAAACTCGGTTAACGTCTCCGGCGCATAGAGCATTTCGTCGGTGTTGCCGAGCACGCCTTGCCAGCCGAGCTCGCGAATACGATCGACGATCTCCGCCGGACTGGCGCCGCCATGAGGCAGATCGCCGCCATGAAGAATGAGGTCGGGCGAGGTTTGGCGCAGATCCGCGAGCACCGCTTCAAATGCAATCCGATTACCGTGAATGTCGGAGACGACGGCGATGCGCACATCAATATCCCGGCGAGACATGAGGGGAGCCGGACTGACTGCTGCAACGCGCTCTCCGTCTGTGCAGAGAATGCGTTACTTTCCCATATTTGCGGACCGGCTTACACGCTGGCGCGATTGCGATATATCCTTGAGGTCCACTTTCCCGGTCTTGGCCTTGTCCAGGCGGTCAAACTCCGCTTCCGTAAACTTCAACCACTCTTCCTTGGATATCTTGCCGCTCGGGTCGGTATCCATGAGAAGCAGCAACTGCTTGACCTGCTCCGCTCGGAGTGCGTTCTTATCCTGCGGCTTGGGATTTGCCTGCTTTTGTTCAACCGCATTCCCCGGCGCGGCCCAGGCTGCGACCGACAGTACAATGGCCAGTCCAATGTTGGTTCGCCTCAGCATGCTTGCCTCCTCCGCTACCAACAGCTTCGCACGATATGAATGACGATTCAATCCATTAGTTTAGCCGCGCCGCCGCAGATATAAGGAACAGATCAGGATTCTCATGCGATCCTTATGTGCGGTGCGTTTCGGCCGCGCAAAGACCTTATCACGGCGACGAATCGATTCCCAATGCCCCTCAAAGCTGCGAAGAAGGTCTGGAGATCGGCGGCGGCTAGGTTCACCCCCGCCTGCGTCAGGAGTGCGGCAGAGTGGGCTGCTGCGACTCATCTTCGTACCGACACACCATGGAGCACTTTTATCATTACAAGTACTCGACCATGCGATCGTGCGAGCCCGGCGAAAGCTGGGCCTGGCGCGGGGATGCCTTGGGTCATGCGGCGCGCGTGCCCCAATTCGCCACTCTCCCTCCCTGGGCGCTTGCGGCAAATGGGGTCGCGGGGTGGCTGCAGATCATCGGCGTCGTCGTCTCATTGCCCGCTGGATCGAGAATGGAACGCGTGATTCGATCATGGTTTTGGCCGCGTCCGCGCTGCTCATTCTCGTGGCTGCACTCGCCTGCACGGTTCCCGCGCGCAGGGCTCTCGCCGTCGACCCCATGACTGCGCTGCGCTGCGAGTGACTGAGTTGCGGGCACCTGAAGATGCCCGTAATGCTTCACGTCGAAGGACGAAAAATCCGGGAATCGGCGCCGCGGGAAGCACTATTGAATTCCCACCAAGATGCCTTGGCAAACTACCAGTCCCTAATTGACGGTGAAACTCGTCGCGCTGGTGGCGCTGCCCCCTTTTGTGGTGATTGCGATGCTGCCGGTGGTCGCGCCGGCGGGCACGTCGGCGGTAAGCTCGGTATCGGATTTGACCGTGACGCCGGTCGCGGCTACTTTGCCAAAGGTCACCTTCGTGGTCTGCAGCAAGCCGGTTCCCGTGATCGTCACTTTGGTTCTTACCGGGCCGTCCGCCGGGGTGAAGCTGGTAATTGTCGGCAGCACGCTGAACTCCTGCGGGCTGAGAAGGAGGTTCGTGCCCGTAGATACGATCACCGGTCCGGTCAACGCGTCCTTGGGAACAGTAGCCGAGATGAAAGTCGAGCCGGTGACTGCAATCGCGGTGGCCGCAACGCTCCCGAACCTAACCACGGAAGAGCCGCTGAAACCCTGGCCGAGAATTCCAACCTTGGAACCCTCGCTGCCCGACCTGGTGACCAAGCTCGCGAACGGGCCCAGGCCCATGTCCAGGCTGAAAAAGACGCCTTTGTCATGGGCGCCGCCGGCGTTGGTCAACCCATAGAATTTTCCGTCGGTGCCCTGGGTCAGGTAGCCCTCGGGATGGCATCCGTGAGTTCCATCGAATGTGTAGAGGACGGTGAACTCGTTACTGGGAGTGACCTTGAAGATGGTGCCGCAGTTTTTTGCACTGCCGCCGTTAGCCGAGGTGCCGTATAGATTGCCGTCCGAGCCTGCCGTCAGAACTCCCGGGAGGGACCCGTCCGTGGGTCCATCCATTTTGTGGACCACCGCGAACTTGCCCGCGGAGGTGAGCGAATAGATCACCCCATCGTCGCTGGTTCCTCCGTGCGCAGCTGTTCCGATGAAGGCGCCGCTGTCAACCTCGACCATGCCTGCGGCCGCGTCGCTTCCATCGGTCTTATCGAATTTGTGGAGAACGGTGACGACACCCTCGGGCGTCACCTTGAAAGCTGTCCCGTCATCGCCGGCTCCGCCGCCCATGCTCATGCCACCGTAAAAGTTCCCATCGGTTGCCTGAATCAATTGGCCGCCCTGATAACCTTGCGCGGTCGTCAGGGTATGCAATGTGGTCAGTTTCCCCGCACTCGTAACCTTGTAAAAGGTCGCGGGTTCGGACGATGTGGTTCCGTAATAATCTCCGTCGCTGCCCAGAACGAGGGCGCCTACGGGGCTGGCGCCATCGCCAGAGTTGCTGAAGTCATGCAGCACGGTCTCGGCGCCCTGAGCCGTGATCTTGAAGGTTACGCCCTGGCTTCGGCTCCCACCTTTCGAGGTGTCGCCATAAAGGTCGCCGTCGGCGCCAAGAGTCATGCCTCCATTTTCCATGGCGCCATCCGTTCCATCGAAGCTGCGGAGGACGGTTGCGGTCCCGCCGGACGTGATCTTGAACACCGCCCCGTTCCCCGATCCGCCATCCTGCGACTCGCCGTAGAAGTTGCCGTCCCGGCCCTGGGCAAGCCGGCCGCTGTTAAACGTGTTGGGGCCGGCGGCAGTGAAGCTATACAAGTCCGCGTAAGGTTGGGGTGGCGTGTAGTTTGGAGTCAACGTAAAGCTGATCGTCCAGTCCGTCGGTATCCCCGCCGGTGCGCAAAATATGGCCGGCGCCGTGAAAGTCAGGTTGCTCTCGGTAATGACCCCGATTGTCGCGGGAAGCGGGCGGGTCACCCAAAATGCTCCGCAAACGGTTGGATCAAAGGGCGTTACGGCATAGAGGGGATAGGGAGCGCTGCTGCCGTTGCCGCAGCCCGTAATGGACTCTGTGGCCGACACATCAACGGCGGGGTCGAACGAATACGTGCCACTGGCCACGTCGATCGAGAGAGCCATCCCACCAAGGACCAATGCCGGTCCGCCTTTGATCGTGGCTGTAGCGTCGCCGCCAGTCGAGCAGGGTTGGACAAAAGAGTCATCGACGGTTCCCGAGCCGGTGCGGGCCGAATACCACTCCAACGGAGCAACGCATTGCGTCTGCAGAGCTGGGAGCACAGCGTCTCCAGAGGCTTGATGCTTGGTTTTCCACGTCTGATTGGCAATTACCCCCGAACCGGTACCCGTCAAGGTGTAAGTTACTTTCCAGGACGTCACCTTGAGCCATTCACCGCATTCTTGTGCCGAGGCGTGCAAACAGCTCAGGGTGGCTACGGCAAATAGCAACGCAAGATTCCAGGGTAAGCGCTTCACGGTTGGCCTCCGAAAATTATCGAGTTCCCGCCCAGAGTGTGCCGTCCAGCGAAGTGAATAGCAATAGATTGGCCCTTAACTGTGTCTGTATTCCTTCTGTACCGCTATGGATTGCTGCTCAGGCCGTTGCCGGTGTACGCTGTGAGGAAATGACTTAGCCCCTTTCGTGTGGAACTAACTTCCAAAGCGAACCCTGGGATCCATGGTCACCCGTTCAGTTCTCAAATTCGAATCGTTCGAGGTTGACCCGTCTCTGGGAGAATTGCGCAAGGATGGCCTGCGGATTCCTATCCAGGAAAAGCCGTTGCGCGTTCTTGCGGCCCTGGCGGAACGGCAGGGAGAACTGGTGACACGGGCCGAGCTGCACCAGCAATTGTGGGATGGCGAAGAATTCGTCGACTTTGACAATGGGCTGAATACGGCGGTTCGCAAGCTGCGCATCGCCCTGGGCGATGAATCCGAATCGCCCCGCTATATTGAGACAATCCCCAGGCGAGGCTACAGGTTTCTGGCGCCCGTGGAGAGGGTGAATGGAGCGGCTGCCGCGCAGACTGGCCTGGATGCGAGCGCTGCCTTGCTTCCTGCGGTTTTGGATTCGGCGACCACGACCGAGGGCGTCGCGGCAGAGGCAGGACACCGCCGGATGCCGGAGCCCCGCGCGTCGCGGATACGCCGCAGCATTGGGACCATCGTGTTGCTTTCCGTGGCCCTCCTCATGGGCGTCAGCGGGTTCATCGCGTGGTTTGCGTACGGCCGGCCTGTCTTGTCTTTCAATTCGCGGGATTCCGTGCTGATCGGCGATATCGAAAATCAAACTGGAGACCCAAGATTCGATCAGGCGCTGGACACCGCGTTCACGGTGAGCTTGGCTGAATCGCAGCACGCCACCATCTTCCCGAGAGCCCGGCTGGCCTCCGTCCTGGCGCTCATGGGCAGGGCTCCGACCGAGAAAATTACGCCGGCGCTGGGGCGCGAGATATGCCAGCGGGAGAACATTCGCGGCCTCATCAGTCTGAGCATCACTCGCACCGGCGAGGAATATGCGCTCTCCGCGGAGCTCATCGATCCTCAATCGGGCGAGACAGTGCGCTCGTACACTCAACGCTCATACGGCGAGGGGCATATCCTGGACGCGCTGGATGTGATCGCGGCGGATATCCGCCGTGACCTGGGCGAGTCGCTTTATCAAATCCACAGGAACACCCAGAATTTGCCGCAAGTGACCACCGCGTCGCTGCCTGCGCTGAAGGACTATGCGGAAGGAACCTCGCTGTGGCACCAGGCAAAATACCAGGACGCGGTAACCCTGTTTCGCGCTGCCGTTGAGGCGGACCCCAACTTCGCCATGGCCCACGCTTCCCTGGGAAACGCATACTACAGCTACATCTACAACGAATCGCAAAAGGGTGACGAGGAATACAAGAAGGCCTTGGCGCTGGCGTCGCGAACCACCGACCGCGAACGGCTTGAAATCCAGGTCAACTATGCGGACAACCAAGGGCATTTCGACGAGGCAGACAGGCTTTTTCGAATTTATCTGGAGCGCTACCCGGACGATTGGGTGATGCTTTCCGCCTATGCGCGGCTTTTGCGCACCCATGGCCGTGCCGAGGAAGCCATCGGCCAATACAAGGAATTGCTGCGCGTGGCTCCCGACGACGCCAGGACATATGTGGAATTGGCGACAGCCGACAAATCACTGGGCCGTTTTCAGGATGCGATCACCGCTTATGCACAAGCGTTCAAGATCGATCCGCGCTATTTGGCTTCCGGCGATATCGGCCGCGAATATGGCGCCGCACTCATCCAAAATGGCGAGCTTCAACAGGCCGAGGAGATGTTCAACTCACTGATAGCTAGCCCGGAGACACGAGAGAGGGGTTTGCGATCTCTCGCTCTTTTCGATCTCTATATCGGCAGGTACACGAGTGCCCGCAAGTTGCTTGAGGAGGCTCTGGCGTTTGATGAGGGCCAGAAGACCGAGCCCGTGAGCGTGGCGCGCGAGCACCTGCAGTTGGCCATCCTGGTGTCGGGTGAAGGAGATGTCCGAACAGAACGACTTCAACTTGATTCCGCCATGGCGAACTTCAAGACTCTGTCTCCGAAAGTAATCCTTGGCGCATGGATCGGGTCGGAGTATGCGCGAGCCGGGCTTGCCCAGCAGGCGGAACAGATTCAATCCACCATTGCGCCCTTGGTGGACGGGAAGAATGCCGAGCAGGTGGCGTACGGGCATTACCTGGAAGGCGAGATCGCGCTCCTGCATGGAGACACGGACAAGGCAGTTCGGCAATTCAGCGTTTCGGAGCAGGTGAAGAGTATGCCCTTCAGCATGGAGGCACTCGCGCGGGCATATCAGCAGTCGAAAAACCTGCCTCAGGCAGTGAGTCAATATGAGAAATACATTGCGAGCCCAGAATATGGTCTTCTCTATGAGACGCAGCAGCGATGGCTAACCGCCCACTACACGCTGGCGGCCGATTATCTGGCATTGGGAAACCCTGCAAAGGCGCGAGAGGCTCTCAACCCCCTTCTCTCGCTTTGGAAGGACGCGGACCAAGGTCTGCCGCTGCGAAAGCAAGCCCTCGCGTTGAGCGAACGCCTGCAATAGAGCGGCCTGCGTGATGATCCAGACGCGTGCTCGCGACACCTCACCTTGGAACCTCTCCAGAAACTAAGCTTTTTGAAGGGTACGGGCTTCAGCCCGTACATTTAAGAGATGATTTTGGTCTCCGGCTTTAGCCGCTGAGGGAATGCAAACTCCTGAAAAATCTTCCCTCAGGGGCTAAAGCCCTATCATTTGCAGGCTCTGGTGTACGGGCTAAAGCCCGTACCCTTCACACAAAATGAAGTTTTTGGACAGCTTCTTAGATCTTAGTTGTCGTATATCGCCTGTATTACGGCGACCCGGAGACACATCTTCACTGGCGGTACCCTCCCAGTTTACTCACCTAGGTATCTGACCGCATGATCTTGTACCTACTCCGTGCCCCATCCTTTCGCCTTTTTTCTGGCGAAAGGGTGGGAGTCCACAGACCCCAAAAGCACAAAATCATGCGGTCGCCGACCTAGTACAAGTCATGTGCCTGGGCTCTGAGGCGTCGGTATCGACACATCCTGCTGCAGCGTGAAATCGAGCAGGGTCTCACTCGGCACCTTTACCTGGTCGCCCCCAGTGATAATTTCCGAGCCGGCGCCAGCACCTGCGCCGATGCCCGCGCCGATCGCCGCTCCCTCGCCGCCGTCGGCGGCGGCTCCGATGATCGCTCCCAGAGCCGCTCCGCCCACCGTTCTCCTCGCGGTGCTCGCGCCGCGCGACTTGCCGGTCACTTCATATTCTCCCGTCACCACCGGCACCATCTTTCCATTCACTGCAATCCCGGTCAGCTCCAGACGTAGCTGCGATCTGCCGGCGAACGTTCCTGACTCCTTCGATTCTGTCAGCCGGCCATAGACGATGGCATCTTTCGCGACTACCTCGTTGCCCTCCAACGTCAGGGGTTCTTCGAGCGAAGCCTGGAAGCGGTCTCCCACGAGGCTTTCGCTGGAATCGATGGCATCGATGGTGCGCACATAAACTCGTGTCCCGGCCGGGATGGTCACAAAGGCCGGCTTCGTTTCTACATGTGCTGCCGCCCCCGGATCGTCGGGAAGTGAACTCTGCGGCTGCGGCGCCGGCGGAGTTGCTGCGCCTTCCAAATCGAACTTGAGCGATACGACGTCGGCGACGTTATATTTCTGCACCGTCGAGCCGACCTCGAAGCTGATTTCTGTCTCCGTGCCACCCAGGAACTTGCCCTTAATCAGGCTGCCGTTCTTCAACTCCAACGTATCGGCCCACGCCATCGACGCCGCTAGAGTCAGCGCAGTAACGATTCCGCATTTCAGCTCAAGCCTCATGATCTCCTTCGATGTCCCTGCCTGCTCGCCCGTTTCATTTAAATTGTAGGCCCGTTTGGGACTCGCCTTGAGCCGAAGCAGCGGTTCTTCCACGGAGATGAGGAGGGATCGCAGAAAATTCACGTCGTTCTTCGGTGAAGGGCGCTCCGTCTCCTGATTCGGAGACTCGTCTGAGCGGCATCCCGATCGGTCCCGACCTGGCGTTACATCATCCGACCATGATCCCGATAGTGCAGGGCGTGGACGCCCTCCGGATGGTGCTCAACGGCGCCGTCAACGACGGCTGCGAGCGGCTTGACTCTCCCGTTTTTGGTCATTGCCGGTCCGGCGCCGACGCGTTGCGCATCACCGAGACGGGCGCGCAAAAGAAGAACAACCTTACTGTTGGCCACGTCGCGAAATCTCCCGGAAGGAAATACCGCAGGGCTCACGCGAACCCGAATTTGTTAGCCAGCAGAATTTGGCCTGGTTAACTCTTTCATTGCAGGATAGTTGTATCTATTTTGGTGCCGAAGAAGGGACTCGAACCCCCACACCCTTGCGAGTACATGGACCTGAACCATGCGCGTCTGCCAATTCCGCCACTTCGGCACGAGACATTGGCCAGGCGGGAGTTGCCTGACCGGCAGCATCTTTGAGTCTCGCAAAATGGCCAACCGGTGTCAAATTGCGGCGCTCGGCGAGATTGAGGCCACGCCGGCCCCGCATTTCATCTCTTGATGGAGCCGATTTAGCCTGGCGTTTTCACGCCCTTTTTGAGCATCTGGATGGATTTTTCCATGCGCGCCTGGCGCGTTTCTTCCTTTCGGGCTTCGCCGATCCAGCGGCAGTACTCTTTGCGGTGCGTGTAGCTGAGCTTTTCGAAGGCCGCGAGCACGCCTTCCTCCTTCATCAGCTTCTCGAATGCGGCGGGGACCTCAACGGTGCGGACTTCGTCGTCTTTCCAGACAATCACGTCGACGAAACCGCCGGGGCCCTTGCCGAGTTGCGCGCGTGTGGATTTGAGGACGGCCAGCATGTGCGGCCCCACGCCGCAGTTCATCAGCGAGCCGGTGTAGGAGACGCCGTCCAGCGTCGCCTTGATGGGCACATTGCCCCTCACGCCGAACTCCTGTTCAACGCTGTAAGGAAAAGCGACGCCGGCGCCGCCACCCACCCCGGCTTCGATTCTGGCCTTGAAGGTGTATCGTTTCATGCCTGCGCCTCCCTGCGAACCGGAGACTGTTCGTCCGGCGATCAATGGGGACCAGCGCCGGCAAGTCCCCGCTTGATTGGCCACACTTTGCCGAAGAGACTACACCAGCTTGGCGTCGAGGGTGAGGTCGGTGTTGTTGGCGAAGAGCTTGGAGATAGGGCAGCCGGCTTTGGCGCCCTGCGCGGCGGCGTCGAACTGCTCCTGGGTGGCGCCGGGAACCTTGGCCGTGGTGGTGAGGGCGATCTTGGTGATGGCGAAGCCGCCGTCGACCTTGGCCAGCGTGACGGCCGCCTGGGTCTCGATCTTTTCCGGAGTGAGGCCGGAGCCGCCCAACTGCGCGCCCAGCGCCATGGAGAAGCAGCTGGCGTGGGCCGCCGCGATGAGCTCTTCGGGAGTGGTGCCGCCGGCCGCGCCTTCAAATCGCGTGGCAAAGGAGTAGTTGGCGTTGTTCAGCACGCCCGTCGCCGTGGAGATAGTGCCTTTGCCTTCCTTCAGTGAACCTGTCCAAACCGCACTTGCCTTGCTTGCCATTGTCCCTCCTTGGGGTTTTTGGGTTGGGGATGAATTCCGACGCGGGATTCCCGCGGACCGCGGCGCGTTCAGGGGGAAATCAGGCCGCCGTCCATGAGTTGATGCTGCAGGCGCCCGCCGGGATGTAGCGGCGCGGGCTGCCCTCTTTCCATGCTAATCTGTCCAGCATGTTCCCGCACCGGCCGCGAGCCCTCAATGTTGAATTCGATCCTGAATTTGCGGTGAATATTGCGCAGGCCGAAGCGGCGGCGAAGGCTGCCGCGCCCGAACATCACAGCCAGGTTTGCCCCGCGTGCTCGAGCCGGCTCACCGGGCACCGCTGCAAGCTGGTGTGCGCGCAGTGCGGGTATTACATGAGTTGCGCGGATTATTACTGACGGAACTCTTGGGTTTCCATGAGGGCGCTGTTTGTCACGATCAGGGCATTCGAAGCACTCTTTTATTGAGGGATGTCCGTTCACGCGAGAAACAATACTCTTGCCGGGATATTTGCCGGGCAGGAATCTACGCAGGCAATTTTTTCATCAAATATACCCCAAGGGTGGATTGACTCGCGAGCGAAGCGGCGCTACTCTCTAGCGCAGATAACCAATTTGGTCGCTATTACCAACCCGCGGCACCATCAGCCAGCCCAGCAACCCGGCTCCGCCCTGC
Organism: Occallatibacter sp.; assembly: GCA_049676965.1. Lineage (GTDB taxonomy): Bacteria > Acidobacteriota > Terriglobia > Terriglobales > Acidobacteriaceae > Telmatobacter. Next base: position 17,577 of record JBAUBR010000443.1, read on the forward strand.
ACCGCGCGCTCCGATTCAACCCCAAGTCATCCGAGCCGCAACGCGCACCCAAAACTATTTTGCGCGTCTATAGTACGCTCAACACGCCCGCGGCCCTCGCGCGTTTTGCGCGGGCGGCCGATTTAATCACTATCTTAACGATCGCGCCCGCCACGGCGCCTCACCGCCGCGGCCGGTATAACTCAACGGTTCAACGCGCTGGAGGCCGTCAAATCCTTTGAAGATTGCCCTGGAGATCACACCCAATCTTGAGCCCCTCTTCGGGACCCGCGACGAAAACCTGAGATTGATGGAAGACTCGCTCGGCGTGCGCATCGATCTGCGCTCCGATGCGGTGCACGTGGAGGGCCCGGAGGACGCGACTGCCCGCGTGCGCCGCATCTTCGAGGACTTCGAAGCGCTGCGCCGGCAGGGAGTCCATCCGCATAACGGCGAGCTGAACGGCATGCTGCGCCTTGTGGTTACCGACCCGGCGACCTCGCTGCGCGCGGTGGCCGATGCGGGCAAGCAGCGCTCGGCGGGAATCAAGCGCAGCGTGCAGCCGCGCTCGGTGAATCAGCGCAAATATATTGAGGCCATCGAGCAGAACGACATGGTGTTTGGCGTGGGCCCGGCGGGTACAGGCAAGACCTATCTTGCCGTGGCCATGGCCGCGGCGGCTTTGAACGCCAAAAAAGTTACGCGGATTGTGCTGGTGCGGCCGGCAGTCGAGGCCGGCGAGCGCCTCGGTTTCCTGCCTGGAACGCTGCAGGAGAAGGTCGACCCTTACCTCCGGCCGCTGTACGACGCGCTCTATGACCTGCTCGATCCGGAAAAGGTCGACAAGATGCTCGAGAAGAACGTGATCGAAGTGGCGCCGCTGGCCTTCATGCGCGGGCGCACGCTCAACGACGCGTTCATCATCATGGATGAGGCGCAGAACACCACCGTTGAGCAGATGAAGATGTTTCTGACGCGCATGGGCTATAACTCCAAGGCCGTGATTACCGGCGACATTACGCAGATCGACCTGCCCAACCCGCGCCGGAGCGGCCTCGTGGATGCGATCAACGTGCTCGAGGGCGTCGAGGGCATCCGCTTCTGCCACTTCGAGGATTGCGACGTGGTGCGCCACGCTCTGGTGCAGCGCATCGTGCGCGCCTACGAGTCGGCCAAGCCGCAGCAGCAGGAGCTGCCGCTGGTGCTGGCCCAAGGCATGGAGATGCGCGAAGAAGCGCGGGACGCCATGCCGGCGCCGCATCCGGCAAAACCCCAGTGAATCCGCGTTTCGAGTAAAATCGAAGATGAACGGGGCTGCGCATGGGTACGTGGCGCAGCTCCGGCACGATGATCCTCCTCGATCAAGATCTGGACCCCCACCCCGCACCCTCTTCGGCTGCGCGATCCGCTTTGCCCGCCAGCCCGCAGCATCGCCTGCCTTCTGAACGTTCCCTGGCGCAATTCCTTCGTTTTGCGCAGTCTGCAGCCCGCCTGCAGGGTCAGGTCACAGTGCTGCTCACCGGAGATAAGTCAATCCGCAGGCTCAACCGGCAATTTCGCGGAATCGACAAAACTACGGATGTCTTGTCATTTCCCACGGCTGGCGATACTTTTCCGGGGATTGCCGGCGACATTGCCATCAGCGTACAGGCGGCGCGGCGCCAGGCCATCGAGCAGGGCCATTCCTTGGCCGAAGAGGTCAAGGTGCTCATTCTGCATGGATTGCTGCACTTAGCCGGGTACGACCACCAGGTTGACGATGGCCGGATGGAGCGTCGCGAGCGCCTGTTGCGCCGCCGCCTCAGCCTGCCTCAGGGTCTCATCGAGCGTTCCTCAAACGCTCCGTGCCCCATCCTTGCGCCGGCAGTCGGGCGCAAGGGTGGGAAACCACAGAGGTCGACCCGGGCGCCGTCCGACCGGAGCCAGCCATGACCCCGCTTGTTATCTTCGCCATGGTCCTGCTGGCCGCAATCGACACCCTGGCCGCTTACATCAGCCGCGTCTATTCGGAGTTCGGCAAGATCCTCTCCCGCGAGGTCCAGGAAAATCTCGACGTGTGGGAGGAGCGGATCGAGCCGCAGCTTGGCCTCAGCCGCGAGCACGCGGCCATCTCCGCGGCAGTGTTGCAGCAACTGGCTCTGGGCATCATCGCGCTCGAGTTCGGCGCGGTGCTCTTCGATCGCGCGCCGCACATGGGCCGGCCCAGCTACGCCGAAATCGCGCAGGCCGTTCTCGCCGTGGTGCTGGTGGTAGTCTTTTGCAATCAGCTCCTACCTTCGCTGCTCTTCAATCGCACTCGTGGGGTGTGGGCGGCGCGGCTCATCTGGCCTATCCGTCTGCTGTTGTGGCTCATGACGCCGATCACCGTCTTCGTCCGCTTCTTCTTTTCCGTGGCGGCGCTGGCCGAGCAGCCCGCGAGCCCCAAAGAGGAGGCGGCCGTCGATGTGGAAGCGCTGCTCGAGGCCGGCGAAGAAGAGGGAATCCTCGAAGAGAGCGACCGCGACCTGGTGCGCTCCGCAGTCGAGTTCGGCGACAAGCTGGTGCGCGAGGTGATGACTCCGCGGCCGCGCATGTTTGCCGTGCCCGCCGAAACCACGCTGGAGGAGTTCCTCGAACAGCTCCGCGTGCACAACTTTTCGCGCGTGCCGGTTTACTCGGGATCGCTCGACAACATTACCGGCATCGCGTTCGCGCACGATCTGCTGCAGATTTCGGACGAAGAGGCGAGTACGCTCGCCGTGACGAGCGTCCAGCACGGCGCCGTGTTTGTTCCCGAAACCAAGCGCGGCTACGAACTGCTGCGCGAGATGCAGCGCGAAAAGCAGCACATGCGCATCGTGATCGACGAGTACGGGGGCGTGGCCGGCCTGGTGACGATCGAGGACCTGCTCGAGCAGATTGTCGGCAACATTCGCGACGAGCATGAAGAGGAAACGCCGGTGGAGGAGCCGCAGCGCGAGGCCGGCGGCGTTTGGGTGGTTCCCGGCGGATTTCCCGTGGACCTGCTCGGCGATCTCTTCGGCGAGCCTGTCGACGTCGGCAACTCGTACGAGGCCAGCAGTCTTGGAGGACTGGTGAGTGAGATCGAAGGCCGCATCCCGCTGGCCGGCGAAGTGATCGAACTGCACCCTTCGGGGCTGCGCGTCGAAGTGGTGGCCTCGACCGACCGCCGCGTGGACCGTCTGCGCGTGTTTCCGCCCGCGCACGAAGAGCACGAGCATGTGGGAGACAGGGCGGCCCGCAACGGTCACGAATAACTTATAGATGGGATGAATCGCTTCTCTTACTTACTTAATATTCAAGATTTTCCGCCTGGGGAGGAATCACCAGATAGGCCCTCGTTTCGGAGCCAGGATTCCTGACTCTTTGAGGCCCGGGAAACTGCTATAACTCCGCCGCGCTCCAGTTATTTCATTCTCCATTCAACTTTGACTTTTTGCTGACAATCCGGTGACAACTCTCTCCGTCGCGTGCGGCTATTCTCCAGCCTGAGCTCGGAACGCCGCAGTGTTTTGTTTGAACTGCGCAGGCAATGCCGGAGTTCGCACCGATGCCGCGCCGGCGAGCGCGCGGCTCCAACATCGAGGAGGTTTCCATGCGGAAGTTACTGCGAGTTTTGCCGGCAGCGGCGCTGGCTTTGACTACATTGTCGACGTTCAGCTATGGGCAACACTACAACCAGACCAATCTTGTTTCCAGCACCGGCGCGTCGGCGGATACGGACCTGATCAATCCCTGGGGAATGTCGCGCGGCTCGGGAAGCCCATGGTGGATTGCCGACGCCGGAACCGGACTCAGCACGCTTTATATGGGAGACGGGACCAAGATCACGGGGCTGGTCGTCAAGGTTCCGGGAGCAACTGCGGGGAGTAAAGGCGCACCCACGGGAACAATCTACAATGGCAACCCGAAGATCTTTTTGATTCCGGGTAAGTCGCCCGCCGCGGCCGCCTTTCTTTTCTGCACCGCGGAGGGGACAATCTCCGGCTGGAATAACGGCGCGGGGACGAGCGCGGTAATTGTCGCCAAGGGCAAGAAAGGCTCTGCTTATACCGGCCTGACCAGCGCGACAGTCGACGGCGAATCGTACCTCTACGCCGCCAATTACACACTGGGTACGGTGGATATATTCAACTCTAAATTCAAGCCTGCGACCTTCACCGTCGGAACCTATGAGCCAGCGCCATTTACCGACGATCTGCTGCCGCCGAACTATGTACCCTATAACGTGCAGGCCATCGGCAATAACATCGTGGTAACTTACGCCTATCTTCCCAAGGGCGCGGGGTTCCCCGAGGGCGGCCTGGGGCTGGGTTACGTTGATATCTATTCGGCCTCAGGTTACCTGAAGCTTCACCTCGACCATGGTGACTGGCTCAACGCTCCGTGGGGAGTAGCGCTGGCGCCGACCGACTTCGGCAAGTTCAGCCACGATCTGCTGATCGGTAACTTCGCCAATGGCCATGGCGGAGCCAGCGACTTTAGCGGAACGATCGCTGCCTACGACCTGGTGACCGGCCACTATGAAGGACAGCTGGAAGATGCCAAGGGCCAACCCATCGCGATCCAGGGACTCTGGGCAATTAGCCCCGGAAACGTAAGCCCCGCCAACAACATCAATACTGCGTCGTCTCCGGCCGCGGCCCTTTACTTTACAGCAGGCCCCAACGGCGGCAGCGAGGGGTTGTTCGGATACCTGACCGCGGTCTCCACGGAACTGGTCCAGGGCAACGATCAATAGTTTTGAAGCTTCGAGCACAGTTCAACCCAACTGCGCATCGTACCCATCCTTTCTCCGCAACTGCGGAGAAAGGATGGAAGACTTACGATAACTTGCCGACTTCATTCGGATTCAGACCGATTCGCCCGCCGCGCCTTCACCTGGAGCCATTCCTCGGCCGTAATCTCCCAAACTTCCGCCGGTAGCCTGCCGCACACGTAGTCGCGCTCCTCAAAGGCTATGATCCGCATTCCCTGCCTTTCGGAAATGCGGCGCGAAGCCGTATTGTCCACGGCCTTGGCAACCCGCAGAACGGGAAATCCCAGGGTCTCGAACCAGAAGTCGTTGGCCCATGAACAAGCCTCGCTCATGATGCCCCGCCCCTGCCACGGCAGCCCCAGCCAGAACCCGCGATTTTCCCGCTCGCCCCGTCGCAGGCTGATGATTCCAGTCACAAGGCGAGGCTCGGCGTTCAGCCGGATCGTCCAATGCCACGCATCGCCGCGGCGCATCTGCGGCAGCGCCTCGTCGCGGCAATATTGCAGCGCCCCATTGGGCGGATAAGGCCACGGTACGCGGTTCAGCAGATAGCGGACGATCTCCCAGTGTGGAAAGATCTTCTGGATCTGCTCCGCGTCGTCCAGCTCCAGTGGCTTGAGGATGAGCCGCTCCGTTCTGCCCTCGGGGATCATGCGGCCAGAATACCAACGGCGCCGGCGGATTCGGCGAGTCGAAGAAATGGGGCAGGCTGCTCGTTCGCTCCATCCTGCATCTCACGAATGCTGCGACAATGGAGATTGTCGGGGAGACGCGATGTGGTCGAAACGCGGCCATCGTTTTTTCACAGGAACCGCTGGCTGATGTGGCTTGCGGGCGCAGTTCTTGTGGCGCTGGTCGCGCTGGCCGTGGCCGCCGCAGTGGCGCTGCGCCGGGTTGAGCCATTTCTGCGCGCGCAAATTGTGACGGCGCTTTCCCAGCACTTCCACGCGCGCGTGGAACTCGACAGCTTTCATGTCTCGCTGGTGCATGGGTTGGAGGCCGAAGGCAAGGGACTGCGTATCTGGCAGCCGGCGCAACTGGCCAGCGTTCCCGCGCCCGCCACGGAAGCGAGCGACCCCATGATTCGCCTCGACGAGTTCCATTTCCGCGCGCCGCTGCACTACCGGCCCGGCAAGCCGATAGAAATCCGCACGGTGAAATTGAATGGGCTCGCGATCCATTTGCCGCCAAGATCGCGATTCGAGCAGGCCGCGGCAATCGCTGCGAACTCTCCGGGCGCTCAACCGGCAGCGCCGGGGTCAAGCGGCGCCGCCGAAGCTTCGAGCCCAGCGGCGGCTCCAGCGCAATCGAAACGCGTATCGAATTGGATGACTCTGGCGATTGATTCGATTGATTGCACCAATGCCCAACTGGTGCTCGAAACCAGCAAGCCGGGAAAGCTGCCGCTCACGTTTGAGATCGCTCATCTCAAGCTCACCAACATCACTCCGAGCGGAACCATGAACTTCGACGCGGTGTTGACCAACCCGCGCCCAAAAGGGACGATCACATCGGCCGGCAGCTTTGGGCCTTGGCAGGCCGACGATCCCGGAGAGTCGCCGGTAAACGGCAATTATCGCTTCGAGAACGCCGATCTCGCCAGCTTCAAGGGCATTGCCGGCATCCTCTCCTCGACCGGGCAATACGCGGGCACGCTGCGCAACCTGGTGGTGAATGGCGAGACGGACACGCCGGACTTTCGCCTCACGCACTTCGGCAGTGCTCTCCCGCTGCACACGCGCTTCAACGCCAAGGTAGACGCGACCGACGGCGATACCTGGCTCGACTCGGTGGAGGCCACGCTGGGCCGCTCGCACTTTCTCGCCCAGGGGCAGATTGTGCGCCTGACAGCCGGCCCCAGCGGCAACCTGCACGACGCCGGCCACGACATCGCCCTTACCGTGACGGTCGACAAGGCGCGCATCGAGGACTTCCTGACGCTGGTCGGCAAATCGCCCACCCCGCTGCTCACTGGAGACGTGACGGTGAAGACAATGCTGCACATCCCTCCGGCCACCGCGCCGGTGCAGGAGCGCATGACGCTCGACGGCAATTTTCGCCTGGAGCAGGCGCAGTTCACGAGCACAAAGGTTCAGGACCGCATCCGCGAACTGAGCCTGCGCGGCCTGGGGCATCCCAACGAGCTGAAATCCGCCGGCGCGGAGCCCATTGATTCGGAGATGGATGGCCAATTCACCATGGCCGCGGGCGTCATCACCCTGCCGCAGTTGAACTACAACGTGCCCGGCGCGCAGATCGAGCTGCGCGGCACCTACGGCCTGGAGGGCGGCGTGCTGAACTTTACCGGGATCGCAAAAATGCAGGCCACGGTATCGCAGATGGTGGGCGGATGGAAGGGATTTCTGCTCAAGCCCGCCGATCGCTTCTTCAAGAAAGACGGCGCCGGAACCGAGGTCCCGATCCACATCGGCGGAACGCGGGAAAACCCCGATTTTGGCGTCGATCTGGGGCGGATGAAGAGCTCCTCACCGGAGAAGCCGGGGGCGAATCAGCAATAGTCGGTCGATCTGACCAATGAGGATTCGTGGTATCCCAGGTCTCATCCGCCGCGGCGGACGAGACCTGGGGCACCCAAAATTGTTTTTCTGCGCTGGAGTCAAGGCGTGACTTCCTTTCCTGCGATGAATACGCGCGGCCGGTTTGGCGCGGCGACGAAGTAGGCTAGCTCGCGATAATCGGTGAACTCGTGGATGAGAAAGTCGGCTTGTTTGCCGGGTTCGAGCGAGCCGACGCGATCGCCGAGGGCGAGGCTGTGTGCGGCGTTGATGGTCGCGGCCGAGAGCGCTTCAGCGGGCGAGAGGCGCATCTGCAGGCAAGCCAGCGAGAGCATGAACGGCATGGATGATACAGGCGACGAGCCGGGATTGAAGTCGGTGGCGAGCACGATGGCGAGGGAAAGCTCGACCATCTTTCGCGCCGGTGGATAGTTGGTGCGGCTGAGCGCGAAGACCGAGCCGGGCAGCAGGACGGGTTGCACGCCGACGCTGCGAAGTTGGATGAGCGTGTCTTCAGCAACGGTCTCCAGATGATCGGCGGTGACCGCGCCGAGCTCGGCGGCAAGTGCCGCGCCGGTGCCGGGGCGAAACTGCTCGGCGTGGATGCGAAGGCCGAGGCCGTGGTGTTTTGCTGCGGCGAGCACGGTGCGCGTTTCGTCGACGGTGAAGGCGTGGTCGTCGCAAAATGCGTCGCAGTAGCGCGCGAGGCCGGCGGCAGCGACTTCCGGAATCAGCTCTTCGGCAACCGAGCGGACGTAATCATTGCGCCGATCGGTGAACTCCGGCGGGACAGTGTGCGCGGCCAGCAGCGTGGGGACGATGGTTATTGGGCCTTCCCGATTCAGCCGCGCAATCACGCGCAGCATTTTAAATTCAGTCTCGCGGTCGAGCCCGTAACCGGATTTTGCTTCCATCGTGGTCGTGCCCGTGCGCAGCATCCAGTCGCGATGGCGGCGCGCGGCGGCGAGCAGGTCGTCTTCCTTCGCTGCGCGGGTGAGCGCGACGGTGCGCAGGATGCCCCCGCCGGCAGCGGCGATCTGCTGATAGGTGGCTCCCGCGATACGCTGCTCGAACTCCTGGGCGCGGTTGCCGGCGAAGACCAGATGCGTGTGCGCGTCGACGAAGCCGGGCGTGACGCAGCGGCATTCGGCGTCAATGACAATCGCGTCGTGCGGAATTCGGGTCCGGAGTTCGGAGTAGGCGCCCACTTCAGTGATGCGCCCATCGCGAATGAACATCGCCGCGTCGTCGACGAGGGCCAGCTCGCCGAGTTCTTTGCCCACGCGCGGGCGCGCGGGGCCGCGAAGAGTGACAAGTTGACCAATATCGAGAATCGCAACCGAGTTCGACACGGCTACTCGCCTGCCATCGGAATGCGAATGCCTTTTTCGCGTGCAGTCTGCCGAGCCAGCTCATAGCCCGCGTCGGCGTGGCGCGCAACGCCCAGGCCAGGGTCGTTGTTGAGCACGCGTTCGATGCGGCGCGAAGCGTTGGCGGAGCCGTCGGCCACCGTGACCTGCCCCGCGTGCAGCGAGTAGCCCATGCCCACGCCGCCGCCGTGATGGAAGCTGACCCAGCTCGCGCCGGATGCCGTGTTCAGCATCGCGTTGAGCAGCGGCCAGTCGGCGATGGCATCCGAGCCGTCGAGCATCTTTTCGGTTTCGCGATAGGGACTGGCCACCGAGCCGGTGTCGAGGTGGTCGCGGCCGATGGCGACAGGAGCGGAGAACTCGCCCTTGCGCACCAGCTCGTTCATGGCCTCGCCCATCTTGGCGCGCTCGCCGTAGCCCAGCCAGCAGATGCGCGCCGGCAGCCCCTGAAACGCAAAGCGGCCGCGCGCCAGGTGCAGCCAGCGGGTGAGGATTTCGTTCTCCGGGAAGAGCTCGAGCGCCAGCTCGTCGGTGCGGGCAATGTCTTTGGGATCGCCCGACAGCGCGACCCACCGGAATGGACCCTGGCCGGTGCAGAAGAGCGGGCGAATGTATTCGGGCACGAAGCCGGGAATGAGAAACGCGTCCACGCAGCCCGCATCCGCAGCAAAGCGGCGAATGTTGTTGCCGTAGTCGAACGCAATCGCGCCGGCTCTCTGCATCGCCAGCATTGCATTGACGTGCACCGCCATCGACGCGGTCGAGCGGTGAACATATTCGTGCGGGTCGCGCTTGCGCAGCTCCGCTGCTTCGTTCAATGAGAGTCCTTGCGGGATGTAACCGTTGAGCGGATCATGCGCGCTGGTCTGGTCCGTGACCACGTCGATCTCCACGCCGCGTCGCACAAGCTCGGGCAAAACATCGGCGCAGTTGCCCACCAGGCCTACTGAAAGTGCTCGGCCCTCGCGCCTGGCCGCTTCGCACAAGGCGAGCGCCTCATCGAGATTCTCGCTCAGGGTATCGCAGTAACGAGTCTCCACGCGGCGCTCGATGCGGGCTCGGTCGACGTCGATTCCCAGCAACACGCCGCCGTTCAGCGTGACCGAGAGCGGCTGTGCGCCACCCATTCCCCCCATACCGCCGGTGACGACGAGCTTGCCCTTCAATGTGCCTGATCCGCTCGATTTGGCGAAGTGGCGCTCGGCCAGCACGGCAAAGGTCTGGAACGTACCCTGCAAAATGCCCTGCGTGCCGATGTAGATCCAGCTCCCCGCGGTCATCTGCCCATACATGATCAGGCCCTTGCGGTCGAGCTCGTGAAAGTGCTGCCACGTGGCCCAATGGCCGACCAGGTTGGAGTTGGCGATGATGACGCGCGGCGCGAGATCGTGCGTGGGAAACACACCCACCGGCTTGCCGGACTGGATGAGCAGCGTGTCCTCGTTGCCCAAGCGCTCGAGCTCGCGCACGATGGCGTGGAAACACTCCCAGTTGCGCGCGGCGCGGCCGATTCCGCCGTAGACGACCAGGTCCTGCGGGCGCTCGGCAACCGCGGGATCGAGATTGTTCATCAGGCAGCGCAGCGCCGCCTCCTGCTGCCAGCCCTTGCAGGTGAGCTTGCTGCCGCGGGGCGCGCGAATCGTGGTGGGAGCCAGGGTCGCCATGATTTCTCCTCCATCGACGATAGCGCCGGGAGGGCCGGTTCGGCCAGCGGCCCATGTGAAATGTGGGTTTCAAGGCCGCTGCCGTGCCAATCACCCGCATCGAAGCAGGTATGAAGCGTATTGGGTTCTTTATATTAGTCGCAAGTTTGGCGGGATTGGCCGGTTGCTCTCCCAATCGGAATCCGAATCCCGATCAGATCCGGCAAGATACGGCAAAGGCCACGCGAGAGGCCGCTCGCGACACCAAGGCGGTTGTTCAGGGAGTGGTCGACGGCCTGAAGAAAACCGGTCCGGTCAACATCAACCAGGCGCCGGAAGCGGACCTCGAAACGCTGCCCGGCATCGATGCCGTCCGCGCACACCGCATCGTCGCCAACCGGCCCTACAGCCGCTCCGACGACCTTGTGCAGCGAGACGTGATTACGCAAGCCGAGTACGACCGCATCGCCAGCCAGATCGTGACGCAATAGCGCGGCAGCCGTCTTCACTCCTCATATAATCGTGGTTTGAAGCCGCAGCCCAACCGCACATCGACCCGCGCGCACACCCTCGCCGTGGCCACCGGCATCCTGCTCAGCCGCCTTGTGGGACTGGTCCGCGACCGCGTCTTCGCGCACTACTTCGGCAACTCCGACGCCGCCGACGCCTTTCGCGCCGCGTTCCGCATTCCCAATTTTCTGCAGAATCTCTTCGGCGAGGGTGTGCTCTCGGCATCGTTCATCCCCGTCTACGCGCGGCTCGATGCCGAAGGCCGCCACGAAGAGGCATCACAACTGGCCGAAGCCATCTTCGCGCTGCTGCTTGTGGTCACGAGCCTACTGGTTGTCGCGGGGATCTTCGCTACGCCCTGGCTCATCGACCTGATCGCGCCCGGATTTCACGGCGACAAGCGCCTGCTCACTATTCGCCTGGTGCAGATTCTTTTTCCCGGCGCGGCTCTGCTGGTGTTCTCGGCATGGTGCCTGGGCATTCTCAACAGCCATCGCCGATTCTTTCTTTCCTACGCGGCTCCGGTGGTGTGGAACATCGCCATGATCGCCACCCTGCTGTGGGCGGGGCGCAATCACTCGCAGGCCCGCCTGGCCGTGCTGCTCGCCATCGGCTCGGTGGTCGGCAGCGGGCTGCAGTTTGCCGTGCAACTGCCCACCGTAATGCGCTATCTGTGGCCGCTGCGCCTGCGCGTCAACGCCGCAGCGGAGCACGTGAAGACGGTGAGCACGAACTTCTTCCCCGTGTTTCTGAGCCGCGGCGTGGTGCAGATCAGCGCCTACATCGATGCGTGGCTGGGCAGCTTTCTGGGCACCGGCGCGGTCTCCGCGCTGGGCTACGCGCAAACGCTCTACACGCTGCCGGTGAGCCTGTTCGGCATGGCGGTTTCGGCCGCGGAGCTGCCCGCCATGTCCAGCGAGCTGGGCACGCAGGCCGAGATCGCCGGCGCGCTGCGCCAGCGGCTGACGCAGGGATTGCAGCAGATCGCCTTCTTCGTCATTCCATCCGCCGTCGCCTTCGTCCTGCTCGGCGATGTCATCGTCGCTTTCATTTATCGCTCCGGCCAGTTCCAGCGCGCGGATGTTTTGTTCGTCTGGGGAGTTCTCGCCGGCTCCGCCGTGGGCCTGCTCGCGTCTACTTCCGGGCGCCTCTACTCCTCGGCCTTTTATGCGCTGCGCAACACGCGCACGCCGCTCAAGTTCGCGCTGATTCGCGTCTCGCTCACGCTGGCGCTCGGTTATCTGTGCGCGCTGCCCGTTCCGCGCCTGCTCGGAATCAGCCAGCGCTGGGGCGCCGCGGGGCTCACGCTCTCGGCCGGCATCGCGGGCTGGCTTGAGTTCCTGCTGCTGCGCCGCGCGCTCCACAACCAGATCGGCGCGGTGCAGTCCGCGCGCTCGCGCACCACTAAGCTCTGGCTCATAGCGATCGCGGCAGGCCTCGCCGGATACGGCATCAAGACTGCTCTGCCTTTTCACCGGCCGCTCGTGGTCGGCCCTTGTGTGCTCATTCCCTACTCGGCAATCTATCTCGGCGTCACGCAGTGGATGGGAATCGGTCGGATGGATCTGATCAGCCGGCTCTTCGCGCGCCGACGGTAACTGCCGCCTTCGTTCACGCCCGGTTGCCGCTCCACGCCGCCGCTCGTTATCCTTCTCTCCGTGCCTAACACACTTGTCGAATGCGTTCCCAATTTTTCAGAAGGCCGCGATAAGGCCAAGGTCGATGCCATCGTCGACGCCATGAAGCTTCCCGGCGTGTATCTTCTCGATCGCGAGATGGACGCCGACCACAATCGCTGCGTGATCACGCTCGTCGGCGAGCGCGAAGCCATTCAGGAAGCGGCCATTCGCGGCGTGGGCAAGGCGGCAGAGCTGATCGACCTGACGCAGCACCAGGGCGCGCACCCGCGCATGGGCGCTGCCGACGTGGTTCCGTTCATCCCCATCGACGGCGTCACGCTTGAAGATTGCGTGGCCATGGCGCGGCACGTGGGCGCCGAGATCGCGAAGCGCTTCGCGATTCCGGTCTATCTTTATGAAGCCGCCGCGACCACGCCCGAACGGCAGAATCTCGAAAACATCCGCCGCGGCCAGTTCGAAGGCATTCGCGACGAGATCGCCACCAACCCCGCGCGCAAGCCCGATTTCGGCGAGCCGCGCGTGCATGCCACGGCCGGCGCCACGGTGGTAGGCGCGCGCAAGTTCCTCATCGCTTACAACGTCTTCCTCAATACGGAAAACGTCGACATTGCCAAAAAGATCGCCAAGGCGGTGCGCTTTTCTACCGGCGGCCTGCGCTTCGTCAAAGGCGCGGGATTTCTGGTGCGCGGGCAAGCGCAGGTCTCGATGAACCTGACCGACTTCGAGCAGACGCCCATTCATCGCGTCTTCGAATTCGTGAAGCGTGAGGCCGCGCGCTACGGCATTGTGCCTGTTTCGAGCGAGATCGTCGGGCTCATTCCCAAGCTCGCTTTGGAGCAGGCCGCCGAATGGTTCCTCCAGGTGGAGAACTTCGATTCGTCGCTGATCCTGGAAAACCGCCTCGCCGCGGTGATGAGCGGCAAGATGGCGCCCGGCGGTCCCAGTGCCGGGCTGCGCGCTGGCATCGAACCGTTCATCGAACAGCTTGCCGCGCCGACTGCGACACCCGGAGGCGGAAGCGCGGCTGCGGCCAGCGGCGCCATGGCAGCCGGATTGGCCGGCATGGTTGCAGCGATGTCGCGCGGCAAAAAAGCTTACGTCCAGCACGAGATCCAGCTCAGCGAATCTATCGCCCGCCTCAACCAGCTTCGCGAGGAGCTGAAGGCTGCCATCGACGCCGACGCCGAGTCGTACAACGTTGTGATGAAGGCCTACAAAGCCGCCAAGGAGTCGCCCGACGGCGCCCGACTTATCAACGCTGCACTCCAGCAGGCCACCAGCGTGCCGTTGGGCGTTGCTGAAGCGGTCGCCGAAGTGGAGCGGATCGCGGCGGCGCTGAAGCCGATCACCAATCCCAACATGAGCTCCGACCTGACGACGGCAATCGCGCTGGCGAGAGCGGCGAGAGAGGGCGCGCTGGCCAACGTGGCGATCAATCTGGATTCGTTGAAGCCGGAGACGCCGGAAGAAGCAGCATTCGCAAGCCAGGCGCAGGAGCGTGGAGCGGCGCTCAGGCTATAGGTCGACGCGGTTACCGCCGGCGCACCTGTAACGTACCTCCGGCGGCGTGCACCATAGATTTGGCTTGACAGGAAGAGTTGGAACGGTAAACCCTACTCTCGACCATATTTTCCATTCAAGAGGAAGTCCAATGAAGAGATTTTTGCCCATTCTGGCCGTTCTGGCCGCTATGGCTGCCGGAAGTGTCTGCGTCTCAGCAGACGCGCAGACCGCACCAGCCAAGCGCAGGCCCCGTCTCGCGATTATGGATTTCGACTACGCCACCGTGCAGACCTATTCCTCGGCCATCTTCGGCACCAACGTGGACATCGGCAAGGGCATCCGCGACCTGCTGGTGACCGATCTGGTCAAGGATGGCACCTACTCCGTCATCGAGCGCGCGGCGATGGATAAGATCCTGGCCGAGCAGAACTTCTCCAACTCCAACCGCGCCGACCCCACCAGCGCAGCCAAGATCGGCAAGCTGCTGGGAATTGACGCCATGGTCATCGGCAGCATCACCGAATTCGGCAACGAGACGCAGAAAAAGAACATCGGTGGGGGCGGCGGCAACTGGGGCGGATTCGGCCTGGGCGGCATCGGCCACTCCAAATCGAACGCCAATGTGGGGATCACCGCGCGCATCGTGAACATCGACACCGCGGAGATCCTGGGCGTGGCCGAGGGCCAGGGCCAGTCCTCGCGCTCCAGCACTTCGCTCCTGGGCGGCGGCGGCAACTGGCACGGCTTCGGCGGCGGCAACGCCGACTTCGGCTCCAGCGACTTTCAGAACACCATCATCGGCGAAGCGACCAAAAGCGCCGTGGACAAGCTGACCGCGGAGATGATCGCCGACGCGCCCAAGGTCTCCATGCGCACCATCACCATCGACGGGTTGATAGCAGCGGTCGATGGCGGACAGATCGTGCTCAACGTGGGCAAAAGGGCCGGTGTCAACGTGGGCGACCAGCTTGAAGTGGTGCGCGTGACCAAGGAGATCAAGGATCCCGCGACGGGCGCAGTAATTCGCCGCCTCACTAACTCCATCGGCATCATCAAGGCCACCGATGTGGACGACGTTTCAGCCGTGTGCACGCCCGTCTCCGGCTCCGGCTTCCAGACCGGCGACCATGTGAAGGCCGTAAGTCAGTAACTCGGGTTATAACTCCGGAAAGCCCGCCGCGCATTGCGCGGCGGGCTTTTTGCTGCGAGTTAGAGTTGGTTTTGTTTATAAAGTAATAAAATGGCTACAAACACTCGCCGGATCGCGTCACAATTGAATCAGGCGGCACGCGACTAAAATCGAAAACTCCTTGCTTTCATCGCTCATAAGGAGGATGATTTGATGACCTTCCCAATTTATCGTTAGACAAGGAGAAGCATGTCCAGGAACTGGCTCGCTGTTTCATTGTTGGTGCTTTGCTCGCATTTGGCTGCTCAACAAACTCTCAATAACGACGCAATTGTCAAGATGGTTAAGGCCGGCCTTTCCGACGACCTGATTGTGACGACGATTGGCTCGCAAGCTGGGAGTTACGATGCTTCCACCGACGGAATAATCGCTCTGAAAAAGGCGGGCGTCAGCGATAAAGTTGTTTCCGCCATCGTCCAAAAGACTTCTGGCGCGCCGGCGACGCCGAGCGCTTCGGCTCCAGCGCCCTTAGATGCCAATGCGGCCTCACCTACGCCGGTAGCGGCTGAGAACAAACCGCGTGTTTTTCTCCAATCGGCGAGCAAGGGAAACCAATGGAACGCGGTCCGCGATCAGTCGATGGAAATGAGCAAGGATTTCGAGAGGGACTGCGATGGCGTTCGGGTGACAATTAACCAGAATGCGGCCGATTACACAGTTGTTTTGAACCACATCGAACACGGATTCGCGCGAGACAACCAGATTCAGATCGCCAATAAGGACGGCGATCTTATTTCCCGGACCAAGGAGGGTGGAAGCATCCGGGGAGACGTAAAAAAGGCGTGCGAAATAATCCTCGCTGACTGGGACAAGAAGAAATAAGTCGGCGTGCCTGCAAAAGTCCCGGCCTACCGTGATGTACCCCGTCGAGCGAGGCTGGTAGGCCAGGACTTTAGTCCTGGCAAAATACGCAGCGAAAATGTCGCGGGCTTTAGCCCCTGAGGCGTGCTTTTACAGACCCTTCAATGAATGCCGGTGTCAATACTTACGCAATTACGAGCACGACCTACCAAAGACGCGCCCTTTTTGTTCGCACCGCGAATGCGGAGCTGTTGCTCGAAACGATCTTCCGATATCGAGACCAGGGCCGCTACGCCCTGCACGGCTTCGCCATTATGCCGGAGCATTTTCATTTGTTGGTCACTCCGGCGGCCGGGCAATCCGTCGAGCGATGCGCGCAATGCGTTAAGGGCGGATTCTCTTTTGCCGTTCGAAAACAATTCTCAGGTGAAGTTTGGCAGCCCGGTTTCCATGAGCATCGGATTCGGGATGCGGCGGATTTTCAAAATCAGTTGGCTTATATTGCACGGAATCCCGAGCGGCGAAATCTCGGCGAGTACCGGTTCGTGCATACGCAATGGACGGATCGGCTCGATGCGATGCCGGAGCATCTCAGGACGTGAAGGCGGACGAAAAGGCATTCCTCAGGGCCTGAAGGCCTGTCCATTTGGCCAGCCGGGTGTCCGGGCTAAAGCCCGGACCTACCACCTGAATCCGCCGAGCACCGGCCCGAGCCGATATGCTTGATTTTGGGCGACTCCGGCCGCGCGGTGGCCCAGCGCCCGCATTCGAATGCACCGACGCACGCGCAGAACGCTCCTCATCGTGGCCGCGGTCCTGCTTTTGCTGGCCGTGGCAATCTTTCTGCGCTCCAAGGCTCCGCCGGAGGCGGCGCGCCTCTTGCCGGAGTCCGACGGCATCGTCTACATCAATTTCAGGCCGCTGCGGGGATTCCTTCAAAAGCAGCTCAAGCCGCCGGTGCGCGTGCCCGACTACCAGCAATTCGTGGATGCCACAGGCATCGACTGGGAGCGCGACGTGGACGAAGCGGCCATCGCGCTGCATCGCATGCAGGACCCCAACGGACCCAACGGCCCTGTGGCCTACTCGATGGTGCTCGAAGGCAAGCTCAAGGGCAAGCGCCTGAACGACTGGCTCGAGGCCCATGCCGCCTCGCGCGAGACCTACGCCGGCCACACCGTCTTCGACATCCCATCCGAGGGCCGCACGGTGCGCGTAGCGCGCATCGGCTACGACATGGTGGCCATTTCGAATACCCCGACGCCGGAGCAGATCCACTCCATGCTCGACCGCCACCGCACCGCGGCGCTGCCCTTTGCCGGCTCTTCTCTGCTGGGCCAGCACTACCACGAAGTGCCGCTGCTGGCCTTTGCCTGGGGCGTGGGCGAAATCGGGCTGCCGTTCTCCGAGAGCGGCGCGATCACGGTATTCGGCCTCAAGCTGCCGCTCGAACCCGACTCCACCATCATCGCCAGCGTGGCTCCGGCGCTCTCGGCCAAGGGGCTGCTGCGGTTCCGCTTCGAAGAGATCGCGGCCAGCAACGAAGTGGCCGCCCGGCAGGCCGCTGCGCTGGCCACGCTGGTGACCCTGGCCCGCGGAGTGACCATAAACCTGGCCGACATCCCCGCCAACCTGGCGCTGAAACAATTACTGAATACCGCGGCGGTCACCGACAAGGGCAATCGCGTCTTGGGCACGGCCACGCTGTCGCCGAACCTGCTCGGCGGCCTGGCCTCGGATGAGAACTCCGCGCCGCAAGCCGAGAAATGAGAACGTAGAGCTGTGGATTCCCACCTTTTCGCAAAAAGCGCGAAAAGATGGGGCACGGTGCTTGGCAGGGCGCCGCCAAGGAGCGGAATTCGAGTTAACTCGAATCGATTCATCCACAACCATCGATTTCGACGGAGACTTTCCGGCGATGCAATCGTCTGAAAAACAGAGAGTGTTGTAAATGCCCACCGGAGAGCGTCGATGGCACGCATCGACCCTTTCAAATCCCCTTCCCGTTCGCAGCCCTGATTTCCTTTGAGAGGTTTCATGAGCCGATTCATCAAGTTGTCTCCCCTTGTCTGCGCTCTCGCTTTGTTTGCCTGCCGCTCTTCGAACTCCGCCGCGCCCGATGCGGCCTCATCCGCCGAGCCGGTCGCCGCCGCCACCACAGGAGGCGTTCTCACCGGCCAGAGCGCATTTACCGACGCCGCCCACGAGTCACCCGGCACGCGCCGGCATCTCACTGTTGCCGACCTGCCCCAGCCCATGCCCGAGCAGTCGGTCGACAATGGGCCGACCGTGGTGGCCCGGCCGGCGGATGCGTGGCCCAAAGCGCCCAAGGGCTTCAAAGTCGAGCTCTACGCCACCGGTCTCGACAATCCCCGCCTGCTGCGCTTCGCTCCCAACGGCGACCTGTTCTTGGCCGAGAGCCAGACGGGCAAAATCAAGGTCTTTCGCGGCGTTGGCGCGGACGGGAAAGCCGCCCAGGTTTCGGTCTTCTCGAGCGAACTGAACCTGCCCTTCGGCATCGCGTTTTATCCTGCGGGGCCCGATCCCAAGTGGCTCTACGTCGGCAACACCGACGGTATCGTGCGTTTCCCCTACCAAAACGGACAACTGAAGGCCGACGGCCCGCCGCAGCACCTGGCCGACCTGCCCGGTGGCGGCCGCCTGCGCGGCGGCGGCCATTGGACCCGCGACCTGGTCTTCTCGCCGGACGGAACAAAGCTCTTCGCC